>CATWCP010000031.1 GCA_958349325.1 uncultured Collinsella sp.
TACGCATACCGCCGCCGCCGGCCTCAAAGCCGTCCATGACAAAGTCGTAGGTGCACGAACCGGCTGCCAACGGGTCGGCCTCGATCTTGGCAATGTCGGTCTCGGTCGGCAGGGTAAAGGGCTGGTGCTCGGCAGCATAGGCCTTGCGATCCTCGTCCCAGTGGAACAGCGGGAAGTTGACGACCCACAGGAAGTCGTGACCCTCGCGCTTGATCTCGAGTGCGTTGGCCATGTGAGAACGCATGCCACCCAGGATCTCGTCGGAGAGCAGGCGCGGGCCGGCGGCGAACATCACAAGATCGCCGGGCTCGACGTCCATGCGCTCGCGCAGAGCCGCCATCTCCTCGTCCGAGAAGAACTTGACGATGGGGCTGTTGATGGAGCCGTCCTCGCGGAAGGCGATCCAGGCCAAGCCCTTGGCGCCAAACGTGGAGGCCACGCCGGCAAGCTTATCGATCTTGGCACGTGCCCAGGCACCGGCGCCCTTGGCGTTGATGGCCTTGACGACAGAGCCCTCCTCGTTTGCGGCAGTCGCAAAGACCTTGAACTTGGAGTTGGCAAAGATGTCGGTCAGGTCGACCAGGTGCATGCCATAGCGGGTATCGGGCTTGTCGGAGCCATAGGTGTCCATGGCCTCCCAGTAGTCCATGCGACGCAGCGGCGTGGGCATCTCGACGCCCATGCGGCCGAAGGCGTCGGCCAGGACCTCCTCGAGCGCGCTCATGACGTCATTCTGGTCCACGAAGGACATCTCGATATCGACCTGGGTGAACTCGGGCTGACGGTCGGCACGCAGGTCCTCGTCGCGGAAGCACTTGGCAACCTGGTAGTAGCGCTCAACGCCACCAACCATGAGCAGCTGCTTCAGAAGCTGCGGGGACTGCGGCAGGGCGTAGAAGTTGCCCGGCTGGATGCGGCTGGGAACGATGAAGTCGCGGGCGCCCTCGGGCGTGGACTTGAACAGGGAGGGCGTCTCGACCTCCATGAACTCACGGTTGTGCAGTGCCTCGCGAATGGCAAAGGTAAAGTCGGAGCGCAGCTTGAGGTTGGCCATCATCTCGGGACGGCGGAGGTCCAGATAGCGATAGCGCAGGCGGGTGTCCTCGCTGGTCTCGATGCCGTCCTCGATCTGGAACGGCGGGGTGACGGACGTGTTGAGAACCTCGGCGTGGTCGGTCAGGACCTCGATCTCGCCGGTCGCGAGCTTGGTGTTGGTGGTCTCCTCGCCACGGGAGCGCACGACGCCGTGGATCTTGATGGGCCACTCGGGACGCATGGTCTCGGCGATCTTAAAGGCGTCGCCGTCGGAGTGCTCGGGGTCGAAGGTGAGCTGCGTGATGCCCTCGCGGTCGCGAAGATCGCAGAAGATAAGGCCGCCGTGGTCGCGGCGACGGCTCACCCAACCGGTGAGGGTGACCTCTTCGCCCACGTTCTCGCGGCGAAGCTCGCCGCAGGTACGGGTGTGCATGGAATGCTCGTCGATGGGACGGGTCTGGCTCATACCAGTGATCCTCCTTTATGGATCTGTGCCGCCCCGTGTCGTTCCGGGCGGCGTCGTACAGATTTGCCCAGCCTGCGTAAACCGCGCAGCCAGACATGGCGTTCTATCTTATCGCACCCGCGTCGATGTGCCGCGAAAAAGTAGCTCTTGCCCAAAGACTTGACGGAGACGAAACAATTGACGCACCGCGGCCGTCGCCCAGGCGTGCGGCGTGCGACAATGTGCCCCAATACAACTGCACTCGGAAAGGCCCGCCATGACTGCACGCCTCATCGTTATGGATATCGACTCCACGCTCATCAACCAGGAGGTCATCGACCTGTTGGGCGAGGAGGCCGGCGTAGGCGAGCAAGTGGCGAAGATCACTGAGCGCGCCATGCGCGGCGAGCTCGACTTTAAGCAGGCGCTCGAGGAGCGCGTGGGGCTGCTTGCCGGCTTGGACGAGAGTGTGTTCGAGCGCACCTTTGAGCGCGTGACGTTTACCCCCGGCGCGCTGGAGCTTGTGCGCTCGGCGCACAGCAAGGGCTGGAAGGTCGGCGTGGTAAGCGGCGGCTTTCACGAGGTCGCCGATAAGATCATGGCCGCCGCGGGCATCGACTTTTGCCTCGCTAACCGCCTGGAAGTCGTGGACGGCAAGCTCACCGGCAAGCTGGCGGCAGACATCGTGACCAAGGAATCCAAGCTCATCCGGCTGCTGGATTGGGCGGTTGAGTGCGGCGTCGATATGGCACACACCGTGGCAATCGGCGACGGCGCCAACGATATCCCCATGATTCAGGCCGCGGGCACGGGCATCGCGTTTTGCGCCAAGCCCAAAACGCGCGAAGCCGCCCCGTTTGCCATCGACGAGCGCAACCTGATGCTCGCCATGGACATCATCCTGCGTGACTAGCCGATCCGTCTAACAATTGAATCAGTCCGTCCTATAGTTTCCGAACAATTTTGTCTTAGTGTTCGGAAACATACCCTATGAGTGCTAGACTTTGCGCCGTCGAAGGGAACATATATGGATAAGCAAGATCTTGAGCAATTGCTGAGCGATGTTGCCGGCGGAGCAGTCACCCCGGCAGTCGCCCTCACGCGCATCCAGACGGCGCCGACCGCCGACCTGGGCTTTGCACAGCTCGATCTTTCGCGCGGGGTGCGCCAGGGAGCCGGCGAGGTTGTCTACGGTGCCGGTAAAACCGCCGAGCAGATTACCGCCATTATCGAAGCGCTGCGCGATGCCGGCCAGGAGCGCGTCCTGGTCACGCGCCTGGACAGCGAAAAAGCAGCCCGTACCTCGGAGCTCCTCGGCAACGGCATCGACCTGGGATATATCCCGAACGCACAGCTCGCCCTCGTGGGCGGCAAGCCCTCCCCTACTGGCAACGGACGCATCGTCGTCGCCTGCGCCGGCACGAGCGACTTGCCCGTCGCCGAGGAAGCCGCGTTGACGGCCGAATTCTATGGCAACGAGGTCGACCGCCTCTACGACGTGGGTGTTGCCGGCCTGCACCGCCTGCTCGCGCATGCCGAGGAACTTGCACAGGCGCAGGTGGTCATCGCCATCGCCGGCATGGAGGGCGCGTTGGCGAGCGTTGTCGGCGGCCTGGTGAGCTGTCCGGTCATCGCCGTTCCCACCAGCGTGGGCTACGGCGCAAGTTTTGGTGGCGTAGCCGCACTGCTCGCCATGCTCAACTCCTGTGCCAGCGGCGTATCGGTCGTCAATATCGACAACGGCTTTGGTGCCGCCTACCAGGCAAGTCTTATCAATCATCTGAGCGCCGGCACACCCCGCGCCCGCTAAGGAGCATTCCATGTCCAATCATCAGCACACGCTTATCATCGACGGCACCTCGGGCATCAGCGGCGACATGACTGTCGCGGCCCTGCTCGACCTGGGCGCCAGCGAGGAGCACCTGCGCGAACAGCTCGCTACGCTGCCGGTCGACGGCTTTACGATCGCCGTCACGCGTGCAAACAAGCATGGCATCGACGCCTGTGATTTTGACGTCCAGCTTGCAGAGGAGCTCGAGAACCACGACCACGATATGGCCTGGCTCTACGGCAACGAAGCAGCTGCCGAGCACACGCACGAGCACGAGCACCACCATCATGAGCACGACGAGCACAGTCACTGCCACGAACATGATCATGAGGCCCACGGCCATGACCACGAGGGCCATCATCACGCCCACCACCATCACCACCGTTCTTTGGCGGACGTCACTGCTATCATCGACGGCTCGCAGCTAAGCGATGGCGCCAAGCGTCGTGCGCTCGCCATCTTTACCGCGCTCGCCGCCGCCGAGGCAAAGGCCCACGGCAAAACGCCCGAGACCGTCATGTTCCACGAGGTGGGCGCCGTCGACTCCATCGTTGACATCTGCTCGGTCGCCATCTGCCTCGATGACCTGGGCATCGAGGATATTGTCGTCGAGTCGCTCTCCGAGGGCCACGGCACCATCCACTGCGCCCACGGCCTTATGCCCATTCCCGTCCCCGCTGTCGTCAACCTGTGCCAGGCGGGCAATATCGCCCTCACGCCCGCACCGGTCGCCGGCGAGCTCGTGACGCCCACGGGCGCCGCCATCGTTACCGCGCTGCGCACGTCCGAGCACCTGCCGGCACGCTACCACATCGAAGCCGTCGGCTACGGCGCCGGCAAGCGCCCCTACGAGGGTTGCTCCGGCACGCTCCGTTGTCTACTCGTTCACGTGGATGCATAGCCATGGATGCCCGCAAAGAAAAAAGCCGCGCTGCCATCGTTGCAGCGTTCTCCGAGCTGCTACGCGAAGAGGATTACGGCAAGATTATTGTCGGCGACATCATCGCTCGTGCCCATGTTGGTCGGGCCACATTCTACGGCCTCTTTAAGAGCAAAGACGACCTACTGTCCGAGCTCGTGAGCGACATCTGCGCCCACGCCCTCGACGACGATGGTACGCCGCTCGACGACCCACTCGTGCAAGTCGAGCATATCCTCAACAACCTCTGGGATCGTCGTCAGGGCGTACGCGCCCTCGTAGCCGGCGCCGGCTCACGCGTCTTCGCCGACTGTCTCCGCAAGACCATCATGTCGCGCGCAGCCGAAACCGTCCCCACCGACCCCGCAGGCCCCGCCAGCACCATGGACCGCAGCTTCTTACTACACCACATAGCCTCAAGCTTCGTAGCAACCGTCCAATGGTGGGCCTGGCACAACTTCCAAGCAGACAAAGCCGACGTAGCCAAAGACTACCTCTCGGCCATAAAGCCCCTCTTCAGATAGACGCCCCCTCCCAAGGCGTCGTCGCTTCCCAAAGTGTCGCCCTCATCTCAACGCCCCAACAGCAAAGCGCCCCTCACACCCAATTTCAGATATATGTTGGGTTGCCTGTTCCGACGCGACTAAGATCCCGCAGCTGGCCGCATGGGGTAACTTCCCAGCGCGTTCCGCAGGACGCAAAAAGGCTCGCCGCACGAAGTGCGCAGCGAGCCTTTTTGCATGTCCGAGAACGCGCTGGGAAGTTACCCCATGCGGCCAGCGGACAACTATGTAGCCTCAGACTAGAACATGCCCAAGAAACCATGCACAAACAGCGCGGCCAGAGCGGCACCGACAAACGGTGCGATGCCAGGAACAAGCAGGCCATACTTCCAGTTGTTGTCAGCCTTGTTCTTGATCGGCAGCACCTGATAGGCCATGCGAGGACCAAGGTCACGAGCCTGGTTCATGGCGAAGCCGGTGATGCCGCCCATGCCCATGCCAACGGCCCAAACGATCAGACCGACGCAGATGGCGAGCATCAGAACGTTCTCGCCAGCACGGTTAGCAGCAGCAAGGATGGCGCTGATGAACACGAAGGTGCAGATAGCCTCGCAGAAGAAGTTGCGGGCATAGTTGGTGCCCTCGGTGGTGGGGTTGGTCGAGAAGATGTTGCGCTGAGCAATGGGATCGACGACACCATCGGAAGCCTTGAACTCATCGGCATACATAAGCCACGCGATCACGGCACCCGCAAAGCCGCCGAGCATATCGGCAATCATGAAGGGGATGCAGCTGCTCCACGGCACCAGGCCGACGATGCACTGGGCAAGCACCATGGCGGGGTTCATGCACACGGCGCCGCCAAAGATAAACAGAGCAACCGAGATGCCAAAAGACCAGGTGGTGATGGCAAACATGTGGCCGGAGCCCTGATACTTGGTGCCCTTAAGCACGGTATCGCAGTGCACGCCCACGCCAAAGATGATCATGAGGGCCGTTGCGCCGAATTCGCAGAGGAGTTTGGTAAGCATAAAACCTTATCTTTCTTGTCGGTTATAAACGATTCGTTTAGGCCGCGCACTAGTGCTGCGCGACGACAACGCCCAGGCCATCGGGAATGACGGCAACCTTGGCATCGGCACCCTTCATCTCAAAGGCGAGCTTGAGCGCCTCCTCGATAGTGTTGACCGGCGTCATGTGCATATCCTTGAGCATCTGGTGATCACACAGGTCGGTGACCATAATCACAGGGTGATGCGCCAGGATGCGGGCGAAAATCTGGCTCGTCCACTGGTCGGGCAGGGTCTCGTCCTTAGGACGGTCGATGCAGGCGCGCTCAAACTCTGCCGGATCGTTGTCGGCGATGTTGTGATAGAAGCCCTCGCCGCCGTGACCGTCGGCGCAACCGGCGACGTCGATGATCACGCCGCCCTCGGGAAGTGTGGCCTCAGCGGCGCACATGCCCTTCACGGCCTGATAGATGTTCTGGTCGAGCGGGTAGCCGCCGTTGGTGGTGATGGCAATCTCGCACTCGACGGGCTCAACGCCGGCAAGGCTCTTCACGAACTCGCAGCCAGCCTCGTGCGCCTTGTGGATATCGCCGGCAAAGGAGCCGATGACCTCGTGCTTGCCGTTGAGCACCACGTTAAGCACAAAGGCGAGGTGAGCCATCTCGGCAGCGGCAAACATGTCCTCGCTCACGTGGTTGTGGCACAGGTTGCCGGCACGCGAATGGGAATCGTTCACAAACTGACCGTTGTGGTTGTACATGATGGTCTTGTAGCTGGCGATGCCAGGCAGGACGGACTTGCGGCTACCAGAGAAACCGGCAAAGAAGTGCGGCTCAATAAAGCCCTCGGCAAGCAGCAGATCGCAATCGGCAGCAATCTTGTTGATGATGCACTCGCCGCCAGAAGGCAGGGTGCCGATCTTTTTCATCATGCTGTCGTCAGTCGCGACGTGCATAACGATTTCCTCGTTGGCAACGATCTCCTCGCCGTACTTGTTGACGAGCTCCTCGTGCGTTGACAGACGATGCATACCCGTAGCAACCAGAATGCGAACGCGCGCCTCAGGCGCAGCGGAGTGGATGTGATGCAGCAGAATAGGCATCGTCACACGCGAGGGAACGGGACGCGTATGATCGGAGCTAATAATGACGATATCCTTCTTGCCAGCACAAAGCTCCTCGAGCGAAGGCGAGCCATAAGGGTTGGCAAGTGACTCCTCTACCAGCTCTTCCTGCGATTTCGTGGTCTTAAACTCGTTTTGATGACCTTCCATCACACCCGCGAAGTTCTTATCCTCGAGCTCCAGATGCAACGTCTTGTGGTCAAACGGCAGTTCACATTCAAACAATGACGAGCGCCCTCTTCCTTTCAACTGACACACTAGATAAACCGTTGGAAGGATACGCCGCTCACCGAAAAACACCACCGTCCACCGACTCATTAACACAACGTTCATATTTGCCCCACAACAAAACGGCCGCGACCCCAAACGGGACCGCGGCCGCCTGTCAAAGACACTATAGACAGGATGATTTACGCAGCGCCGAGGCAAACATCTAGTCCGAGACGTACGCACGTAAGCCATTTTGCATAAATTCATTAATTAATTGCATAAGATGGCGCATGGATTTCTGGCCATAACTGGGTAGTACCCTCCGGAGCGTGCATTTTTGCGAGTATTCAGCATCGCGGGATAAGATTTTGGTGCCAAAAATCTTTCAAAAGGTAGATAGTCCTCATGACTCGACCCATCTGGATAGCATGCGGTGAGAAACCAGCCATATATGATCGTCGCCAAAGCCCAATCGTCGTGCAAAAGCATCAACAAAGGCAGCGAAAGCCGGCTATGGCCTTATGCATCAATCTTTGGCTGCTGAAAACTCCGTTTTTTGCACGTCGCCCCAAGCACCACCCTCACCCAGCGGCTGATCCGCCGAAGACCGGACATCGCAGGGCCCGCCATCAGTTTACTTTTAGGCACACTCCGCAGGACGCAAGAAGCCCTCGCCGCACTCCGCATTGGGCGCGAAGCGCACTTTATTTTCATCAGCTTTAATCCCTGAAGACCGAGGACGAAGGGATCCGATGGGTTTCCCTCTGAATGCACTCCGCAGCACGAAGCCCCCTTATCCGCAGCTCCGAAGGAGCAGGATAAGGGGGCTTCAAGTGCGAGGACGCATTCAGAGGGAAACCCATCGGGTCCCGGTGAGAGCCACAGGGCTATCGATTACCCCGTGTTCTGCAATCCTGCCGAGACGCCGGTCACAGTCGAAAGAATCAGGCTCATGTACTCGGCCTTCTTCTCCTCGGCCATCTCGTCCTGATTCATGCGCACCTCGCGAAGGGCGCGGACCTGGGCGATGGACAGAGCGTCGACGTAGGGGTTACGCACGCGAACGGCGCAGCCGAGCACGCGACGACGCTGCAGCGGCCACTCATCACCGACGATGGCAAGGACCCACTTACGGGTGAGCTGCATCTCGGTAAAGACCTTCTCGGACAAATCATCGCGGTCGCCCAGGTGCAGATACATCTTGGCGATGCGCTGGTCGGTCTTGGCGATCGACATCTCGATGTTGTCAATAAAGGTGCGGAAGAACGGCCACTCCTGGTAGGCAGCCTTGAGCTGGTCAAGATCGCCAAGCTGCTCGCAGGCGGTGCCCAGACCGTACCAAGCGGCCAGGTTAATGCGCGCCTGGCTCCAGCTGAAGATCCACGGGATGGTACGCAGGTCGTCGAGCGACTTGGCACCCAAGCCGCGCTTGGCGGGACGCGAGCCGATCGGCAGCAGACCGACCTCGGTCAGCGGCGTCACGGTCGAGAACCACGGTGTAAAGTCCTCGGTGTTCAGCAGGTCCAGATAGCGCTCGTGGCTTGCGGCGTTGAGCTTCTCGGCCATATCCCAGAACTTCTGCGTGGTCTCGGTGTTGGTCTTCTCGACACTCGGGGCCGACTGCAAAAGCGTTGCGGCGGCAACGGACTCAACATGGCGCTGAGCCAGCGTGCGGTTGCCGTAACGGGCAAAGATGACCTCGCCCTGCTCGGTGAGCTTAAAGAAGCAGTTGACCGAACCCTTGGGCTGCGCCAGCACGGCCTTGTTGGCCGGGCCGCCGCCACGGCCCACGGCACCGCCGCGACCGTGCATGAGCACCAGGTCGATATCGTTCTTCTCTGCCCACTTGGCGATGCGCTCCTGCGCAGAATGCAGCGCGAGCATGGCCGTGGTAGGACCGGCGTCCTTGGAGGAGTCGGAATAGCCCAGCATAACCTCCATGCGGCGGTTGGTCTGAGCAAGGCGCTTCTGTACCACGGGCAGCGTGAGCATCTGGTCGAGCACGTCGACGCAGCCCTCGAGGTCCTCGAGCTGCTCGAACAGCGGGATCACGTCGAGCTCGGGGACATCCTCCTCGTGTGCAAAGGACAGGTGGGCAAGCTCAAAGACGTCAGCCACATGCTGGGCGCTCTTGGTGAACGAGATGATATAGCGGTGCGCCATCTTCTTGCCGTAGCGCTTTTGGATGGAGCCGATAGCGCGGAAGGTATCGATGACCTCGCGCGTCATGGGCTGCAGATCGCCATGGATACCGTTCTCGTGGATATCCTTGAGGGCGCGGGCGTGCACCACGGAGTGCTGACGGAACTCCATCTCGACCATGTGGAAGCCGAAGGACTCGACCTGCCAGATGATGGTCTGGACCGGGCCGTAAGCAGCACGGACGGCTCCGCAGGCGGCCAGCGAGCGCTGGACGACGCGCAGGTCCTCCAGGAACTCATCGGCGCTGTGGTACATGGTGTCGGTGATACGGCGCACGGTGGCGTTCAGACGGTCGGCCATGACGAGCATGACGGCGCGATGCGGCTCGTGCTCGGAGATCAGCTCGGCGCGGGCCGTGTAACGAGGGCTCATCTCGACCTGATGGTTCCACAGGTTAATGAGCTCGGCAGAAGGCTTGCTGTAGGTGGCCTCGAGCGTGAGGTTGTGGCCGATGCGGCGGCACTTGTCCTCGAGCTTGAGCACCATGTGGGTGAAGTACTTGGCGGCGACTTCGCGGCTCACCTTGGCGGTGACGTTGGGGTTGCCGTCGCGGTCGGAGCCGATCCAGCTGCCGGGATGGAAGAACGCCGGGCACAGCGGCGGCACGGTACCGGCCTTGTCGCCCAGCACCCAGTCGTCAAAACGACGGTAGATGACGGGGATAACGTCGAACAGCGTGTTATCGAAGATGTCGATGATGGTATCGGCTTCCTCGACCGGCGTGGGCTTCTTGAGCGCGATGGGGCTCGTACGCACCAGGGCGTCGATCTCCTGCAGCATATGGCGCTCGTTCTCCACCAGGTCGGAGCCGCCCAGACGCGGACGCTCCTCCAGCAGGTTGGAGATACGGCGGATCTTGCCCTCGACGGCCTTACGACGGGCCTCGGTGGGATGTGCGGTAAAGACAGGGTGGAACTCGAGCTTGTCGAGCAGCTCGTTGGCACCCTCGACACCCAGCTCATTCACCAGCTGGTGATAGGCAACGGTAAGCTCGTTGGCAGGATCGACCTCGGTATCGGTCGACGCACCGGCCTCGCGCTCGCGCAGCTGCGCCACACGGTAGTTCTCCTCCGACAGGTTTGCCAGATGGAAAAAGCTCGTAAAGGCGCGAACGATGACCTGCTGCTTATCGAGCGGCAGGCTGTCGATCAAATCGACGACCTCACGAAATGCCACGGCAGTGGGCTCGTCGGCGGTGGGCACGCCCTGCTCGTCGACGGCTTCGTCGGCAGCGCAGGTACCGGGGTTGCCGGCATTGACCACAATCTCGGCTGTCAAAATCTTGTCGAACAGGTCCGCGATCTCGGGATCATACTCGCTAAGCACACGACGTTCCAGGCGCAGGAACAGCGCCAGATTATCGCGCAGCTCCTCGGGGATCTCGATCTCGGCGAGACGCTCCCTGGACTCGGCATTCGAGCCGATTCGGTTAACGAGGCGGTTGACCACGGCAGCGACGCGCGCCGCGGCTTCGGGTACAGACTGGTTGCTTAGGTTCTCAGCCACGTTTCCTCCCATTCCTCCTTCTATGCACGTAACATGCGGTATTCATTATAGGCGCTTGAGAAATACTTTCGACACTGATTGCGCTTTACCACACAAAAGTATTTTCTGCATTGCAAGGGTTTTTGCCCCAAATGGTCGTATTTCTCGGTGGACGGCATATGCAAGCGAGGGCATTCCGCATAAATGCGAAACACCCCCGTAACAATAGCTCGTCGCGAGCGGGACATGTTAGCGGGTCCGCAGCTCAAAAATCATGCGCTACAGACGCTCGCGAACCGCCTCGACGACGTTGGCCAGATCGACGAGAACCTCGTCATGGCTCTGCATGTCGCGCACCTTGACCTTGCCGGCGGCAAGCTCGTCGCCGCCCAGGACCAGGATGAGCTTGGCGCCTACCTTATCGGCCTGCTTAAACTGGGCCTTGAGCGAACGGCCCTGATAGTCGGCCTCGGTCACAATCCCTGCGGCGCGAAGCTGCTGCGTAATGGTAAAGACGTTCTGACGCAGCTCCTTGCCGGCATTGGCGACGTAGACGCACGGGACCTCCTCGGCACCCAGGTCGCTGCCAAAGGCCTGCAGGGCCAGCAGGGCGCGCTCAAAACCGACGGCGAAGCCGACGCCTGCCGTGGGCTTGCCGCCCTCGAGCTCGACGAGGCCATCGTAGCGGCCGCCGCCGCCGATGGAGCCGACGCCGGCGCCAGGGGCCT
>CATWCP010000032.1 GCA_958349325.1 uncultured Collinsella sp.
CACCGCCAATGCGCGGCATGCCGTAATTATTGACGCTCACGGTGTCGCCGTACTGTGTACCAGCAGGGATCGTCACCTTGACGACCTCATCGGGCATAATGCCCTCGACCTCGATCTCGCAGCCGAGCGCTGCCTGCGCAATCGAAATATCGCTCACGAGGTACAGGTCGTCACCGTTGCGCTTAAAACGCTCGTGGTCGGCGACGCGCACGTTGACGATCAGGTCGCCCGAGGGCTCGCCGCGAAGGCCAGCCTCGCCAAAGCCGCTCACGCGCAGCTGGCGACCGGTCGAAACGCCGGCGGCGATATCGATGTCGATCTTTTCATGCGAAGGCGTGCGGCCCTGACCGTCGCAGGTCTCGCAGGGATGATCGATGACCGTGCCCTCGCCGTGGCAGTCGGGACAAGGCGAAGAGGACTGAACCTGGCCCAGGAACGAACGCTGGACCGTCGTGACATAGCCCGTGCCGTGGCAGCGGCTGCACTGCTTTTCCTGCGCGCCCTCGGCCCTACCGGTGCCATTGCAATCCTCACAGGGAGCAAGGCGGTCATAGCTGATCGTCTTTTTGCACCCGAGTGCCGCCTCCTCGAGCGTCACCGAAAGGGAGATGGCCATGTCGCGGCCGCGACGACGCTCACGGCGATTTCGGGCGCCACCGCCGGCACC
Organism: uncultured Collinsella sp.; assembly: GCA_958349325.1. GTDB lineage: Bacteria > Actinomycetota > Coriobacteriia > Coriobacteriales > Coriobacteriaceae > Collinsella. The sequence goes on from CATWCP010000032.1 coordinate 668, forward strand.
GCCGCCAAAGAACGACGAGAAGAGGTCGTCCATGCCCATGCCGCCAAAGATATCGTTAATGTCGACGTAGCCCGAACCACCAGGGCCGTCGGCAATGCCGTAACGGTCGTAGTTAGCACGCTTCTGCTCATCGGAAAGAACGGAATATGCCTCGTTGAGCTCTTTGAACTTGGCCTCGGCCTCGGGGTCGTCCGAAACGTCCGGGTGTACGGTACGGGCCTTCTTTAGAAACGCGCGCTTAATCGTCCGCGCGTCGGCATCCTTGTCGACGCCAAGCACCTCGTAGTAATCCCTATTTTCCGACACGACCGAATCCTTCCGACTTTCATTATTGTCACAGTGCGTCCTATACCCAAGCTGGGCCGGCCGCAAACAGAGGGTTTGATGTTATTGCATTGCGTAGGGTGAAAGCATGGCACGTTGCGAGCAGCTCGCAAACCAAACCGACACGAGCGCAAACATAAATCCGTTGGCAAAACCGTTGGCAAACTGCATCGCGCCGCGCTTCCACCACAGCAGGCTGCGGTGCAGCACGCCGTCCGAGAGCACCATGAACAGGCCCATGGCAAACGGAATAAAGCACATCACGGCAAAGGCCGAGAACACGCCCGAGATGGCCGAGAGCACCAAAAACGGCGCCACGATGCCCATCAGGTAAAAACCGGTACGGGCCTTGCCTTCCAGGCGCTCGGCCTCAACATGGGCGCGACCGACCAGATCACCGCCAGAGGCGCCGTTGGTGCCGGCGTGACCCATGCCGCCAATACGGACCTCGTCGCCATCGTGCGTGCCGGCGGGAAACTCAATCGTCTGCTCGGAGGTCACACGGGTCCGCCCGCTGCCGCCGCAATCGGGACAGGGGTCGGCGACGACCTTACCGGAGCCACCGCACTCAGGGCAGACCGACTGGAACGTGCCGGCACCAAACAGAAAGGACAGGTCGACATCGATGTGACCGCGACCGCCGCAGCTCGGACAGGTATGTGCATGCTCGGACGAAACAGAGCCCGAACCACCGCAGTGACCACAGGTATCGAAGCGCGTATAGCGGACGGTCTTGCGGGCACCGCCCTTGGCCTCCTTGGCGTCGAGTTTGATATCGACGACCACATTGGCGCCGTTCTCGGGATTGTAAGCAGCCTGCCCACGACGCTGCTGGCCCCAAGCGCCGCCAAAGGGAAAACCGCCCTCAAAGGGATTGCCATAGCCTGTGTTGCCGGCGTAGCCGCCACCATAGGGCGAAGCCGTAGGAGCACCGGCAAAGGGATTGCCCGAGCGCATGGCGTCGTAGCGCGCACGTTTTTGCTCATCCGAAAGCACGGCGTAGGCCTCGGAAACCTCTTTAAACTTTTCCTCGGCATCCGGCTCTTTGTTGACGTCCGGATGGAGCTTGCGGGCCTTTTGCTGAAAGGCCTTTTGAATATCACGCGAGGTGGCGTCCTTGGAGACACCCAGAATCTCGTAGTAATCTTTTTCGTTCATCGTCGCCATGCGCGGCAACCTCCTGCTCACAGCAGTGTATATATTCCGGTAATTCTACACGAGCGGCCTAAGCTAGATCCCAAAACAGCTCGAACAGAACATTTCCATCGAGCCAGCCCAGGTGTGTCGGCGCCAGACGAGCTCGAACATGGCCCGCGACGACATCTGCCGAAGTGAAGGGTCCCTCATGGACCCCGAGCGTCTCGGGCACCCAAGTGGCAAGACCCAATTCGAGCGCGCGATCGCAGGCAGCTGCCAGCTCATCGGCCGGGATGACGCAAGCTGCACGAACCAACAGGTCGGACGCAACACCGCCCGTCATGCGACAAGACAGCATCAGGTCTTCAGCCGCAGCCTCACGCTGCGACAGATATTCGGCCTCAAACGCCGTCGCGTCATCGTCACGTTGCACCAGACGCACGCGGTACGAATCGCCTCGAGAAGACACGCCGGGGAACAAACCTGCAAGACGGTCGAAATCCTCGGCGTCGAGCATGCCCGCGGCGGAACGACCCAGGCCCAAATAGCCCTGGCCGGTCCAGTAGGCAATGTTATGGGCGCACTCATGTCCGTCGAGCGCATAGCTTGCCACCTCATACGGGTGATAGCCGGCCGCACCCAGACGCTCACGCGCCACATCCATGCACGAAGCTTGAAAATCCTCGTCGGGCTCGACCGACTGGTCGCGGCACGCCATGCGATAAAGGGGAGTCCCCTCCTCAAGCGTGAGCGGGTAGACCGACACATGATGCGGAGCCGCCGCCAGCACGCCATCGAGCGTGCGCTTCCAACTCGCTGCGGTCTGCCCGGGAAGTCCGCACATAAGGTCGCACGACACGTCAAGCCCAGAGTTCTTGACCGTCGCGATGGCGGCAAACGCCCGATCGGCATCGTGAATACGGCCGATGGCGGTAAGTTCGGTGTTATCGAGCGTTTGCACGCCCAGAGAGACGCGTGTGACACCAACCTTGGCAAGCGCAGTGGCAAGCTCGGCGGTCAGCGACTCGGGATTGGCCTCGCAGGTAAACTCAACGGGGGCGCACCACGCACGAATACGCCGCGCCAGCTCCACCAGGCGCTCCCCCGCCAGCGACGGCGTACCGCCGCCAACATAGACGGTGCGGATATGGTCAAGGGCCCCAGCCTTGCCAAAAGCATCGAGGCGCGCGAACAACTGCTCAAAATAGACATCGAGCGCAGCACTCAGGTCGCACGGAGAAAAACTGCGCGAGTCAAAGTCGCAGTACCGGCACTTTTGGGCGCAAAACGGCACGTGCACGTACAGCGCGGTAACGGCCACCCTTAAGCCTCCAGCGGATGAGGGGGCACCGATTCGCCGGCGGCAAGGGCAGCCTCGCAGGCCACCACATCGCGCTCGATATCATCGACCAGTGCCATAAACTCCTCGTACGTGGAGCAGCGCACCACCTGAGCGCGCCAGGCGGCGGCATGGGGCATGCCCTTTAGATACCAGCTCGCGTACGTACGGGCGCGCGACATAAGCGGCAGAAGCTCGTGCGTCAACGTCAGGTGCTCACGCAGAGCCTCCAGGCGCTCGACCGAGGAGCGAGAAGGAACCGGCGTGCCATCGAGCGCAAGGGCGCGAGCATCACCGAACACCCACGGATTGCCGTAGATGCCGCGCGCGATAAACACCGCGCTGGCACCCGAGCCTTGCAGATGCTCAGCAGCGTCCTCGGCCGAGAACACATCACCCGAACCAATCACGGGAATCTCGACAGCGTCGGCAACCTCATCGACGACAGACCAATCGGCCTGGCCCGTATAGAGCTGCGTGGCACAACGACCGTGCACGGCGACTGCGGCGGCACCGGCGCCTTCGAGCATCTGGGCAAACGTCGCGGCATTACGGTCCTCGGCATAAAAGCCCTTGCGGATCTTTACAGTCACGGGCACATGTGCCGCGCCCACCGCCGCCTCGACGATCTTCTCGGCCAGATCGGGCGTGCGCATAAGCGCCGAGCCCTCGCCCTTGGTAACGACCTTGCGCGCCGGACAAGCCATGTTGATATCAATCAATGACAGGCGATCGCCCACGCGTTCCTCGACAGCAGCGACGGCACTCGCAAACTGATCGGGCTTGGAGCCAAAGAGCTGCACGCAAATCTGCTGCTCCTCGTCGGCCGGTAGCACCAGGCGCCAGGTCTTGTTGCTGGCATAGGCAAGGCCCGCCACGCTCACCATCTCGCTGTAGGCAAGGTTGGCACCGCGGCGACGACACATGATGCGGTAGGCAGGGTCGGTCACGCCCGCCATGGGAGCCATAAGGAACGGCTGCTCGGCATAGGCGCCCAGCAGCCGCTTGCTGTATTCAGAAAGCGCCATAGACCTACTCGTCCACCTTGAGGATCGCCATAAAGGCTTCCTGCGGGACCTCGACCGAGCCGATGGCCTTCATGCGTTTCTTGCCCTCTTTCTGCTTCTCGAGCAGCTTACGCTTACGCGAAATATCGCCGCCGTAGCACTTAGCAAGCACGTCCTTGCGACGCGCCTTGACGGTGGAGCGGGCGATGATCTTGTTGCCGATAGCACCCTGGATGGGCACCTCGAACAGCTGACGCGGGATGATCTCCTTAAGTTTGTCGCACAGACCACGGGCCAGGCCATAGGCCTTGTCCTTATGGACGATAAACGACAGCGCGTCCACCTCATCACCCGAAAGCAAGATATCGAGCTTCACGAGCTCGGAGGGACGGTACTCGTTGAACTCGTAGTCGAGCGAGGCATAGCCCTTGGTACGGCTCTTGAGCTGGTCAAAGAAGTCCAAAATGAGCTCGGCGAGCGGCATATCAAAGCGCATCTCGACCGACTTGCTCGTGAGATGGATCATGTCGGTCGTAACGCCGCGGTGCTCGATAGCGAGCTGCATGACGGCACCCGTATACTCGGGCGGGCAGATGATCTTTGCCTTGAGGTAGGGCTCCTCAATGCGCTCGATGCGCGTAGCCTCGGGCAGATCCTGCGGGCTGCGGACATCAATCATCTCGCCGTCAGTCTTGTAGACGTGATAGTCCACCGAGGGGCTCGTGGCAATGAGGTCAAGATTGAACTCGCGCTCCAAGCGCTCCTTGACGACCTCCATATGCAGCAGGCCCAAGAAGCCCACGCGGAAGCCAAAGCCGAGCGCCACCGAGGTCTCGGGCTCCCACACCAACGACGGGTCGTTGACGTGCAGCTTATCGAGCGCGTCACGCAGGTTCTCGTAGTCCTTGTTATCGATCGGGAACAGGCCCGTATAGACCATGGGCTTAGCCTCGCGGTAGCCGGGAAGCGGCTCGAGGCAGGGATTCGACGCCCACGTGAGGGTATCGCCCACGTGAACGGCCTCGGGGTCCTTCAGGCCCGTGACCACGTAGCCCACCTCGCCGACCGTCAGCGCGTCGACCGGGGTCTCGGCGGGACGCTTGACGCCCACACCATCGACCAAAAAGTCGCCCTTTGCCTGCATCATGCGCAGGGTATCGCCCTTTTTGATGGAGCCGTCAAAGATGCGCACCGTGGCGACGACGCCACGATACTCGTCGAAGTACGAATCCAGGATGAGTGCCTTGAGCGGCGCGTTCGCATCGCCCTTGGGCGGAGAGATCAAAAAGACAATGGACTCCAGCAGATCGTGGATGCCCTCGCCGGTCTTGCCCGAGACACACACGGCATCATCGGCAGGGATCGCCAGGTCATCCTCGATCTCGGTCTTAACCTCGTCGGGATGAGCCGAGGGCAGGTCAATCTTGTTGATGGCCGGCACAATGTCCAGATTGGCGTTCATGGCGAGCGTCGCGTTAGAAACGGTCTGCGCCTCAACGCCCTGCGTGGCGTCGACAACGAGCACCGCGCCCTCACAGGCTGCCAGCGAGCGCGAGACCTCATAGGTAAAGTCCACGTGGCCCGGCGTATCGATCAGATTGAACTGATACGTCTCGCCATCGTCGGCGTCATAGGACACGCGAACGGCATTGGACTTGATCGTGATGCCGCGCTCGCGCTCGATATCCATGGTGTCGAGCAGCTGCGACTCCATGTCGCGTTCGTCGACTGTATGGGTGAGTTCGAGGATGCGATCGCTGATCGTGGACTTGCCATGGTCGATGTGCGCAACGATTGAGAAGTTGCGGATGTGGGAAATGTCATTTGAAGTATTCATGCGGACTATCTTACCCGAGCGATACAAAAAATGGAGCCTGTTCCATAAAACAGGCTCCATTTATGCGCGTAATCTGTGTAGTGTGAAATTTACAACTTAGGCGTTGATGCTGTTCACGAGCTTGGCAAGACCGGACTTGCGGTTGGAAGCCTGGTTCTTGTGGATAACATGCTTGGCGGCAGCCATGTCGAGACGCTTGGTGACGGTCTTGAGGGCGGCCTGGGCCTTCTCGGCGTCGCCCTCGGCGACGGCGGACTGGACGTGCTTGGTCAGCGTCTTGAGCTCGGACTTGACAGCCTTGTTACGCATGCGAGCTGCCTCATTGGTGCGGATACGCTTCTTCTGAGACTTGATGTTTGCCACTTCTGGAGTTCCTTTCGAGTTCCTTGCAAAAAATGTATGACACCTCTGAGACACGGTGAGGTCATGCAAGCGCCTACTATAGCACGCTCCCCCTCAAAGGGATAGAACGAATTTGCCAAATAGGCAGGTATCATCACGATTTTCTCAAGATGTTCGTAATCCAGAGCAAAAGCGCGGTCTCAGAATCGGCCGAACCCTTGAGCGCGAGCTCCACATCGACCGCTCCCTCGAGCGCTGCGACGAGCTCTGCCATCGAAAAGCGGCGAGCCCAGGTCAGGTGATTCTTGACCTGCCAGGACTGGAGCTTGAGCGTTGCGGCCAGCTCACGACCCTGTCCGCGCGCATCGAGCGCCTTGGCAACGATAAGCTCGCGAATACGGCCGCACAGCAATGTGTAAGTCCACACGTAGCTCTTGGCGGGCAGTAGATTGAAGAGCTCGAGCGAGCGGCGCATGTCACGGGCCGAGACCGCATTGAGAAAGTCCCAGGGCTGAACCTCGGCCGTACGTACAATCCAGCGCTCAACGTCGGCAAGCTCAATCTGGGGCGCCTCGACCATCTGGGCAAGCTTAGCCAAATCGTTATCGAGCATGCGAGTGTTTTCACCCGAACGCGAGACGAGTTCCTCGGCGGCCGCCGTCGAGATCGACTTGCCATGCTGCGTCGCCATCTGCTGAACGCGGCGCGGTAGCTCCCAGCGCTTGGTGCCGGAGCAATCGATCACGGCCTTCTTGTCGATCTTGGCGATCGCCTTATACAGGCGCGTGTTCTTGGCAAGCGAGTCGGCGATGATGAGGCAGACCGTTGTGGGGCTGGGACTTGCGAGGTACTCGACGAGCGGCTCCGAGACAGCCTTAGCGAGCTTTGAGCAGCCATCAAGGATTACCAGGCGAAACTCGCTGCCCATCGGAAAGGTGTTAAGCGATCCGATAATGGACTCGATATCGGGGTCCTTAGTCATGTCGCGCTCGTCGAGGTTAAACTCGACCATACCCGACTTTTCCAGACGCGCTTTCATACGCGAGACGGCGTGATCGCGCTTGACTCCGTCGGTACCGACGATCAGATATGCCGGCAGCAGACCGATTTCGGACATTGCGCTCCCCTCCCGCAGGCCTTCGTATTCGTTCCGTGCCATTCTAGCCCAGGGGCCCACCACACGCCAACGACGTCGTCACGGTCGCTGGCATCGCATCGCAAAGCCATTCTCAGTCGGCGTGACGGTAATGTCGCCGTGTTCGATGGTGCACGCGAACACGCCACCCGCTTCCTTCACGGCATCGATGCAGGCATCGGACGGATGACCGTATCGATTCCCCTCGCCCGCGCTCGCGAGGGAAAGCTCGGGTCTCAGAATCTCCAGCAGCGCGGCATCGACCGAAACCTTGGAGCCGTGATGCCCGAGTTTAAGGACATCGATATCCCCCACCTCCTGCACGAATTCCCGTTCTTGGTCGAGCTCGGCATCACCGGTGAGGAGCATGCGCAGGCCCTTGTCTTCCTGAACATAAGAGAGCAGCAGGACAAGCGAGTCCTCATTGCCCTCGCCATCCACGGACTCGAATGGCCACATCACGCGGGCGCAAAATGAGCCGATGTCGACCGTATCCCCATGGCGCACCTGCCGATACTCCACGCCAGGTCGGTTCAATACCTCGGCAGGAGCATCCTCCAGCGCATCTGCCGCCACGGCAATCGTTCCGACCGAAAACTGTTCGAGCACGGCAGGCAGACCACCCCAGTAATCCTCATCCCAATGCGTCACAAAGACGGCATCGATATGGTGCACGTTATTGCGAACCAACGCCGCTACCACGCGCTCGTCGAGCCCGCAGTCGACGAGTGCTACCGCGCCGCCCTGGCGGATAAGAATCGCATCCGCCTGGCCCACATCGAGCACCGTCACCGAAGGCGGAGCGAATCGATCCCAGTAGACGTACGGAATCGCAGCCAAGAGCACCAGGCATGCAAGCCCCACCGCCATAGGACGTGCACGGGGACGCGGCCACCAGACCAGCAGAACCGCCAGCAAACACGGCACTAGGTAAATCCACATGCTATCGGGCGGCACACTCACGGATGCACCTGGCACGGCGGCAAACAGCTGCTCGAAGAACAGTGCGCAACGGGCGGCAACCATGGGCACAATGAGCGCCCAAATCCGCAATTGTGCCACGAGCGAATAGGGAACCAGTACGATCGACACAGCGAGCAGTACGCTCACCACCGGACCGATGACCGCATTTGCCAGCGGAGCAATGAGCGAGAACGTACCGAAGGCAGGAATGGTAATGGGGAGCGTCGCCAACTGCGAGCACAGCGTGACGGAAAGCATGCTGGCAACGCCCGACGGCACACCCAACTCACCCAAAGCGTAGGTCGCATAGGGGCAAAAGCACAGAATGGCTAAGACGCTGGCACATGAAAGCTGAAAGCCCATCTCGAACAGCACCGTCGGCCGCAGTAGCACAAAGATGGACATGGTTACGAAGAGCGCCGATGCGCCGTGCCGGCGACGCCCTGCGCCGTTTACGACAAGCGTCGCGAACACCATGCAGCACGCGCGCACGGCCGAGGGAGACGCGCCCGTAAAGGCAGCGTAGCCCACAAGCGTTATCGCCAATATCGCCCGCCGAAGACCACGTGAACACCGAGTCTTTTGCAATACGCCCTCAATTACAAACCCCACGATAGCCAAATGGCTGCCCGAGACGGCGATAAGATGCGCCGTACCCGTCACCGAAAACCAGTCGCCCGCCTGCTGGGCGCGCAGCTCGGCCGAACGACCGCAAACGACACCGGCTATGAGCGCACGCGCCGGGTCGGTCGCAGGCGCAATGGACGCAAGCAGCTCATTTCGCAGCCGAAGCAGCGGCCCCGGAGAGCCCTCATCGACCGACAAAATCCGAACGGCTTTAACCTTGCGCACCTCGCCTCGGAGCGCTCGCGATCGTCCATACGCATCGTTCTCAAAACGTGAAACGCGACCGATAACACGCACGTGCGCCCCAAACTTGAGCTCGCGGTCACACGTTAGGCGAACCGTTGCCAAGCTCTTACCGTCCGCGCGTGCCTCGCAGGTATAGGAATACACGTCGTCGTTTATGGATGGATCGCCCTGCACGACAAACTCGAGGCCGCTTGCCGCTCGACCGTCGAGCGCCTTCGAGGCGCTGAGCGCACCCACAGCCCACCACGCCGAGACGACCGCTCCCGCCACGAGACCGACGGACGCGGCATACAGCCACCGCTTCAAAGGGGCAAGCCGCGCACAAGATTGAGCCAGCACAACGAATACCGCCGCCGCAAATGGAATGGCCCATAGCAGCCCGACCGCCGGCGTCCGCTCTCTCAGCAGCGCATCTGCGGCCACGTTGAGCACCAAGGCGCAGCTCACGCACATGCCGACACACAGGGTCATCGTCCATGGCATCAGGGGCCGCGGAGGCATCACATGTTCGCGCTCGGTCGCACTCATACGCAGATGCAATCTTTGATTTTGGCAAGCTTCTTCTCGCCGATTCCCGATACACGCATCAGATCGTCAACCGAGGCAAAAGCACCGTTCTTTGTCCGCTCATCGATGATCGACTGTGCCATGGAGGGACCGATACCCGAGAGCGTCTGCAGCTCTGCCGCACTTGCCGTATTGATGTTTACCAGTCCTGTTGCGCCACTCACGCCCGATGATGCGGAAGTCCCACCATCAACACCGGCTTCCGCAATGGGCGCCTGCTGCTCCCCTACCGTTGGAACGTGAATCTTCTGCCCATCGACGACCTTAGATGCCCGATTAAGCCCCGTAACGTCTGCCTCGGGCGCCAGCCCGCCGGCGGCATCGATCGCCTGAGCCACCCGGGCGCCGTCCTTGAGGCGATATACACCGGGCGACACAACGGCGCCATCGACATCGACATAGACCTCTGCGGCAGCAGAAGCCTTAGACGAAGAGCCTTCGGATGTCTTTCCGCTCGAGGCATCGCCGGATCCCGGCTCCACCAACGAGCCTGAACCGTCAGTGCGCTCAAACGACACGCCGCCGGCATCGCCGCCAAGGTTCGCCATCGCCAAGCCGCTCGCCATCGCCATGACGACCAGTATCGCCATCACCACTGCCTTATGACCGAGCAGCTTGCCCGCCCAGCGGTCCATCTTTTTGACCCGTTCGTGTTGCTCGCGCTGCGCCATAGCAAACACCTCCCAACACCATCGTGTCAGGAAACGAGCACCGCAGCCTCCGCACGCCCACACCGTTTTTCGCGGTCAAACCAAAATCTGACCAAAACCTTGCGAGAAAATGTCCATTTATTCAGGCACACGTCGACAAATGAACAATTTGGAAACAAACGCGCAGATAAATAAAGGCCGACGATACAAATACATCGTCGGCCTATGCACAAATTTACTCGTGATCTTGGTAAATCTCACGCGGAGCAAGCTCCGAA
>CATWCP010000033.1 GCA_958349325.1 uncultured Collinsella sp.
GCTGGAAGGAGGCCGTGGCCGATATCGATGGCACCAAGGTGCGCGTCGCCGTGGCGCACGGGCTGGGCAACGCCGCCCGCCTACTCGATGCGATTCGCGACGACCGTGTGAGCTATGACTTCGTCGAGGTTATGGCATGCCCGGGCGGCTGCGTCGGTGGCGGCGGTCAGCCTATCCACGACGGTTGCGAGCTGGCAGCCGAGCGCGGCCAGGTACTGTGGGGCCTGGATGCGAAGGCGGACATTCGCTTCTCGCACGAGAATCCCGATGTCCAGGCGTGCTACCGCGAGTTCTTGGGCGAGCCGCTCTCGCCGCTGGCCGAGGAATTGCTGCATACCGACCATCACGCATGGACGATGCCTAACGAGGGGACGTGCTAGCGATGCGCGCGTTTGATTTTGAAATGTCGCGCCGGGGGTTTGCCTCGGCGCTCGCCGTGGGCGCCCTGTCACTTGCGCTCGCGGGCTGTGGCGGCGGGGCTGCCGGTGCCGGGTCCGCCGCGGGCTCGGCTGCCACGGACGGCGCCGGTGCTGCCGCAGAGCCGGTCGAGGTGCACGTCGCCTCGCTCAAGGGTCCGACGTCGATCGGTCTGGTGCAGTTTATGGACCAGGCAGCCGATGGCGAGACGGACAATGAGTTCGACTTTGCGATCAACACTGCCGCCGACGAGATTGTGCCCAAGGTCATTCAGGGCGATATCGATATCGCTCTGGTGCCCACCAACGTGGCGAGCGTGCTCTACAACAAGACCGAGGGCGCGGTGCAGGTCATCGACATCAACACGCTGGGCGTGCTGAACATTGTGACGGGCGACGCGAGTGTGGCCTCGTTTGGCGATCTGGCGGGCCATACTGTCTATATGACGGGCAAGGGCGCCACGCCGGAGTACGTCATGAACTACCTGCTGGAGCGCGCGGGCTTGGCCGGTCAGGTGACGCTCGAGTTTAAGAGCGAGCCTACCGAGGTGCTCTCGGCTCTGCTTGCCGACCCGACTGCCGTGGGCGTGCTACCCGAGCCGTTCAAGACGGCGGCCATCGCCAAGAGCGAGGGCAAGCTGTCGGCACCGGTGAGCCTGACCGATGTGTGGGACGAGCTGGCAGGAGACACGGGCTCGCGCTTGCTGACGGGTGTGACCGTGGTGCGCCGTGCCTTTGCCGAGGAGCATCCCGAGGCCGTGGCGGAATTCCTGAGCTGCCATGCTGCGAGCGTTGAGGCCGTGAACGCGGCGCCGGCGGACTGGGCGCAGGCCGTGGTCGATGCGGGCATCGTGGATAACGCCAAGATCGCCGAGAAGGCGATTCCCGGGTGCATGCTTGTCTGCCAGACAGGGAAGGATATGAAGGCCGCGCTCGGTGGGTACCTGAAGGTGCTGGCCGATGCAGACGCGAGCGCCGTGGGCGGCAAGCTCCCGGCTGATGATTTCTACTACATGGAGTAACCCGTGCGTGCGTTTGCTCGACAAATGATAGAGCGTATGAAGGCGGTGGCGGCAGCAGGTGCCGTTGCCGCCTTTTGGCTTGCCGTGTGGGTCTTCGTAGCGGCGCTGGTGGCACAGCCGCTGATTTTGCCGGGTCCGGGTGCTGTTGTGGTGGCGTTGCTGCGGCTGGTATGCGATGCCGGCACGTGGGCGATTCTGGCGGGCTCGGGTGTGCGGATTCTAGGCGGTTTGGCGCTTGCCGCGGTGTGCGGTGGTTTGCTGGCCGGAATTTCGTCGCGCTCGCGGGCGTTTGCCCGCTTGGTGGCTCCGGCGCTTTCGTTTGTTAAGGCGACGCCGGTTGCCTGCGTGGTGGTCCTGCTGCTCATTTGGCTGGGGTCGGCGCGCGTAAGCATTGCGGCGGTCTTTTTGATGGCGCTGCCGGGAGTGTATTTTTCGCTGGTTGAGGGTTTGGCACAGGTTGATCAGCCGCTGGAGCAGATGTTTCGTCTGCATGGCGTGCAGGGTTGGCGTCTGTTTTGCGCCCATACCTGGCGCGAGGTCCAGCCGTTTGTGCTTTCGTGTGCGCGTGCCGTGATCGGCATGAGCTGGAAGGCCGGCGTGGCGGCGGAGCTCATCGGCATGGCGACGGGCACCGTGGGCGAACGCATCTATCAGGCGAAGCTTTTGATCGAGACGGCGGACCTGCTGGCGTGGACCGTGCTGGTCGTGGCGGCATCGTGGGCATGCGAGCGCGTGCTGGTGTGGTTGCTGCGGGCTTCGGGGCCCGTGGCGTGGCGTACTGCCGTGCGGGCGCATGGGCGCGGTGGCCGCGGGCGTGCGTGCGGCTCTGCTGGCGGCGGGGCTGCTGCGGAGCTTGCGCTCGCCGTGGGCGACCGGGCGCCCTGGTCGCCGGCGCTCGACGGACTGGTGCTTCATGTGCCCGCCGGTGGACGCACCTGTGTGATGGGCGCTTCGGGCGTGGGCAAGTCGACGTTGCTTGCGCTGGTGGCGGGGGAGTGCGCACCGTGCTCCATGGTGTTTCAGGATGTGCGCCTGGTCGAGGACGCCTCTGCTTTGGATAACGTGCTGGTGTGCGCCGATGCACGCGTGAATACCTCGAGTGCCGCTGCCTTGTTGCGCCTGCTGGTACCGGGGATCGATGTGCATGCCCGCGTGGCCGAGCTCTCGGGCGGGCAGCGCCGTCGTGTCGAGATTGCCCGAGCCCTGCTGTGTCCGGGCGGCGCAGTGATTCTGGACGAGCCCTTTACCGGTCTAGACATCGCTGCGCGCGACGCATGCACCGAGGTCGTGCTCGACTTGCTCGACGGCCGTATGCTGTTGCTTGCCACGCACGATTCCGCTGACGCTCGGGCCCTCAATATCTCGGACATCATCACGCTCTAAAGACTTACTCAGCAACAAATTGATCCGTTTTTTCTCCGTCCCCATGGGGTCGGGTATGGTATTCTATCTACGGGGTAATACTTAGGAATACCAAGTAATACCAACGCCGTAGAACAAACTCCAGATGCGGGCCAATCGGGTTGCCTTCACAGCCCGTCGCCCAGCCGCGTGGCCCGCATCCATCCGCACCACCGTCGTTTCAAGAAGGAAGCGCCATGGCAGAACACATGACCCCGGTTGTCGCGAAGGTTTTGCCCGAGGAAAAGGCGGCCTTCGCGGCGGCAACCCAGCTCGTGGGCACCACGCCGTCCAATGCCATCCGCATGTTCATCGCCGCTTTCAATCGCTGTGGCACCTTCCCGTTCGACATTTCGCCCAACGGGGCCTTTGGCGCTGCGCCCGATTCTCATCAACAATGACTGTTCCAAACTGCCGGCACTTGGGGACGTTCTTTTTCTGCCGGCAGTTAAGGAACGTCCCTAAGTGCCGGGTTTTGAGGAGGTTGGCATGCTCAATGCGATGGCGTGGGCGCTTGCCTGTTTTGGCGTTGTCGCTGCCGATATAGCCCTGAGCGTGGTTCTGTTTTCAGTTCTCGATGCCGTGTCGGTGCTGACGGGCTATCCGATCGACAATCTCGATATCCAATGGTTCCAGGCTGCCGCTCAGACGGCGTCATTTTTGATGGCGCTGCTGTGGTGGCGTTATCTGTGGCCCCGCTCCTTCATGGCGCGCCGGCAAGGCGAGCGCCCGCTCGGTGGGGGAGCAAGCGCGGCATGGAAGCGCATTGTCTGCGTTGTCGTGATCGGCCTATCCATGCAGGTGGTCATTAGCTACCTATGCGACGGCGTGCTGTCGCTGCTGCCCGAGGTCGCGGCAGACTATAGCGAGCTCGTCGAGGAAACGGGCATGGGCGATACCAGCCTTCTTGCCGTCCTGACCACGGTGCTCGGCGCGCCGTTTTGCGAGGAACTGCTGGTGCGCGGCATCATCTTTGAGTTTTCGCTGCGTGCGTTTAATCCACAGTGCCGTTCGCTCTGGAAGCGCCGGCGCCGCGCGAACGCGCAGGACGGCGCCATAGTGCCCTGGGCGGCCCCGAGTACCTGGGGCGTCGCCGCGGCAATCGTGCTGCAGGCGGCGGTCTTCGGCTTTATGCACATGAACTGGGTGCAGGGCTGCTATGCGGGTGTTGCCGGCCTCATCTTTGGCTGGGTGCTCGTGACCACTGGAAAGCTCCGTTACACGATCCTGCTGCACTTTGCCTTTAATGCCGGGTCGTATCTCATGGGCCTGCTGTGGTTTGTGAACGCGCCGTTCGACGTGGTGGTCACGGTTGGCATCGCCGGCTTTGTGCTGGTAGAGGCGATGCGCTCGCTGCTCCGGTCGTGCATTCCTGCGCCACGCGAAACTGATCGGTCTGATTATCAATGACTTTAACAAGAGCGATGCGTCCTGAACGCACCTGGCGTTTCGCCGAATGTTTCTTTAAATTTTGAGTAAAAGAATGACATGTTGGATATGCCGACTTTTCGGGCTACATACTGCACGCTGCGCTCGGTGTTATTGAGAAGATATGCCGCCTCTGTGAGCTGCTGGTTGAGCTTGATTTGCGAAAACGTTTTGCCGGTTTTTTGCTTGATCAAGCTGCTGAGATAGCTGGTGCTATAACCCGTATCGCTCGCAATGCTTTCGAGCGTGCAGTCGCCGTAACTTCGCTCAATATGATTCAGAATCGACACGATGCGTTCGTCCGACATAATCGCCTGGTTATCAGTTGCGGAGCGTCGGTACAGTCCTCGAATGAGAACAAGGAATAGGCTGACGGCGAGGTGCCTCATGAGTTCATTGGAGTAGGCATCTTTAAAGTGATATTCGATAAAGAGCATCTCGATGAGGCGTCGCGCATGTCGGGCGTATTCCTCTGGAAGAATGAGATATTTGCGAGCCTCACGGTTTTTGGACACAAAATCAAATAGGAGATTCGTTAATGGTGACGCGCCGGGTAGCTGGCTCAGGAACACCGAATCGAACATTTCCTTTTTGAAGACGATTGAAATGACGATATCGTGCTCGCCCTTAACGTATGGAACGCTTCTGACTACGCCGGTGTTGCAAATGAGCACATCACCCTTTTTAAGGAGCAGTGACCGTCCGTTGACGACAAACGTGCAGACGCCGTCGTACACGTAGTTAAGCTCCATATCCCGATTGATATGAGGAGGAATGTCGGTAAAGCGTGACTCCTTGATAAGGCCCACGGGGTTTTCGTCGAGGGTTTCTTTCCAATCAAACAGATAGACCTCTTCGCCGTTAATGGTTGTGGTTTCCACCCTGTTATATCGCGGGCTGGGCTCTCCCGGATGCGTACGATGCCACTCTTCGGTCTCGGTATGCGTATAGAGCAACTGTTTGAGATTCGAATCCATGGGGTGCTCCAGCGGTGAACGGTAGAATCGATGCCTTGAACGGTATTATATCTAAAAAAATGTTATAAACCCAAGCTTTCTATGCGATATCTTATGCATCTTGTTCTTCCTAGTATTGGGTTATCCGCTGGAGCATCCGATCAAGGAGGGCAAATGGGTAAGTTAAAACATGGATTTGACTCCGACTTTTTATGGGGCGGAGCCATATCGTGCTCGCAGGCCGATGGCGCCTGGAATGAGGGCGGAAAGGGAAAGTCGACGCAGGATTGTCGATGGCTGGATGGCACCTGGACTCATGACCAGATCGAGGACAAGCATCAAAACAACCCCTTCTGCCATGACGAGCTAATGAACGCTCTCGCAGATGATGGCGTTGAGTTCTACCCGTTTAGGCGCGGTAACGACTTCTATCATCACTACCGTGAGGACATCGCGCTTTTTGCGGAGATGGGTCTCAAGCTGTTCCGCACCTCTATTTGCTGGAGCCGAATCTATCCTAACGGAGATGACCTTGAGCCTAACCGTGAAGGCATCGAGTGGTATCGAAGCATGCTGGGTGAGTGCAAAAAGCACGGCATTAAGACCTTCGTCACCATGCTCCACTATGACATTCCGGTAAATCTCGTCACCACATATGGGGGATGGAAGAATCGCAAGACGATTGATTTCTTCGCCCGCTATGTCGAGACGATCGTTACGGAATTGGGCGACCTGGTCGATTTCTGGCTGCCTTTTAACGAGTTCAATGCAGCGCGTTTTTCGCCTTGGGACGGGGTCTGTCTGGTCAAAGACGAAGAGGGGGAGAACTTCGATCGAGCCATCTTCCAGTGTCTGCACCACGAGTTCGTTGCCAATGCGCGCGCCGTCGAGATTGTCCATCGTCTTTCGCCCGATACTCCCGTTGGCGGCATGATCGCTCGATTCTGTACGTATCCTGCCACCTGCCGTCCCGAAGATAACATGCAGGCTATTCACGACGACCAGTATTCCAACTGGTTCTATACGGACGTGATGGCTCGTGGAAAATACCCCGCTTATATGAATCGCTATTTCGATGCGTGCGATATCGAGATTCAAATGGAGCCGGGCGATGAAGAGCTTATCGCTCGCAACACGGTCGACTTCCTGGCCTTCTCGTACTACTTTTCCCAGGTATCCACCTGCGATCAGGGATGGGAGAAGACTGCGGGAAATCTGGTCATGGCAAACAAGAACCCTTATCTCGAGACGAGTGAGTGGGGCTGGCAGCTCGATCCCATTGGCCTGAGGGTTACCCTTAACCAGATGTATGACCGCTATGGGCTGCCCCTGTATATCGCCGAGAATGGCCTCGGTACATCTGATGTAGTCGAGGAGGATGGCAGCATCCACGACGAGTATCGAATCGATTATTTACGCCAGCACATAAAGTGCCTTAAAGAGGCAGTGATCGATGGCGTTGACGTGCGCGGATATATGATCTGGGGATTCATTGACCTTGTTGCCTGCGGTCCTCTTACGATGGACAAGCGATACGGGCTTATCTATGTCGATCTGGATAATTGCGGCAACGGCACTGCGGAGCGCTTGCGTAAAGACTCTTTCTATTGGTACCAGAAATGTATCGCCACTAATGGCGAGGATCTTGGATAGGAGTGATTGTTGTGGCAGACAAGAAGGAACTAGCCGCTCGTGTCCTCGAGCTCGTGGGCGGCGCCGATAACGTTGTTATGGCAACGCACTGCATTACAAGGCTCAGATTCAACCTGAAGGACGATAGCAAGGCAGACCTTGAGGCCCTTAAGACGCTTGACGGCGCCTTGGGCGCGCAAGTTAAAGACGGGCAGTGGCAGGTTATCATCGGCGCCAGCGTGGGGTCGGTATATGACGAATTGGAGCCCATGCTAGGCGACAGGATGGGTGGCGAGGTCTCCGCCGACGCCGAGCAGCCTGAGCTCCAAAAAGGTTCGGCTCGCGTATTCGATATCATCACCGGCATCTTCTCCGCTATCATTCCCGCACTGGTGGCGGGAGGCATCGTAAAGGGCATCCTGGCTGCTATCGCGGCTTTTGGAATCGACACGGGTGCCGGCGACTTTGCGATATTCAATATGATTTCGGATATCCCGTTCTACTTCTTGCCGTTTTTGCTGGCAATGTCTACAGCTGATAAGTTCCGGGTCAACCGTTCGCTTGCGCTTTGTGTTGCCGGATCGCTGATGTACCCGACCATTGTCAACGCTGTCGGTACGGGCGAGACGCCCCTTGCGCTGTTCGGTTTTGCGGTGCCGATTTTTAGCTACGCCGATTCCGTGTTCCCGGTTATCTTTGGCGTCATTGGCTTGTCTTTTGTATATCGCGCAATCGACAAAGTCGTGCCGGATCTTTTTAAGCTCGTTGTCGTTCCGGCGCTCTCCCTTGCTATCGTGATTCCCGTCAACCTGTTTGTACTCGCTCCGATTGGTGCCTGGTGCGGTCTTGGTCTTGCCAACGGTATCGTTTGGCTATTCTCGACGTTAGGCCCCGTTGCCGGTTTTCTGCTGGGCTTCTTTATGCCGCTTATCGTGCTCTTCGGCATGCATCAGTCAACGAGCCCTATCCAGATTTCCAATATCGCAACGCTTGGGTATGACTATCTGCTCCCGATCTCTTTTTGCCATAACCTCGCCGAAAGCGGTGCGTCTTTTGGTGCAGCCCTGCGCATGACCGACGAAAAGCTCAAGTCCGCTGCAATGACGTGCGCCTTCTCAGCATTTATGGGAATTTCCGAGCCCGCCTTGTTTACCGTTCAGGTTCCTAACAGGACTCCGCTTATCGCTGCGATGATCGCGGATGGCATTGGCGGTGCGCTCACCGTTGTTCTGGGCGCAAAGTGCTTCGGCTTTGTTATGCCCGGCATTACCTCGTTGCCCGTTTATGCCGATCCAAGCGGCAATCCCATGAATCTGATCATGATTGTCGTCTGCATCGCTTTGACTTGGGTTATCTCTGCGGCGCTCTCGTTTGCGCTCTATGGTCGTTTTGACAAAAAGTAACAACGTCTTGAGATAGACAATATTAATCGGCCGCTCGCCGGGGAATCGTTCTGCGACGCCCCGGCGAGCGGCATTTTATTGGTGGGGCGTGTCGTGTCGCCAACGGCGGCATGCCGCCTCGCCGCGCTAGTTGCGACGCCCGCCTGCGTTGGCGCCCTGTCGTCCCTGCGCCGCGCGGTTGCGGCCCGCGGTGTTCTGCGCTCGCGACATGCCGCCGTGGCCCTTGCTGCCTTTGGGTCCCTTGCCGGCGGCGCCACCGTGTGGCTTGCCGCCCTTCTTGCCGGTGCCATGCCCACCGCCAGCAGATGTCTCGCCCGGGCGTGGCGGCACGGGGCGAATCAGGCAATGCTTGGTGTAGCCGATCAGGTCGCGACGGCCAGCCTTTTCCAGCGCCTCGCGTACCAGCTTGTAGTTCTCGGGCTTGCGATACTGGATGAGCGCGCGTTGCATGGCCTTCTCGTGCGGGTCGCGCGCCACATAGATCGGTTTCATGGTGCGCGGGTCCACGCCGGTGTAGTACATGCACGTCGACATGGTGGACGGGGTGGGGTAGAAGTCCTGCACCTGTTCGGGCATGTAGCCCATGTCGCGCACGGCTTCGGCAAGGTCCACGGCTTCCTTCATGGTCGAGCCGGGGTGGCTCGAGATTAGATACGGCACCACGTACTGCTTGAGTCCGTATTCGCGGTTCAAGCGTTCAAATTTGCGGCAGAACGCGTCGTAGACGGCTCGGCTCGGCTTGCCCATCACTGACAGCACCGCATCGCTCACGTGCTCGGGCGCTACGCGCAGCTGGCCTGAGACATGATGCTCCAGCAGCTCGCGCAAAAACTCGTCCGAGGCATCGGCCATGGTGTAGTCAAAACGGATGCCGCTGCGCACGAAGACCTTTTTGACGCCCGGCAGCTGGCGCAGGTCGCGCAGCAGCTGCGTGTAGCCGCTCTCGTCGACCACCATGTTCTTGCATACGCTCGGCCACAGGCAGCGCTTGTTCTTGCACACGCCGTGCTTGAGCTGCTTGTCGCAGGCAGGACGGCTAAAGTTGGCCGTCGGTCCTCCCACGTCGTTGATGTAGCCCTTAAACTCGGGATCGCGCGTGAGCAGCTCGGCCTCGCGCATAATCGAGTCGTGGCTGCGCATCTGCAGCACGCGGCCCTGGTGGAAGGTGAGCGCGCAAAACGAGCACTCGCCAAAACAGCCGCGGTTGGAGCTAATGGAAAACTTGATCTCGGCAAAGGCCGGCACGCCGCCCGCTGCGTCGTAGTCGGGATGCCAATCGCGTGCGTAGGGGAGTTCGGCCACCTCGTCCATCTCGTCGGTGGTGAGTGTTGCCGACGGCGGGTTCTGCACCACATAGACGCTGTTGGGGTAGGGCTCTACCAGACGATGTCCGGTGATGGGGTCCATGTTCTGCTGCTGCACGTTAAAGCTGCGCGCGTAGTTGAGCTTGTCGGCGGCAAGGTCGTCCCAGCTGGGCAGCAGGTCGTAGTCGTAGACCTCGTCGAGCGAACTCGTGCGGTAAACGGTGCCGTTGATATAGGTGATCTGATCGACGGGCAGCCCCGCGTCGAGCGCGTCGGCGATCTCGACAATCGCGTGCTCGCCCATGCCGTAGATGAGGATGTCGGCGCCCGAGTCGAGCAGCACCGAGCGCTTGAGCTTATCCTGCCAGTAGTCGTAGTGGGCCAGGCGGCGCAGGCTCGCCTCGATGCCGCCGATGATGATGGGGGCGTCCTTGAACGTCTGACGGATGAGATTGCCGTAGACCGTGACGGCACGGTTGGGGCGGTGACCTTCCTCGCCGCCGGGGGTATAGGCGTCGGTGTGGCGGCGGTGCTTGGTCACCGAATAGTGGTTGACCATGGAGTCCATGTTGCCGGCACTGACCAAAAAGCCCAGGCGCGGCTCACCGAGCACGCTGATGCTGGCGGGATCGGTCCAGTCGGGTTGGCAGATGATGCCCACTTTGTAGCCGTGCGCGTCGAGTACGCGGCTGATGATGGCCATACCAAAGCTGGGGTGGTCCACGTAGGCGTCGCCGCAGATGTAGACGAAGTCACACTGGTCCCAACCGCGCGCGTCCATATCGGCGCGGCTGACGGGGAGGAACTTATCGCGGCCCGGGCGCCAGGGACGGGCGGGCGCTGCCGGGGTATGAGCGGCGTGGCCGCCCTGGGCCTTGCCGCCGCGCTTTTGCTGCTGGCCCTGTTTGCCCTGCTGACTGCGCTGGTTATTCTGAGCGTGCTGAGGCTTTTTTGCCACGATCCCTCCCGGTGTTTGTATGCTGCACGTAATTGTAACCAGTCTTTTTGGGACGGGGCTAAAAAGACTGGTTGAGTACATGGGCTGGCGGATCGGCGTGTCGATGCGGGTGCCGTTTGTTTCCAGACTGTGTATCCCCGTGTCGAAGGAGCCGTCTCGCGCGCACGCCATGTTGTCAATGGGTTACAGTATGAACGGCGGCTATGTTTCCGCCAACGCACGAGAGAGTCGTCAACAAGGAGGATGCACGACGATGCAGCGTGCCAAACAGATATCGGAGTCTATTGAGCTGGGCATCATCTTGGCGCTCGCCGGTGGCTTTATGGACGTTTATTCGTACATTGGGCGCGACCATGTTTTCGCCAACGCGCAGAC
>CATWCP010000034.1 GCA_958349325.1 uncultured Collinsella sp.
TCAGCAGGCTCACATGGCTGTGGCGTATATCGTGTATGCGGATGCGCTTCACGCCAGACGCCTTGCACCCTCGCTCCATCTCGTGGGCCAGGAAGTGCTTGGTAACGGCGAACAGGCGCTCGTCGGGGGCGACGTCGTCGCGCATCTCGATGAAGTCCGCCATCTCGTCGCGCAGAAAGGCGGGCATGACGATCGTGCGCACCGACTTTGGCGTCTTGGGGTCGGTCACGGTGTCCACGCCGTGGAGGCTCTGGTACGACTTGTTGATGCGCAGCCGGGAGCTCTCCAGCATGAAGTCGGACGGCGTGAGCGCCAGGAGCTCGCCGCAGCGTATGCCCGTCCAGTAGAGCAGCTCGAAGGCATGGAACGAGAGCGGCTTGTCCATGACGGCCTCGCTGAACCTCAGGTACTCGTCCTTGGTCCAGAACTGCATCTCGCCGCCCTTCTTCGAGCCTATCTTGTCGACCCTGCGCACCGGGTTGTCGGTGAGGCCGTAGTAGCGCTCGGCATGGTTGAAGATGGCGTTGAGCTGGTTGTTCACCGTGCGCAGGTACGTCGGCGCCCAGGGCTTCCCCTCGGCATCCCGGTGCTCGGTGAGCTCGTTCTGCCACCTGATGACGTCGATCGGCCTGACGTCGCACATGCGCATGTCCCCGAAGAACGGTACGAGTTTGTCGTTGATGATGTACTCCTTGGTGATCCACGTGTGCTCGCGTATGCGCGGCTTCACCTCGGAGGCGTACACCTCGACGAACTCGGAGAACGTCATGTCCATGGCCCCGCCGTTAAGGCTTTTGAACTGGCCTTCCCACACTGCGGCCTCCACCTCGGAGGAAAAGCCGCGCTTCGTCTTGTGGCGCTTCGAGCCACGGGCGTCGCGGTAGTAGCACTGCACGTAGAACGTGCCGTTGTTGTCGTCCTTGTACACGGGCATGTCAGTCCACCTCCGGGAAGTACAGGGCGTCGAAGACGTCGCTTCGAACGCGTCCGCGGATCACCACGCGCCCGCGCGCCTCCTGCTCGGCGTTTATCTTCCTGATCACCTCGTAGGCGCTGCCTTTCTTGATCCTCAGCAGCTCCGCGACCTCGTCGGCGTCCAGCATGTGCGGCCTCGGCGTCTTCGCCACCTTCTCGTCCATGACTCCTCCTATCAACAGCGTACGGATACGTACGGTTTACAGATTCAGAGTAAACGTACATATCTGTACTGTCAATAGAATTGCGTACATTTGCGTACGCTGATAAGATGTGTGGGTACGTAATTCCAGGAGGAGGGCGCATGTCCGTAGGCGAAAACATAAGGCGGTACCGCAAGTTGCGCGGCATGACGCAGGCGCAGCTCGCCGAGGCGGTCGGTCTGACCGAGGGGGCCGTGCGCCACTACGAGAGCGGCATCCGCGCCGTGAAGCCCGAGCTGCTCGAGTCCATCGCCGCAGCGCTCGGCGTATCCGTCAACGCCCTCAAGGATTACGGCGTCGAGACTGCTGGCGACCTCATGTCGCTGCTCGCGCAGCTCGAGGATTCCTTCGGCATCGTGCCCGCAGCCGACGGATCGGGGCTCTCCCTGAACCCCAAGGCTCCGCACGCGCCCAAAGCCGCGACGGCGATCGAGCTGTGGGCAGAGAAGCGCGCGCAGCTCGAGAACGGCGAGATCGACGCCGCCGAGTACGAGGACTGGAAAGCCTCGCTGTAGCGGCTCTTCGCATTTCGCAACCAACACAATCGAATTTGGATGGCAGACTAGGCGGTGATCGCCGCCTGCTCGTGTGTCTGCTGAGTTTTTACTCCCCATTGCATGCCAAGGAATTTCAAGCGTAAATGGGGAGTAAATGACGCGGTGGCTTACATGACGGCACGCGGCAGTACGCCGCGGCATTTCCCCTGATTACTCCTGTTTTCATTGAGACGGCGAGATTCTTTACTCCCCATTAACCACCTGGGGAAACGCCGTGCGGAGACCGCAAAAATGCCCATTGAGTTCGATTTGAGTTTCACGGGCCCTGAAACGGCCCTGTTTCGTTCTCGGGGACAAAAATCGCGCGTCTACTCACTTGGGATGAATCCTTACTCCCACTCCTCCGAATGCCGCCCCGTGCCTTGCCGTCTTGAGACACGGGGGAGTAAATCGCGAAATCGCAGGTGAAAGGGAGTAAAAAGGCAAAGAAAAAGCCCCCGTTCCAACATGGGAACGGGGGCTCGATAATCGGTTTTACTCACCAATGTCGCTGGTGGCTTTGCCGTGACCCTCGTACGAAACGAAACTCAGAGGCACAGTGCGGCACTAAAAAGTGCAGGTCAAAGCCCTATCGGCTTACTCCCACTCGATGGTCGCGGGCGGCTTGGACGTGATGTCGTAGCACACGCGGTTGGCGCCAGGAACCTCGGCAACGATGCGGCCGGAGATGCGGGCCAGCACGTCATAGGGCAGCTTGGCCCAGTCGGCGGTCATGGCATCGCTGGACTCGACGGCACGCAAGATGATCGGGCGCTGGTAGGTACGCTCATCGCCCATAACGCCGACGGACTTAATGTCAGGCAGGACCGCGAAATACTGCCAGCAGCTGTGCTCGGAGTTGCGCTCGCCGGTCTGCTCAAACAGACGCTGGTTGTAGGCGTCGAGCTCCTCGCGCACGATAGCGTCGGCGTTCTTGAGAATCTCGAGCTTCTCCTTGTCGACCGCACCGATGATGCGGATGGCCAGACCCGGGCCCGGGAAAGGCTGGCGGAACACGATGTGACCCGGCAGGCCCAGTGCCAGACCAAGCGCGCGGACCTCGTCCTTAAAGAAGTGGTCGAGCGGCTCAATGAGGTCGAAGTGTACGCCCTCGGGGAACGGGATCAGGTTGTGATGGCTCTTGATGGTGGCCGTCTTGCCGCCCGTCTTGCGAGCGCCGGACTCGATGATGTCGGGGTAGATGGTGCCCTGAGCCAGGTACTTGACCGGCTTGCCATCGGTCTCGAGCTGCTGCGCCACGGCGAAGAACTCTTTCCAGAACTGCGTGCCGATGATGCGGCGCTTCTCCTCGGGCTCGGTCACACCGGCCAGAAGCTCGGCATAACGGTCCTCGGCGTGGACGTGGATAAAGTCGACGTCAAACTGCTTGGTGAAGACCTCCTCAACCTGCTCGGGCTCGCCCTTGCGCAGCAGACCGTGGTTGATGAACACGCAGGTCATCTGCTTGCCCACGGCGCGAGCGCCCAACGCAGCCACGACGGAGGAGTCGACGCCACCGGACAGGGCCAGAATCACGCGGTCGTCGCCGACCTTCTCGCGGAACTCGGCCGTCATGGTCTCGACCAGGTTGTCCATGCTCCAGTTGGGCTCCAGGCCACAGATCTCAAACAGGAAGTTGCTCAGCAGCTGCTGACCGTACTCGGAATGCTTGACCTCGGGGTGGAACTGCGTGGTGAAGATCTTGCGCTCGACGCACTCCATGGCGGCAACCGGGCACACGTCGGTGCTGGCGGTAACGGTAAAGCCCTCGGGCACCTCGGAGACGGCATCGCGGTGGCTCATCCACACGGTCTGCTCCATGGGCGTGGAGTTAAAGAGCTTGGCGCCTGCCGTGCGCGTGATGGTGGCGCGGCCATACTCGCCCACCTCGGAGTGGCCGACCTTGCCACCGAGCGTCACGGCCGTGATCTGATGACCGTAGCAGAAGCCCAGGACGGGAAGGCCCAGGTCAAAGATGGCGGGGTCGATGGACGGAGCGTCCTCGGCATACACAGAAGCCGGGCCGCCGGAAAGGATGAGCGCAGAGGCGTTCATCTCGCGAATCTCGTCGGCCGAGATGTCGCAGGGAACGATCTCGGAATACACGTTGAGGTCGCGGACGCGACGGGCAATGAGCTGACCGTACTGCGCACCAAAGTCGAGTACGAGGACCTTTGCGGAAGCCTTTTGATCCATGGTTTCCCCCTCTTGTTGGCGGGGAGCCGGTGCCCACCCGCGCGAATAAACGAAAATTGCTTTCATAGTGTACACGTTATATGGGGTTTCTCGTCCCTCGCAGCCATCAGTGCACGGCAAACGCACGACCAGGGCCCCTATTTGACGGCAATTGAAGTGTTACCAAACGTTACAGATGATGTAATACGTTTGAACAATCACCGCCCTGTGCCACAATACTGCCGAACGACTCCGCCTCTGTGGCGGCAAATACGATAGGAATACCAGCATGAAGCGCATCCTTCTCATCGCCACGGGCGGCACCATCGCATCGACCGAGGACGGTAACGGCCTCTCCCCCGCCCTGACCGGCGAGGAGCTCGCCCAGAGCGTCCCCGAGATTTCGGGCCTCTGCGAGCTCGACGTGGTGCAGCCCATGAACATCGACAGCACCAACATGCGCCCGAGCGACTGGATGCGTATCCGCGACGTCATCGTCGAGGGTTATGCCGACCACGACGGCTTCGTGATTCTGCACGGCACTGACACCATGAGCTACACCGCGGCGGCGCTTTCCTATCTGATTCAGGACAGCCCCAAGCCCATCGTGCTCACCGGCTCGCAAAAGCCCATGGGCAACCCCTTTACCGACGCCAAGCTCAACCTGTATCAGAGCCTGCTCTATGCGCTCGACGAGCATTCGCACGATGTGTCGATTGTGTTTGGCGGCGTCGCCATTGCCGGCACGCGCGCCCGCAAGCAGCGCACCATGAGCTTTAACGCGTTCATTAGCGTCAACTATCCACCCATTGCCTACATCCGCAACGACCGCATCGTGCGCAACGGGCTCCACGGCACTCATCAGGGCGAATACCCGGTGCGTTTCTACGACAGCATCGACCCGCGCGTATTTGTACTCAAGCTTACGCCCGGCGTAAACCCGGGCATCCTCGACGCCCTTGCCGATAGCTACGACGCCGTGATTCTGGAGACCTTTGGCATTGGCGGTATCCCCGAGTTTGGCGAGTCGGGCGAGTCGTTCCAAGAGGCAATTTTCCGCTGGGTCGATTCGGGTCGCACCGTCGTTATGACCACGCAGGTCCCCGAAGAGGGCCTCGATCTGGGCGTTTATGAGGTCGGCCGCGCTTACGCCGATCATCCGGGCATTCTGCGCGGCGATGATATGACCACCGAGACGCTCGTGGCCAAAACCATGTGGGCACTCGGCCAGTCACGTGATGCGGCCGAGATTCAGCGCCTGTTCTACAGCCAAGTCAACCACGACCGCATCCCGATGGCGTAATTCAGTTGTCGACGGGTATCCCCTATTCGATACCCTCGAGAAGCTCTGACACCGTCATGCCGAGTGCGGGCGCGATCTTAAATAGAACCTTGAGCGTGAAATTTGCCGTCCCATCTTCGATTCGGTCGAGGTAGGGTCGGCTGATTCCTGTCGCCACACAAAAATCAACCTTGGAGATACCAAGGTCCCTGCGTGTCTCTTCGACCCGCCTGCCAAGAATCTGTTTCGCACGTTCGTCCATGCAGCCGAGTTTGAAATGGAGCCGAACATAAACGTAAACTATAGTTTACGTTTTCCCGAATACACAGGAGTTTTCTATGTCGGGTTCTTCGGTCCGCATGTACCGAGCCACGCTTTGCACAAACAGCGCGCCGCCCAAGCTCGTCGTCGTTGAAGCTGAATGCCTTTCGCCCGATGAGCGCACAGCATTTGCATTGCTATCAAGTCGCGTCGCCGCCGTTCTGGTCCCTTGCCCGGCGCGAGGTGAACTTGCCATCCGATGCCAAACGCACGGCTGCTCGCTCAATCAGGCTGCCGTAATCGTAACCAGCCAACGCGGCCTGTCGCTCCTTTTGGAAGCCGGCATCGCGCTCGCCCTCCGCGGCGCCGGATACGAAAACGAGGCCGCCGCCGACATGGTCTTTCAACCACGATCGAGCGGCGGCCTCGCAGCAGCCATCGAATATGCTTGCAGGCTCGTTGCCTAAAGGCGCAAGCTAAAAGCCCAGGCCAAAGCCCATACCGGTAATCGCCGAATACATAAAGTAGACGTTGATTACGTTGAGGAACACACCCGTGATGCAGCCGTTTCGCAGGTAGCGCTCGCACACGATGCGCGCCATGGCGGCGGAGTCATCATTGTTTTTAGCCTGGCGTCCCGCCGTAAAGTACGTCGCCACGCTCAGCAGCAGATTGAGCACCGGCAACGCCAGCAGCTCGTAACTCTTGCCCCAGCGCGTCGCCTCGCCGGCGGCATTAAACTTCGTTGCCACCTCGGGACCAATGTTGGGGATAACACACGCTGCGACCACCAGCGGAATCACCGCAAGTACGAGCAGCGCAATACCCATGTAGCCAGCTTTTTTGCCATATTTAAACATATGCGTCGTCCTTACACGTTAAAGCGGAAGTGCACGACGTCGCCATCGGCCATGACATAGTCCTTGCCCTCAATACGCAGCTTGCCGGCAGCCTTGGCGCCCTGCTCGCCACCGAGCTCGATGTAGTCGTCGTAGCCAATGACCTCGGCCTTAATAAAGCCACGCTCAAAGTCGGTGTGGATGACACCGGCGGCCTGCGGGGCGGTCGCGCCCTGACGCAGCGTCCAGGCCTTGACCTCCATCTCGCCAGCCGTAAAGAACGACTGCAGGCCGAGCAGCTTGTAGGCAGCCTGAGCGAGCACGTCCAGACCGGGCTGCTCCAGGCCCAGGCTCTCCAGGTAGTCGGCAGCGTCCTCGGGATCGAGCTCGGAAAGCTCGGCCTCGATCTTGGCGCAGATCGGCAGCGGCTTGACGCCATCAATGGGCGCCAGGTCCTCGTTGAGCATGTCCTCGTCTACGTTGGCCACATACAGGATGGGCTTCATGGTGAGCAGGAACAAGCCCTTGGCAGCGGCGCGCTCCTCGTCGGTCATCTCCATGGACGCGGCGCGCTTGCCCTCGTTGAGCCAGGCAAGCAGGCGCTTGGCGACCTCAAACTTGGGCATGAGCTCCTTGTCGCGCTTGGCCTCCTTCTCGAGCTTGGGCAGCTGCTTCTCGAGCGTGCCCATGTCGGCCAGGATGAGCTCGGTCATGATGGTGTCGGCATCGCCGGCGGGATCGACGAACTCGCCCGTGCGGCCCACCTCACGCATGACGTTGGGGTCCTTAAAGTAGCGCACGACCTCGCAGATGGCGTCGGTCTCGCGAATGTTGGCCAGGAACTGGTTGCCCAGGCCCTCGCCCTCGTTAGCGCCCTTCACCAGACCTGCGATGTCGACGAACTCGACCGTCGCCGGCACAATACGACCCGGGTTAACGATGTCGGCAAGCTTTTGCAAGCGGCTATCGGGCACGTCGACGATACCCACGTTGGGGTCGATCGTGGCAAACGGGTAGTTGGCGGCAAGGCCGGTCTTTTTGGTAAGCGCGGTGAACAGCGTCGACTTGCCCACGTTGGGCAGGCCCACGATACCGATGGAAAGGGACACGACAGCTCCTTTTGATACAGGTACTTCAAACTGCATAAGTATAGCGCCGCCGCAGCATCCGGGCGAATCCGGACACCGCGGCGGCGCAAATGAAGCAGAGATAGAGCTCGCTGACTAGTCCGCGAGCTTCTCCACCTGATCGAGCATCTTGTCGAGCTTGGCCTTTGCCTCGGCCTTGACCTTCTCGGCCTCCTCGTGGGCCTTGGCCTTCTGAGCGGCCTTTTCCTCGGCCTCGGGATCGACGACGACCAGGTTGGATGCATCATGCTCAACCAACTTAAGCGCATGCTCGGGACACACCTTGACGCAGGCCCCGCAACCTAGGCAATACGTGGACTCCAGTGCAAAGCGACCGCTTCCCACCAAATCGCAGGCAAACGTGGGGCACACGTTGACACACTCGCCACACGACGTGCACTTGTCAAAATCGCACTCCGGCGTGCTCACCTGCATGTTCTGGGCAAGCTCGGGATGGTTTTGCAGCGTCGAGAGTACCAGCTGGCGCCCGTGCGTAAGCGTACGGCGACGCTTGGTCGTCGTGGTGCCGCACATGGTGTTGAGCGTGCGCTCCAGCTGCGTAATCTGGTGACGGTGGGCCTTCAACTTCTGCGTCACCGAGGCCAGCGCCGCCGTCGCCGGATTGAGCTTGGTCACCGTCAGGCCCGTTGTACGGGCGATCTTTTCCATGTACTCTTTGCGCTCGTACTCGCGAAGCTTATGGCACTTGAGGCTCTTGGGGTCGACCTCCAGGCCCATGCCCGTACCGGCCCACTCCTCGGCAGTGGCGATGGCCTCGCCCAGAATATCCTCGCCACCGGTGTTGCGACACTTATCGCACACGCCCAGTGGCAGGTAGACGCTCACGTTGGGATAGTCGGCCAGCACCGAGAACCAGGTCTCGGCCGTAATATCGCCCACACAGGCAACGACGACCTCGTTTTCGCGCGGCATGCGCTTAAGGGCGCGCGTGCAGGTGACGTAGGCGGTCTCGTGGCTCGTAGCAGCAGAGACGATATCGTCATATAGGTTTTTAGGCGCCAGGCGCGGCGAGATGATCGCCTCGGTCGGACAGGCAGCGGCGCACAGGCCGCACTTGCGGCAGGAGTCGAGGATCTCGATGGCGTCTTCCTCGACCTCGATAGCGTTGACCGGGCACACGTCCATGCACGCGGTGCATCCGCTCTTTTCGTTTTTGCAGGTCAGGCACGGAATGGTGTTGCCGCGCGGACGCTCCTTGTAGTCGGCAGGATTCCACTGCGGTGCCGACGGATCGAGTGCATCGGTCACACCGCCAAGCGGGTTTTTAAGAAAGTCGAAACCCTTGCTGATCTCGATAATGTCATCAAACAGATCGTGTTCCTGCGCCATGCGCGGCCCCTCCCTGAGCAGTGCAAACAAGCAAGAGATAATGATACGCTATCGGCCCACGCCTCGGGCAAATTACACGCGGCGCATCTTTGCGGCAAATAGCCTATGCCTATCGCCGCCTCGATTGCACAAGGTCAATCAAGCGCCAAGCTATGCCTCGCACATGAGCTGCACGAGCTTCTGTTTGGTCACCTTGGTCTGCTCGTTGGCCATGTTACGCTCGTTTCTAAAGACCGCATTTGCAACACTCTGCAGGTCGGCATCGGAAATCTCGCCAAGGCCCAGCTCCTCGAGCGTCGTCGGCAGACCGACGCGTTGGCAAAACTCGAGCACCTGATCAAGCTCGGGTGCACGCTCCAGGCGCAGCTGCACCACCAGGCCAAATGCCACGGCCTCGCCATGCATTGCCTTGCACTCGGGCAGAATCGTCAACCCGTTGGCGATGGCATGCGCCAACGCCAAGCCACCGCTCTCAAAGCCAACACCCGAGAGCAGAATATTGCACTCGATCAGGCGCTCAACTGCCGGCGATGTACGGCCCTTTTTGAGATCGCGCTTGGCAGCGACGCCGCACTCCATGAGTGTGTCATAGCAGGCACGAGCCGCAACCAAGGCCAAGTGCCCCGGCGCGCCACCGTGCTCGTTGGTACCGTGCGCCGCGGCGCACGAACGCGCCTCGATATACGTTGCCAGTGCGTCGCCCATGCCAGCGACCGTCATACGCAGTGGGGCTGCCGCGACCACGTTGGTATCGACCACGACCAGGTCTGGATTCTTCTCGAGCATCAGGTAGTGGTCGAACGACCCATCCTCGTGATACAGCACCGAAATAGCGCTGCACGGACCGTCCATCGAAGCCGCCGTTGGGCATACGCACAACGGCACCTCGGCATAAAACGCAACGGCCTTGGCAATATCGAGTATCTTGCCGCCGCCAATGCCCACCACCATGTCGCAATACTCGGCCCGGGCTTCCTTAGCCATTTCGACAACGGCGTCTTCCGTACACGGACCGTCATAAATCTTAAAGAACGGCTCACTTAGATCTTCGTCCAGAAATCCATCGACGATCTGCTTGCACAGCCGATCCTCGGTGCCCTGGTCAAACAAGACATAAGCAGCGCAGCCCAACCATGACAAATACCTGCCCTGACGCGAAAGTTCGCCCGGCCCCTGAACATACCGGCCGGGACCGCCATAAACCATGGGAAGCGCCATACGAGAATCCGCCCTTCATCAAACAACGATTGGTGCAAAGTAACTTGCCCCCTGCACCAACTTGTGCATTGGAGACAGGCCACTTTGCACCATAGTAAAAAGGGGCAAAGCCATCTGCTTGCTTTGCCCCTTCCTTAGCTTGATTTACTCATCCATGAGATAGTAGTGGCCCAGCGCGTCGGCACCCAGGATGGCGTTTGCGACCATCTCGGGCGTCACCTCAAACGGCATGTTGCACATGGTGTCATCGGGTGCGCAGGCGGCCTCGGCAACAATCATGGCCTGCTCGCGCGTAAGCTCGGCAACGCCAAGTTCCTTCATCGTGACCGGCAGGCCCAGCTCAATGCAGAAGCCCAAGACTTCCTCGAGCTTCTCGGTCGGGGCATCCTCGAGTACCAGCTGGACGATGGTGCCGAAGGCGACCTTCTCGCCGTGAT
>CATWCP010000035.1 GCA_958349325.1 uncultured Collinsella sp.
AGCCACATTGGCAACTACATCGATAAGAAGGTGAGGATCCTCCGATGAGCAAGCACTCCTCCCCTGCGCTTACCATGCGCGATGCGCTCTACGAGGCTCCCGGCCCCAAGATGCGCGCCAAGATTCGCATCGGCACCGCCATCTCGCTTGTTGCCGTCGCCGCGCTCGCCGTCCTGGTACTGCAGCGCTTTTATGTGACCGGCCAGCTTTCGGTCCACTATTGGTATTTCTTTACGCACCTCACCACCTGGAAGTTCTTGCTAGCCGGCTTTGAGGGCACCGTTAAAGTCGCACTCACCGCTGGCGCCATCGCGCTGGTGCTGGGCTTAGCCCTTATGCTCGGCCGCACGGGCGATATTAAGCCGTTGCAGCTGGTCTGCCGCGTGCTCACCGATTTCTTCCGCGGTGTGCCGAGCCTTCTGTTCATCTACTTCTTCTTTTTGGTGCTGCCCCAGTACAAGATCGCGCTGCCGTCGTTTTGGATGCTCACGCTTCCCGTCGCGCTCGCTGCCGCCGGCGTACTTGCCGAGATCTTCCGCGCCGGCGTCAACGCCGTACCGCGCGGGCAGGTCGAGGCGGCCCAGGCGCTCGGTCTCTCCAAGGCTAAAATCACCTTTAAAATCGTATTGCCCCAGGCGATTCGGTTTATTATCCCGTCGTTGATTTCTCAGCTCGTAGTCGTGGTCAAGGACACCACCGTCGCCTACGTGGTGAGCTATCCCGACCTGATGCAAAATGCCCGCGTGCTCATTACCAACTATGATGCACTCGTATCGGTCTACCTGGTAATCGCGGTCATCTACATCCTCATCAACGTCGCGATCAACAAGGCCGCTGTCTATGTTTCGCACAAGACCGGCGCGACCATCATCCGCTAACGCTTTACCATTTCGAGTCATAAGGAGCCGAGCACCATGGCACAGAGCATCTCTTCTACCGGCAATCAGCCGCTGATCGAGCTCAGGCACGTCGATAAGCACTATGGAGACCTGCACGTCCTCAACGACATCAATCTGTCGGTCGACCGCGGCGAGGTCGTCGTGGTGATTGGCCCCTCGGGCTCGGGCAAGTCGACCATGTGCCGCACCATCAACCTCCTGGAAACCATCGACTCGGGCGAGATCCTCATCGAGGGCGAGCCCCTGCCGCAGGAAGGCAAGGATCTTGCCCGCATGCGTGCCGAGCTGGGCATGGTGTTTCAACAGTTCAACCTGTTCGCACATATGACCGTACTGCAGAACGTCATGCTGGGGCCGGTCGACGTGCTGGGCGTGTCCAAGGACGAGGCCCGTGAGCGCGCCATGGACCTGCTGAGCCGCGTGGGCGTGGCCGAGCAGGCCGACAAGGTGCCCGTGCAGCTTTCGGGCGGCCAGCAGCAGCGCGTGGCCATCGCTCGTTCACTCGCCATGCAGCCCAAGGCTATGCTCTTTGACGAGCCCACAAGCGCCCTCGATCCCGAAATGATCAACGAGGTGCTCGAGGTCATGGTCCGTCTGGCCCAGCAGGGCATGACGATGATCGTCATTACGCACGAGATGAACTTTGCCCGCCGCGTGGCCGATCGCGTCGTCTTTATGGCCGACGGCCAGATCGTAGAAACCGGCACGCCCGACGAGTTCTTCGACCACCCCCAGACCAAGCGCGCCCAGGACTTCCTCAACTCCATCAAGGGCCACTAACCCAATTGCCGCGCGGGGCAAATTCATCACCAGCGTTTGCCCCGCGCACCCCTGTGCCATGTCCACCCGGATTCGAAAGCAACACCTATGATCGGAACACGTACTTCCTCGTCCTATACCCCGCACGTCGACGTCGCCCCCGCCGACCGCCCACTCATCCTCGTCGCGCCGCGCTGGGAAGATGCAAAGCCGTTTTTAAGCGAGACGCTCTCTCCCAACGAGGAAATCGCAAGCGTCTTTGTCGATGCCATCCTTGCCGCCGGCGGCCTGCCACTGCAGATGTCCATCACCGAGGACATTGAGGTCATCCGTCATTACGTGGAAATCGCCGATGGTGTCGCTATCCCCGGCGGCCCGGACGTCAACCCCAAACGCTGGGGCGACGAGCGTCCTTACGACCCCACGCTGTGCTGCGAGATTCGCGACCGTTTTGAGTTTAAGCTGGTTAACGAGGTGCTTCGCGCCAAGAAGCCGCTCTTTACCACCTGCCGAGGCACACAGCTGCTCAACGTCGCCACTGGCGGCACCCTGTGCATGGACGTGCCGAGCCTGGGCGCTCGCGAGGGCCGCACGCAGTGGCGCCACACCCACGTGCTCAACGACCCCGTGCATCCCGTCGAGGTCGTGCCGGGTTCGCTGTTGGAGCGCGCGGTTGGCGGGCACAGGCTGATCCAGACCAACTCCGCACACCACTGCTGCGTCGAGCGTCTGGGTAAAAGCACGCGCTTGGTCGCCAAGGCAACCGACGGCGTTCCCGAGTGTATTGAGGTCGAAGGCCAGCCTTTCTGCCTGGGCGTGCAGTGGCACCCTGAGTACACGTGGAAGACGCTCGAGACCGACTTTAACCTGTGGAAGTCGTTTGTCGAGGCAGCGGCCAAGGTAAAAAAGGCCCGTTAGCTCGCGAACCACGCAACAGATAAGGGCGCCCCGCCGGCCACATGGTCCGACGGGGCGCCCTTTTACCTATATGTGGCCGGCACGCAGCCCAAGGCCCGTAAGCTCTTATTCGGCCGCCTCGCGCAGGGCTGACATCGTTGCCGCATATTGCTGCTGCAACGCATGCATTCCCTCGCGAGCACCGTCAACGGCATCGGCGCCGCGCAACGCCTCGGTCACCACGACCGCCGGCTCGTACAGATTATCGAATCCCAGGTTCTGGCTCACGCCCTTGAGCGTGTGCGCTGCCATAAACGCACCTTCGGCGTCTCCCGCCGCCATGGCGGCCTCCAGCTTGTCCATGCTCTCGTCATCCAAAAACTTGAGGGCAAAGCGGGCAAGCATTTCCCCGCCCATCAGCCGAGCGCACGCGTCATCATAATTAGCGCCGATCTTCTCATACGCCTCACGCATGGAAATCATGGATTAAAAACTCCTTTGGTCAAACTAAATCGTAGGAAACGCGACGACATCGGCGGGGCGTGCCAATGTCTCGGCAATTTGGTCTTGCACCTCGAGCAAACAGTCGAGCAGCAACGGGTTAAAGGTGCCGCACTTACCGTCCAGAATCATCTTGATCGCTTCCTCGTGCGGGATAGCGTCCTTGTACACGCGCACGCTCGTCAGGGCATCGTACACGTCGGCCACCGAAACCACCTGTGCGGCAATGGGAATTTCGTCGCCCTTAAGGCCATCGGGATAACCCTTGCCGTCCCAGCGCTCGTGGTGCCAACGCGCAATCTGGTACGCATATTCCATAAGCGCATTGCCGGCGTGATGGCTACCCAGCTCACGCAGCATGTCGGCGCCGATCGTGGTATGCGTCTTCATAATCTCGAACTCCTCGGGCGTAAGGCGTCCAGGCTTGTTGAGAATCGCATCGTCAATCGACATCTTGCCGATATCGTGCAGCGCCGAAGCCAGGGCGATCGTGGAGCGTTCCTCATTGTCGAGGGAGATCGTGCCGCTACGCTGGACCAGACAGCCAAGCAGCAGCTCGGTCAGCTTCTCGATGTTCGTAACGTGCCTGCCGCTCTCGCCGTTACGAAGCTCCATGACGCCGGCCATGATGTCGATGAGCATGCGACTGTTCTTGACGCGCTCGTTGTACTGCTGGGACAGCAGGTTCGTCAGGCGGCGCTGCTTGGCGTATAGGCGGATGGTGTTGCTCACACGGCGGCGCACGACACGGGAGTCAAACGGGCGGTTGATATAGTCCGAGGCGCCCAGCTCGTACGCGCGCAGAACCATATCATCGGAATCTTCGCTCGAAATCATGATGAAAGGCAGATTGTCGATACCCGATCGGCGCGACAGATCGGCCAGCACCTCAAAGCCGCTTACGCCCGGCATGACAATATCCAGCAGCACGAGCGACAACTCATCGCCATAGCGGTCGACCATGTCGAGCGCCGCACGACCGTTATCGGCCTCGAGGATGCAATACTCGTCCTTGAGCATCTCGTTGAGAATGGCTCGGTTCATCTCGGAGTCATCGACAATAAGCACCAAAGGCTTTTCGCTTTGGAAGGCCTCGATGGAATCGGCATCGGTCACGACCGTACCGGCTTTTGCCTTAGCGCGGCTCAGTAACTGGACAGCACGGCCAACGCCCTCATCGACCGTCTCGCCATGAATGCGAACGCCACCAACACATGCCGTCAAGCTCACGTACTCATGGTCCGGAATAATCGTGGAATGAACGGCTTCGGATACCTGATGCAGGCGACGGGCGAAGTCATCGGAGGGAATATTGGGCATGACGACCACAAACTTGTCGCAGCCATAGCGCACAAGCTCGTCAGTCGAACGAATTCCGCTGCGTATGGCTGTCGCCACAGCACCGAGTGCAAGGTCGCCGGCATGACGGCCACACGTATCGTTGAAGGCCCTAAAATCATCAAGGTCAATCATCGCAACGCCGGCATTCATGCGGGCGCTTCGGAGCTTTTCCTCGTAATATCGGCGATTGCGCACGCTCGTCAGCACGTCGGTGTAGACAAGGTCCTCTTCTGCGGCCTCTTGCTCATCGATCGGACGCACCATCAGCAGGACGTGAGGCTCGCCCTCGACCTTCAGAGGGCGCAGATGGGCGCGGTACTCAACGCCATCGTTGAGCAGTTGCTCCGACACCTCATCGGAATCTGTCAAGGCCTCAAGACTTGAATGACGCAGGCAAGGACACCGATTGCCGGCGAGTAGGCAGTTAGGCTCGTTCTTAATCTGATCGGCCGACAGCAAACGCACCACGGGGTAGGTCTTCGCGACACGGGCGACCTCGGCGGCAGCCTCCTCGTCGGTTAGATTGACCTCGTGATTATTGAGCATATGGGGCCCTTTCGATAGTTTCGCATGAAGCGGTGGGTTCCAAATGTTACAAGGGTAACACCTTGTCGATGCAGGTAAGCACGTGAATCCTGTTACATTATTATGAGTTGGCAGACGGCACGATTGAAGCCGCAGACGTGAGGTTTTGAGCACAGTTGTTAACACGGCCGAAACGTTTGCAGGTGAAGGCCGCTTTGACTATTGCGGGTGTTAGAGCCCCAGGATGCCGCAGACAGCCCGGGCAGCCGCTGCCGGGCGATCGCGCAGGCCGTTGTGCGCGCCGGGAACCATTACGAGTGGACAGTCCAAAAGCTCAGCCGCTATCCTCGTGCCCGCCTCGCGAGGCGTGCCGATCGAAAGCTCGCCCAAAAGCACGGCGTTCACCGTTCTTGACGCGCGGACGCTATCCCAATCGGGAACGCAGGTCATAGTAATCCCGTATTCGTTTGCCATGAAACTGCGGCCGTTGCGTAGGGCATGTTTGGCTTCCGCCTCGGTTAACTTGGGGGCCTCAGGGTCCGAATCGCCGATGGCGCCAAGGAAGGCCCGCAATGCCCTGGAGACCTTTCCCGCGGCGATCATCTCGAGCAAAACCGGGGCCGCGCCCAGACCGGCGCCCTCGTTTGTCACGGCGGGTTCGTGCAAGATCGCACGCGAGATTATGGCGGGGTTTGCACGGAGAAGCTCCAGGGCCACCAACGTACCGGCACTGTGCGCAAGCACGTTTGCCGGAGCGCCAATATGCTCGATAACGGCCTGCAGGTCGGCGGCCTGGGCGGCGAGGTCGTAGCGTCCGTCTGCAGCGTCGCCGCTCTCGCCGCAGCCGCGGCGATCGTAGGCGATGACGCGGTAGTCACAGGCGAGCTCGCGGGCGATACCGTCAAAAAAGACACCGTCGACGCACGCACCGTGCACGCACACCAAAGCGGGAGCATCAGGCGATACATCTGGGCCGGCATACTCGCGGCAGGCGATCGTGGTGCCCGCATTCTCGACCGTAAAATCCATGTTGTGCCCCCATCATCAACGCCCATCCAGTTGTACATCGGTACGGTTGGATGGACCCGCATTTCCTTACGCCTTGTTAACAAATTAACTGTACCCGACCCGATACCTTTCATGACGCGGCATCGAAGGCAGAGTTAAAAAACGAAACCTGCAAAGCACAAGCCCGGACTATACGTTGGAGCCGATGCTATGCTTAAGGTTAATTGTCTTGAGGAGCTTTTACCTATGTCTACGTTTCTAAATGCCAGCCCCATCTTTGGGCCCGTTCGCAGCCGTCGCCTTGGTCTCTCGCTCGGCGTCAACATGATGCCGGCCAGCGGCAAAATCTGCACGTTCGACTGCATCTACTGCGAGAACGGTCTCAATGCCGAGCGCCCCTGCCACGAATCGTATAACACGGCTGCCGTGGTGCTCGATGCACTCGAGGCCAAATTGCGCGAGATGGCAGTCGAAGGTGAGCTGCCCGATGTAATCACGTTTGCCGGCAACGGCGAGCCCACCGCCGCACCGGAGTTTCCGCAGGCCATCGCCGGCGCCGTCGCGCTGCGCGACGAGCTTGCCCCAAACTCCAAGATCGCCGTGCTCTCCAACGGCACGCGCGCCGACCGCCCCGAGGTGCACGACGCGCTCATGATGGTCGACGACAACATCCTCAAGCTCGATACGGTCGACCTGGCATTTATCCAGCTGCTCGATCAACCCGTTGGCCCCTACGATGTGGAGCACCAGATCGAGACGTTCGCGAGCTTTAACGGCCACGTCATTATCCAGACGATGTTTTTGACCGGCGAACACCAGGGCAATCCTCTCGACAATACCGGCGAGGAGTACGTTGGCCCTTGGCTCGCGGCACTCGAGCGCATTCGTCCGCAGGAGGCGACCATCTACACGGTGGCGCGCGAGACACCGGTCACCGGCCTTGCCAAAGCAGCACCCGACGTCCTCGACGCCATTGCCGCGCGTGTGCGCGCCCTCGGCATTCCCTGCCAGGTGAGCTACTAGCGCGCAGCTGCCCTGTGAGTGGGCTATACTAGCTGCGAATGAAAGGAAGTTAGCCATGTTTGACAATGGACCCGTGCCCGGCCGCAACGACGCCTGCTGGTGCGGCAGCGGCAAAAAATATAAGAAATGCCATAGCGCCTTTGATGAGCGCCTCGAGCGCTTGTGGGAAGAGGGCTGGGAGGTTCTGCCTCGCACGCTCTACAAGACTCCCGCCGATATCGAGGGCATCAAGCGCTCGGCCGCCATCAACGTGGGCGTGCTCGATTATGTGGGCGAGCATATCGCCGCAGGCATGACCACCAACCAGATCGACCAGATGATCTACGACTACACCGTCGAGCACGGCGGCACGCCGGCAGACCTCAACTACGAGGGTTACCCCAAGAGCGTGTGCACCTCGATCAACGACGTCGTCTGCCACGGTATCCCCTGCGATGCGGATGTGCTGCACGAGGGCGATATCATCAACGTGGACTGCTCCACGATCCTGGACGGTTACTTTAGTGATTCGAGCCGTATGTTCTGCATCGGCGAGGTATCTGCCGAGCGCCAGCGCCTGGTCGACGTCACCCGCGCCAGCGTGGAGGCGGGTCTGGCGGCCGTCAAGCCATGGCTGCCGCTGTCCGTAATGGCCGAGGCCGTGCAAAAGACGGTCGAGGACGCCGGTTTTAGTGTGGTGCGCGAGTACGGCGGACACGGCATCGGTAAGGAGTTCCACGAGGATCCGTTTGTGGGCTTTACCACCGAGGCGCCCGATGTGGACACCATCATGGCTCCGGGCATGGTCTTTACCATCGAGCCCATGGTCAATGCCGGAGCGCCCGACATCAAGATTAGCAAGGGTGACGGCTGGTGCGTGCGCACCAAGGACGGTAGCGATTCGGCCCAGTGCGAGGTACAGCTCGTGGTGACCGAGGACGGCTACGAGCTGCTGAGCTGGTAGCCGTGGATGCGCCGGGCTTCGCGATGGATATGTTAACCATCGCAAAGCCCGGCGTTTTTATAGCGTTTTACCTGATAAAACCTGCCAAAATAAACCTGTCCCCTTTTGGCAGGTCGAGCGGAGAGGACTGCTTGTGAACATCCTGGTTTTGCTGCCCATCAATGACCGCCATCGCGCAATTCTCGAGTCGAGCGCTCCGGGCGAGGACTTTATCTACACGAGCGCCGACGCCGCCACGCGCGAGCAGGTCGCCGATGCCGACGTGATCTTGGGCAACATTGACCCTGCCCTGCTTACCGCGTGCAAGCACCTCCAGCTGTTGCAATTGCAGACCGCCGGCTATGACGACTACCTTGCCGCCGGCACCGTGCCGGCCGACGCCAAACTGTCTTGCTCGGTGGGCGCCTACGGCCAGGCCGTAAGCGAGCACATGTTTGCCATGGTCCTTTCCATGATGAAGCGCCTGCCCGGCTACCAGGACCTGCAGCGCGAGCATCGCTGGGAGGACTTGGGCCCGGTTACCTCGCTCAAAAACGCCAACGTGCTGGTGCTGGGCGCGGGCGACATTGGTGGCCACTTTGCCACGCTCTGCCGCAGCATGGGCGCGCACGTCCGCGGCATCAAGCGCCATCCGCTCGTCTATCCCATTGTGTTTGAGGACATGGACAGCATGGACGCGCTACCCGAGCGTCTGGCCGTGGCTGACATCGTCGCATCCTTTATGCCCAGCACGCCCGAGACCCGCGGCCTGGCGAACGCCGAGTTCTTCGCCGCGATGAAGCCGGGCGCCTTCTTTGCCAACGGCGGCCGCGGCGATCTTGTGGTTGCCGACGATTTGGTTACCGCTCTTGAGTCCGGACATCTCGCCGGCGCCGCGGTCGACGTCACCGACCCCGAGCCGCTGCCTGAGACAAGCCCGCTGTGGGATGCGCCCAACATGCTCATCACGCCGCATATCTCGGGCTGGTTCCATTTAGAGGCCACACTCAATAATGTGGTCGACATTGCCGCGGAGAATCTGCGTCACCTGCAAGTCGGCGAAACCCTGCGCTGTTGGATCGAACATTAGGGTTCCGCCGTTCTAACGAACGGCGGACCGGTCGACGCTGCGCGCCGCCCAGAGCGACAATTTGTCATTCAAAAGGCAAGGCATGACCAGAAGGTCTATGCCTTGCCTTTTTCATGCCAACTTGTTCGCTCTGGACATCGCTCGCTGACGCTTGCTCAACCTGCGGTGTCATAACAATTCTGTCCAGCTGTTGGCTTTGCGGCATTTGCCCAGATAAAACCTGCATAATAAACCTGTCCCTTTTAGCAGGTTTTAGAGCTCCACGCTTTCGGCGCCGTTGATGGTTAGGTTTCGCTCGTAGAAAGCCGTGAGGGCGCGAATGGCGTACATCACGTCGCGTACGCCGCCGGTCTCGTAGCTTGAGTGCATGGCCAGCTGCGGCAGGCCCACGTCCACGGCATGCATGCTCGCCTGCATGTTCGACAGGTTGCCGAGCGTGGAGCCACCCGCCATATCGCTCTTGTTGGCGAAGGCCTGCGTGGGCACGTCGGCGTCATCGCAGATGGCCTGGAACACCGCGCGGCTAAAGGCATCGGTGCAGTAGTGCTGGTTGGCGGCTTCCTTGATGACGATACCGCCGTTGAGCACCACCTGATTGCGGGCATCGCACTTCTCGGCGTGGTTGGGGTGCACGGCATGTGCGTTGTCGCAGCTTACAAGCATCGAGGCAGCAAGTGCGCGATGGTACGACTCGTCGTCAAAACCCAGCGATCCGTTGATGCGGCGCAGCGCGTCGGCCAAGAAGGTCGACATGGCACCCTGCTTGGTCTCGGAGCCAACCTCCTCGTTATCGAAGCAGCAGAAGACCGAGACGTCGTGCGCGTTTTCGGCGCCCAAAAATGCCTGTAGCGAGGTATAGACACAGGCCAGGTCGTCGAGCTTGGGCGTCGAGATAAACTCATCGGCCCAGCCCCAAA
>CATWCP010000036.1 GCA_958349325.1 uncultured Collinsella sp.
GCAGGAAGCTTGGATACGCCTAGACGCGGTCCAAGAAATCGTCCGCACCCCCTTTTGAGCAATTTTTTGATTGAGATGGGGCTCGAATGGGTGTTTGGAAGGGAGAGTGGGACGTTTACATGGTTTCGAGGGGCTCAAATTAGTTGAAACAGAGGTGTTCGTGCCTGATCCAGCTCTAGGATTTATACGTATCTGAACTAACTGTCCGCCCCGGTCCGGCCGCTGCCGATTCGGTGCGGTTTGAAAGGGTTATTCGGCCCCGTTGCGACCGGTGGTACTCTTGTATCCGTTTGAAATCGAGCGAAGGAGTGCCGCTATGGAGCAATCGAGCCTGTTTGGTGACGGCGTGGACATCGATACCGAAACGTCCACGACCGCGGAAACCACCGCACCGACCGACGCCCATGCCCAGGCGGCAGCGCGCGCGGCCGAGCTGCGCCACGAGCTCGACTACCACGCCTATCGCTACTACATGCTCGATGCACCCGAGATCACGGATGCCGCCTTTGACAAAATGCTTGTTGAGCTGCAGGAAATCGAGGCGACCTACCCCGATCTGGTAACGCC
This sequence comes from uncultured Collinsella sp., assembly GCA_958349325.1. Lineage (GTDB taxonomy): Bacteria > Actinomycetota > Coriobacteriia > Coriobacteriales > Coriobacteriaceae > Collinsella. The sequence goes on from CATWCP010000036.1 coordinate 568, forward strand.
CGACAGCTATACCCAGCGCGTGGGCGGCTACGTGAGCGAGCAGTTTACGCCGGTAACGCACATGGCACGCATGTATTCCATGGACGATGCCATGGATCTGGATGAGCTCGACGCATGGCTCCAGCGCACCGAGGATGCGCTCGGTGCCGGCAGCGTCACCTATACCTGCGAGCTTAAGATCGACGGCCTGGGTGTGGCACTTACCTACCAAAACGGCACCTTCGTACGCGCGGCCACGCGTGGCGACGGCACCACGGGCGAGGACGTGTCGCTCAACGTGCGCACCATCAAGGATGTGCCCATGCACCTGTCCGAGGCAGCGCTCGCCCACATGGGCGCCGACCGCGAGCGTACCATCGAAGTACGCGGCGAGGTCTACATGCCCAAGGGCAGCTTTGTTCGTCTGAATGAAGAGGCCGATGCCGAGGGCCGCGACCCCTTTGCCAACCCGCGCAACGCTGCCGCCGGCAGCCTACGTCAGAAGGATCCCAAGATCACGGCGCGCCGCGATCTTGCCACCTTTATCTATGCCATCGCCGATACCGATCCGCTGCACGTCCACAGCCAGCGCGAGTTCCTCGACTGGCTGCGTAGCGCCGGCTTTAGCGTCAACCCCAACGTGGCACGCTGCGCCACGCCGGCCGAGGTCCACGAGTTCTGCGCCCAGGCCCTCGAGCACCGCGGTGACCTGGACTACGACATCGACGGCGTGGTCGTAAAGGTCGATAGCTTCCAACAGCAGCTCGACCTGGGCTTTACCGCCCGCGCGCCGCGCTGGGCCATTGCCTTTAAGTTCCCGCCCGAGGAAAAGCAGACCGTCCTGCGCGAAATTCGCATCCAGGTGGGCCGCACCGGTGTGCTCACGCCGGTCGCCGAGTTCGACCCGGTGACGGTTGCCGGTTCCACCATTGCGCGCGCCACGCTGCACAACATCGACGAGATCCGCCGCAAAAACGTGCGCGAGGGCGACACTATCATCGTGCACAAGGCGGGTGACGTGATTCCCGAGGTCGTGGGCCCGGTGCTCGATAAGCGCCCGGCCGATTCGGTCGACTGGCACATGCCCGAGGTCTGCCCCGTGTGCGGTAGTCCCGTGGTCCACGAGGACGGCGAGGTGGCCTACCGCTGCGTCTCCATCGACTGCCCCGCGCAGCTCAAGGAGCGCCTGCTCCACTGGGTGAGCCGCGGCTGCATGGACGTCGACGGCCTAGGCGACGAGATTGTCGACAAGATGATCGCCGCCGGGCTGATTCACGACGTCGCAGACTTCTACCAGCTCACGGTCGACGATGTCGCCGGCCTGGACACGGGGCGCACCTATGCCAGCTCCAACAGCAAAAAGGGCGTCAAGAAGGGCGACCCCATTCCGGTGGGCCTCAAGACGGCTGAGAAAATCATCGCCGAGCTCAACAAGTCCAAGAGCCAGCCGCTCGGTCGCGTGCTGTTTGCCCTGGGCATCCGCCACGTGGGCAAGAGCGTGGGCGAGGTCATCGCCGAGCGATTCCTGTCGATTGACAAGCTCATCTTGGCGAGCGAAGAGGACATCGCCGAGTGCGAGGGCATCGGTCCCAAGATTGCGGCGAGCGTCAAGCAGTTCCTGGCCGTGCCCGAGAACCTTGCCGTGCTGGAGCGCCTGCGTCAGGCGGGTCTGTCGCTCGAGGTCGACTTGGGCGCCGCTCATGCGCAAGCCGCAGCCGACGCTGGCGTGGCGGGCGAGCTCGCCGACGCACAGCCGCTTGCGGGTTTGACCTTCGTGCTCACTGGTACACTCGTCAACCGCACGCGCGACGAGGCGGGCGCGGCGCTCAAGGTGCTTGGCGCCAAGGTTTCGGGCAGTGTGTCAAAGAAGACGAGCTACCTGGTTGCCGGCCCCAAAGCGGGCTCCAAGCTCACCAAGGCCGAGCAGCTGGGTGTGCCCGTGCTGGATGAGGACGCACTCGAGCAGATCCTTGCGACCGGTGAGGTGCCGGAGGCGTAATGGATATAGAGAATCGTAATTGCTCGCAGGCGGAAGGGCGCACGAGGCACGCTCAAGTGCAGGCAAAAGAGCACCTGATGGCGCGAATTCGCATTGCGGAACGTGAGCGCTCGGCAGGTGTGTCTCGCGATGCTTTTGAGGCGTTGACCGAGCTGGAGACGAGGCTCGGTCTAGCCTAGCGATACAGGCACCGTGATCTGCGTCACGTAGGTTGCGGGGTCGTCGCTGATGATGTCATCGATCAGGGCAAGCTCGCGTTGCCCCGCTACGCTGCCAACTTGTCAAAAGCCCCGCGCCGGTTGAGCACGGTAAACGCGACAACGCAAATGACCGCCGACAAAATCGATCCGCACGGCGAAGCGATGCCCATGGGAAACAGCGTGTTGGAATAGGCGTTCGACAGCAGCCAAGCGCCCGGTACGCGAATGAGCGCCACGGCCAGCACGTTGTGCGCAAAGCCGATGTAGCTCTTGCCATACGCAGCGAAAAAGCCGCTAAAGCAAATGTGGATGCCGGCAAAAATCGCGTCGAAAATATAGCTGCGCATATAGCCGGTGCCGGCCGCGACTACTGCAGCGTCCTTGGCAAAAAAGCCGATAAACGCTGGCGCCACCAGCCACATCAGCGCCGTGATCAGGCAGCCGTACACCACCGAGATGGTCATGGCGTCCTTGAGCACCTGACGTGCGCGGTCGCCCTTGCCCGCGCCGGCGTTTTGCGCCGTGAGCGCGCTGACGGTGGCACCCATGGAACTCGGCACAATGAACAAAAAGCTGATCATCTTCTCGACCAGGCCCACGGCGGCGGCGTCGACGAGCCCTCGGTGGTTGGCGATGACGGTGATAAACATAAACGCCACCTGGATGCAGCCGTCCTGCACGGCCACGGGCACGCCGATTTTAAGGATGCTGCCGAGCACCTCGGGCTGGGGGCGCAGGTCGCTACGCTTAACGTGGATGTTCGTGCGGCGGCTCTTGAGCCACACGAGTGCGAGGGCAACGCTGGCCGTCTGTGCGGTCACCGTGCCGAGCGCCGCGCCCACGGGGCCGAGCCCCATGTGGCCGATAAACAGAAAATCGAGCGCGATGTTGATGATGCACGCCACGCCAATCACGTACATGGGCGAGCGCGAATCGCCCAGGCCGCGAAAAATGGCCGAAAGGATGTTGTATGCGGCGATAAACGGAATGCCGACAAAGCAGATGCGCAGGTAGGCGGCGGTGCCTTCGACCGCCTCGGCCGGCGTGCCAATGAGCGCCACAATCTGCGGGCACAGCGCAAGCAGGATGGCGGCCAGCACCACCGAGACGCCCATAAAGAGCGTGATGGTGTTGCCGATGGCGGTCTCGGCGCGGTCGAAGCGGCGCGAGCCCACGGCGTGGCCGACAATGACTGTCGTTCCCATGGCCAGGCCCACGAGCGCCACGGTGATCATATAGAGCGTCTGCGCGCCATTTGCCACGGCGGTGATGCCGGCAGCGCCGCTAAACTGCCCCATCATGTACAGGTCGGCCATGCCGTAGAGCATCTGCAAAAAGTACGAGAGCATATAGGGCAGGGCAAAGACCGCGATGGTCTTAAGGACATTGCCGCGTGTGAGGTCGTGTTCCATGGGCGGGGCTTTCTGGCTGGGTTCGTTTAGCTACCAGTGTAGTGAAAACCCTACAACGATTGTAGAGTCAAGGTTTGTGTCGACAGTGGGGCGAAAAAGTCTCGCGCACCATTATTCCGAGTGAATATGGACACACATCACGAGAACTCGCCGCCGGCGCTAACCTTGCAGAAAACGATTTCGGAATACTTGACACCATTATTCGGCGCGCAATAATACGTGCGTTTGCGAACAACGTTTGATGGGGGTTGAACCTGCGTGCGCAATCTCAAAATACTGTTTTCCTATCTAGGGGCATACCGTCGCGATGCCATCCTCGGCGTGTTCTTTGTGTCGGTCGAGACGGTGCTCGAGCTGTTTATCCCGGTCATCATGGCCAACATCATCGATGTGGGCGTGCCTGCGGGTGATATCAACTACATGCTGCTGCAGGGCGCGTACATGTTGGTGTGCGCTGCGCTTTCGCTGGTACTGGGCTTGGGTTATGCCCGCACGTCCGCCCGCGTTGCCTCGGGCCTAGGCGCTAACCTGCGCGAGGCCGAGTACAAAAAGATTCAGACGCTCGCTTTTGGTAACCTGGACAACTACGACGCCAGCTCGCTCGTCACCCGCATGACCACGGACATCACCGTTATCCAAAATGCTGTGGGCAACGGCTTTCGCCCTATGGTGCGCGGCCCGGTGACGCTTATCGTCGGCCTTATCTACGCGCTGATGCTGTCGCGCCCGCTCGCCACCGTCTTTGCGATCATCTTGCCCGTGCTGGCAATCGTACTGGGCGCCATCACCTATCGCGTCAGTCCGCTCTACCGCCAACTCCAGACCTCGATGGACCACCTCAACGGCGTGGTACAGGAAGACCTCACCGCCGTGCGTGCCGTCAAGGCCTACGTTCGTACCGAGCACGAGGAGGCCAAGTTCGACACCGTCAATACCGAGCTCGCCGGCACTGCGACGAAGACCTTTGGCAACGCGGTGCTCAACCTGCCGGTGTTTCAGCTGTCGATGTACGTGGCTGCGCTCTCCATCCTGTGGATTGGCGGTCACATGATTCTCGCCGGCAAGCTGGGCGTGGGCTCGCTCACGGGCTTTATGAGCTACGTGCTGCTGATCATGAATTCGCTCATGATGATTTCCAACGTGTTTTTGCTGCTCACGCGCGCTCTTACGAGTGTGGGCCGTATCGCAGAGGTGCTCGATGAGGAGCCCTTTATCGCCAACCCCGCGGGAGACCTCGCGATTGCGGCGCCAGCGGACGGCAGTATCGAGTTTCGCGACGTTTCCTTTAAATACCGCGCGGATGCAGCCGAGGATGTGCTCGAGCATATCGACCTTCGCATCGAGAGCGGCTCGACGGTGGGCATCCTCGGCGGCACGGGCTCGGGCAAGAGCTCACTTGTGCAGCTGATTGCGCGCCTGTACGACGCTACCGAGGGCGCCGTGCTTGTGGGCGGACGTGACGTGCGCGACTACGACCTCGCCGCCTTGCGCGACGCTGTGGGCATTGTGCTGCAAAAGAATGTGCTGTTTACGGGTACCGTGCGCGAGAACCTGCAGTGGGGCAATCCGCAGGCGTCGGACGATGAGCTCCTCGCGGCTTGCCGCGCGGCGTGCGTGGACGAGTTCCTTGACCGCATCGGCGGGCTGGACGGCGAGTTGGGCCAAGGCGGCGCCGGTGTCTCGGGTGGCCAGAAGCAACGCCTGTGCATCGCGCGCACGCTGCTCAAGCATCCGCGCGTGCTCATTTTTGATGACTCCACCAGCGCGGTCGATATGGCGACCGACGCTAAGATTCGCGAGCACATCGCCCGGATTTCCGATACGACCGTGCTCATCATCGCCCAGCGCATCGCGAGTGTCATGGATGCCGATCGCATTGTGGTATTGGACGACGGTCGTGTCCACGGCGTGGGCACGCACGAGGAATTGCTGGCGGGCGACAACATATACCAGGAGATTTATGCCTCGCAGATGGAGTTTGCGAGGAACGCGGACGCCGGCGACGGCAGCGACGATGGTTGCGCGAATGATCCGTTTTCCTCCGTCGCATGCGGATCGCCCTTGGAAGGGGGTGAGCGTCATGCCTAAGACCGCAGCCCAAGCACGCCCGGCCGACCTCAAGCGCACTGTGCGTCGCTTACTCTCCTACATGGGGCATGCCAAGTTCTCGTTGCTCGCGGTGGGCGTGCTCGCCTCCGTCGCCGCCATCGCGAGCCTCGCCGGCACCTACATGGTGCGCCCCATCGTTAACGGTTTGGCCACGGGCGGGGAGGAACTGCTTGCCAAGCAGGTCATCCTGACGGCGATCATCTACGCTGCGGGCGTGCTCTCGGCCCTGGGCTACTCGCAGATTATGGTGCGCGCGGCCCAACACGTGGTGTCCGATATTCGCCGCGACCTGTTCGCGCACATCCAGACGCTGCCGCTCAGTTATTTTGACAGCACGCGCTCGGGCGACATCATGAGTTTTTTCACCAACGACGTCGACACCGTCTCCGAGGCGCTTAACAACAGCTTTGCCAACGTGATTCAGGCCGCCATTCAGGTTGTGGGCACCACGGCCATGCTCATCATCCTTAACTGGCAGCTCACGATTATCACACTCGTGTGCGATGCGGCCATTGTGCTGTATGCGCGCTACTCGGGCGCGCGCTCTAAGCGTTTCTTTGCCGCCCAGCAGGCATCGCTTGGCGACCTGGACGGATATATCGAAGAGATGGTCTCGGGCCAAAAGGTCATCAAGGTCTTTAACCGTGAGGCAGCGAATGTCGCCGGCTTCACCTGCCGCAACGACGAGCTTCGCCGCACCGGTACCGCCGCCGTGAGCTATGCCAACTCCATGGTGCCCATGACCGTCGTGATTGGCTATGTCAACTATGCCATCGTCGCCGTGGCGGGCGGCATGCTCTGCATCAAGGGGCTCGCCGATGTGGGCGCACTTGCAAGCTACCTGGTCTTTGTGCGCCAGGCCGCCATGCCCATCAACCAATTTACGCAGCTCGGCAACTTCTTGCTCAACGCGTTGGCCGGTGCCGAGCGCCTGTTTGCGGCTATGGACCTTGAGCCCGAGGTGGACGAGGGCTGCGTGGAGCTGGTGCAGACGGGCGACGCCGCGTGGGCGTGGAAGATTCCCGAGGGCCAGGGCGTGGGCGCGTACGGGCACTTGCATGACGTGGCAGCCGTTGATGAGTCGGGCCGCGCGGTGGCCGCCGACGGCACCGAGCTCACGTGCGGCTTGGTCCCGCTTGCCGGCGACGTGCGCTTCCATGCCGTGGACTTTTCCTACGTGCCGGGCGCCCGCGTGCTCACGGACCTCAACCTGTTTGCCAAGCCGGGGCAAAAGATTGCGTTTGTGGGCTCCACGGGCGCCGGCAAGACGACCATTACCAACCTCATCAACCGCTTCTACGAGGTCGATGACGGCGAGATCACGTACGACGGCATCGACGTCAAGCACATTGCCAAGGCCAGCCTGCGCGGGTCGCTCGGCATTGTGCTGCAGGACACGCACCTGTTTAGCGGCACCATTGCGCAGAACATCCGCTTTGGCAAGCTCGACGCGACCGACGAGGAGGTGCGCGCCGCTGCCGAGGCCGCCTGCGCCGACTCGTTTATCCGCCGCCTGCCGCGGGGCTACGACACACCGGTCACGGCCGACGGCGCCAACCTGTCGCAGGGTCAGCGTCAGCTGCTCGCCATCGCGCGCGTGGCCGTCGCCGATCCGCCGGTGCTCATCCTGGACGAGGCCACGAGTTCCATCGACACGCGTACCGAAAAGCTCATCGAGCGCGGTATGGACCGCATCATGCGCGGACGCACCACCTTTATGATCGCGCATCGCCTGTCCACCGTCCGCGATGCCGACGCCATCATGGTCCTCGAACACGGCCGCATCATCGAGCGCGGCACGCACGAAGAGCTGCTCGCCCAGCACGGCGAGTACTGGCAGCTGGCGCATGGCTTAAAAGAGCTGGATTAACCCGTTCGAGCACGATGCTTTGATCCCTCCGTGCCCCTCACCTCGACTCAAACCATCACAACATTCGACGTTTTTTGCCAAAATCGGGAAAAGCATCGAATGTTGTGATGGTTTTTCTGCCACTCGACCGGGTGGAATCGCTTTCTTGCGCACGAAGGTGTGCGGACCCGTGGGCAGGGGAATAAGGTTGGTTATCCGACTCCATTGGAGGGCTCATGGACCTGCCGATCGTCCTGTCCCATAAGACTGCCTGGCTGTACCACAACGTGGCACGTCCGTCCGAGCCGCTCTCGAGAGCAAGCAGTCTATACGATGAGGACTCGCTTGCTAACGAGGCGGAACCGACCGCGAGCCTGCCCAAATTGGGACTCGATGCCAAGGGGCTGAGGGCTTCAACGGCAGTTGGGATCGTTGCCGACTATCTGGTTTCGCTTGGTATTCCACGAGAAGAGCTCGATCATATCGACACGCTCGTCAACTTCGATTTTGAGCGCTCGACGCCGGCTGGATTTAGGTGTCACGTGTTTGGGGCGCCGGTACCTCCAGGCCATCTTATCGAAGTGGCAGAGGGCCTTCTGGTGGTTGATGAGGTCATGTGCTTTGTCCAGGCGGGTTCGTGGATGAGCGAACCCGAGCAGCTGGAATATGGCTACGAAATCTGCGCCCGATACCATTTGAATCACCTGTCGACAGGCGATTATATCGAGATGGGGCAGAGGCATACCGTTGCCGATTTGAATGCTTATTGCAATGAGAACCGATCTCGTCAGGGGGCCATACGCGCGGCTGCCGTGCTCAGGCGCGTGCACGATGGCGCGCGGTCGCCCATGGAGACGGCCACCGCAATCATGGTTGTAGCAAAACGTTCCCAGGGAGGGCTGGGATACGCCAAGATCGAGCTCAACCATCGGGTCGATGTTCCCAACGAGTTCAAGTATCTCGCAAAGGCCGGGTATTTCGAAATCGACGTATATGCGCCTGCGAGCGGTACGGGGATTGAATACAACGGCTCGGACCATCTTGATAAACAGCGCAGCGCGTCGGATGCGGAGCGTATGACCGTGCTGAGCGCGCTGGGCTTTAGAATGATCGTCCTCACCGGGACTCAGTTTGCCCACCAGCTGCAATTGCACCGGGCGATGAACGCCATCGCGCTCGCTATGGGCCTTAAGTGCGACCGAAGCGAAGCGTTCCAGAAACGTCAGAACGACCTGCGGGAATTCGTGATTCGGCACTGGGACGGCGGCCTTTAGGGGCGCTTTGGTCCTTCTACGGGGTGCTGCGGGCAGGCAAACCATCACAACATTCGACGTTTTTTGCCAAAAACGGGAAAAGCATCGAATGTTGTGATGGTCTGTGCTGAGGATGGGCTTGGAAAGACCGTTTTGCTCGAAGCGACCTGTCCTGTCGTACGGGTGTCGGCATGATTCTCTCGTGGGGTATTATGTTTTCCGAAGAATAAAACGCC
>CATWCP010000037.1 GCA_958349325.1 uncultured Collinsella sp.
TGAGGCCGATCCCGTTTTCGCAGCTGATGAACTGGATCATCGAGGAGCACAAGACTCAGGGCGCCATCTTTGGCGTGCGCAAGATGGTCACGACCAACCAAGAGGGCGCGCTTCCCATTTTTGACGAGCGCATCGAGACCCCGTTTGGCCCGGCCGCCGGTCCCAATACGCAGCTTGCCCAGAACATCGTGGCATCCTACGTGGCCGGCTCCCGCTTCTTTGAGCTCAAGACCGTTCAGGTGATGGACGGCGAGGAGCTCTCCAAGTGCGTTAACAAGCCCTGTATCGTGGCGCAGGACGAGTGCTACAACTGCGAGTGGTCGACCGAGCTTGAGGTTCCGCAGGCCTTTGCCGAGTACGTGAAGGCATGGTTTGCCTGCCACCTGATTGCTCGCGAGTATGGTCTGGGCAGCCCGGACGGCTTTGTCTTTAACATGTCCGTGGGCTATGACCTCGAGGGCATCAAGAGCCCCAAGGTCGACGCCTACATCGAGGGCATGAAGGACGCCAGCGGCTCCGAGGTTTGGAACGAGTGCCGCACGTGGGCGCTCGCTAACCTTGACAAGTTTGAGCATGTCGACGCCGCATTTGTCGAATCCATCCCGGCGCGCGTCTCCAACTCCATTACCGAGTCCACGCTGCATGGCTGCCCGCCGGCGGAGATCGAGCGCATCGCGACCTATCTGATTACCGAGAAGGGTCTCAACACCTACATCAAGTGCAACCCCACGCTGCTGGGCTATGAGTTTGCCCGCCAGCGCCTCAACGAGCTGGGCTTTGACTACATCGTCTTCGATGACACGCACTTCCGCGAGGACCTGCAGTGGGCCGATGCCGTGCCTATGTTCGAGCGCCTGATTGCCCTGTGCGCCGAGCGCGGCCTGGAGTTTGGCGTCAAGCTGACCAACACGTTCCCCGTCGACGTGACGAGGAACGAGCTGCCCTCCACCGAGATGTACATGTCCGGCCGTTCGCTGTTCTCGCTGACCATCGAGGCTGCCCGCCGCATTACCGAGCAGTTCGATGGCAAACTACGCATTAGCTACTCTGGCGGTGCCACGGTCTACAACATCCGCGCCCTGTACGATGCCGGCATTTGGCCCGTTACCCTGGCGACCGACGTGCTCAAGCCCGGTGGCTACGAGCGCTTTAGCCAGATGGCCGGCGAGTTTACCGACCTGGATGGCAAGCCGTTCGCGGGCGTCTCTCTCGAGGCCGTGACCGCGATCCAGTCCGACTCGCTCACCAACCCGCTCTACAAGAAGCCGCTGCGCCCGCTGCCCGACCGCAAGGTCGCCGGCAAGAGCCCGCTTTCCGACTGCTTTACCACGCCGTGCCGCACGAGCTGCCCCATCCAGCAGGATATTCCCGCCTACTTGGCGGCTGTTGACGAGGGCCGCTACGAGGACGCACTCAACATCATCATCGAGCGCAACGCCCTGCCGTTCATTACCGGCACTATCTGCCCGCATCCCTGCGGCCGTGCCTGCGAGCGTGCGTTCTACGAGCCCGAGGGCGCCCAGATCCGCGCCAGCAAGCTCAAGGCCGCCCGCGAGGCCATGACCGCCGTGCTGCCCAAGCTGCGCGCCCAGGCCATCGCCAACGACGGCGAGCGCAACGTTGCCGTTATCGGCGGCGGCCCGGCCGGCCTGGCGACGGCGTTCTTCCTGACGCGCGCTGGCGTGCCCGTCACCATCTTCGAGGCCCGCGATTCGCTCGGCGGCGTGGTCCGTCACGTCATCCCCGAGTTCCGCATTGCGAGCGATGACATCTCCCACGATGCCGAGCTCTGCCTGGCCTTTGGTGCCAAGGTGCAGCTCAATGCCCGCGTGGAGTCCATTGACGAGCTCAAGGCCCAGGGCTTTACCGACGTGGTCGTGGCCACCGGCGCCTGGATGCCCGGCTCTGCGGGCCTGGGCGAGGATGCCGAGCTCGACGTGCTGGAGTTCCTCGAGGCCGCCAAGAGGGGCGAGAAGCTCGAGCTGGGCGAGGACGTCGTGGTCATTGGCGCCGGCAACACCGCCATGGATGCGGCCCGCGTGGCCAAGCGCCTGGCTGGCGTGAAGAACGTGCGCCTGGTGTATCGCCGCACCAAGAAGCAGATGCCCGCCGACGAGGAAGAGCTTGATCTTGCTCTTGCCGACGGTGTTGAGTTCTGCGAGCTGCTGGCCCCCAAGGCGCTTAACGGCGCCGTGCTGACCTGCGACGTCATGGAGCTTGGCGAGCCGGATGCAAGCGGCCGTCGCAGCCCCGTCGCCACGGGCGAGACCGTCGAGCTTTCCGCCACCACGGTGATCTGCGCCGTGGGCGAGGGCATCGATGCCAGCCTGTACGATGCCGCGGGTGTCGAGCACGACCGTCGCGGCCGTCTTGCCGCCACCTCCACCGGCGTCGAGGGCGTTTGGGCTGCCGGCGACTGCCGTCGCGGTCCTGCCACCGTGGTCGAGGCTATCGCCGATGCCGCCGAGGTCGCCCGTGCCATCGCCGGTGTGGACTTTAACAAGTACGCCGACTGCAACGAGCAGGCCGGCCGCGAGGACACCTGCTACGAGCGCAAGGGGTCGCTGTGCCGCGACAAGCGCAACTGCACCAAGACCCGCTGCCTGGGCTGCGGCTCGGTGTGCGAGGTCTGCTGCGACGTGTGCCCCAACCGCGCCAACGTGGCAATTAAGGTGCCGGGCCTGGCCAAGCATCAGGTCGTCCATGTCGACGGCATGTGCAACGAGTGCGGCAACTGCGCCGTGTTCTGTCCCTACCAGGAGGGTCGCCCCTACAAGGACAAGCTCACCCTGTTCTGGAGCGAGCAGGACATGGAGAACTCCGAGAACGAGGGCTTCCTGGCCGTGGACGAGGACCACTTTAAGGTCCGCGTCGCCGGCACGGTCCGCACCGTCTCGGTCGATGCCGTCAACACCGGTCTTCCCGAGGCCGTCCGCCTGACCATCAGGGCCGTGCGCGACAACTATTCGTACCTTCTTAAGAAATAGGCGAGTCTCTTATGGCCAAATCCATTCAACATAACGTGGCCTACGTTGCCTGCGGAAGTGGTTGCGCCTCCGCAGGCGGCGACGCCCGCTGCAGCGAAGGCTGCATTGGCTGTGGCGCCTGCGTCACGGCCTGCCCCCACGGCGCTATTGCGCTGGTCGATGGCATCGCCCGCGTGGATCGCTCCAAGTGCACGGGCTGTGGCCTGTGCGGCATGGCGTGCCCGCAGCGCGTGATTGCCTTCGTTCCCGGCTACCAGAACATTCTGGTGCGCTGCAACAACACCGATAAGGGCGCCATTGCGCGCAAGATCTGCGACACGAGCTGCATCGGTTGCGGCATGTGCGCCAAAAAGTGCCCTGCCGGCGCTATCCGCATCGAGGACAACTGCGCCCATATCGACGGCGTGGACTGCCTGTCGTGCGGCATGTGCGCCGTCGTCTGCCCTCATGGCGCCATCCACGACCGCACCGGCATCGCCGCCGGCGTGTAGAAGGGAATCACCATGGCACAGGAATTCACTTTTACCGTTAACGGCGTCGAGCGCACGACGACTCAAAACAAACCGCTGCTGCGCTACCTGCGCGACGACCTGCACATTCACTCCGCCAAGGACGGCTGCTCCGAGGGCGCCTGCGGTACCTGCACCATTCATGTGGACGGTGCGGCTGTCAAGGCGTGCGTGCTGACCACCGCTCTTGCCGCCGGTCGCAACATCGTGACCGTCGAGGGCCTGCCCCAGGACGTGCGCGAGGCCTTTGTGTACGCCTTTGGCGCCGTGGGCGCCGTGCAGTGCGGTTTTTGCATCCCCGGCATGGTCATGGCGGGTGCAGCGCTCATCGCCGAGGACCCCGAGCCCACCGAGGAGCAGATCAAATACGCCATTCGCGGTAACGTCTGCCGTTGCACCGGCTACAAAAAGATTATCGAGGGCATCTCGCTGGCCGCTGCGGTGCTCCGCGGCGAAAAGCAGATCGACGAAGACCTGGAGCGCGGCGACGACTACGGCGTGGGCAAGCGCGCCTTCCGTATCGACGTGCGCAAGAAGGTGCTCGGCGAGGGCAAGTATCCCGACGACATCGACGAGCTCGATCAGCCGGGTCTGACCTACGCCAGCGCCGTGCGCTCCAAGTATCCGCGCGCCCGCGTGCTCTCCATCGATACCTCCAAGGCCGAGGCCCTGCCCGGTGTGGTGGGCATTCTGCGCGCCGAGGACGTGCCGGTCAACCAGGTCGGCCACCTTATCCAGGACTGGGACGTCATGATCGCCCAGGGCGATATCACCCGCTGCGTGGGCGATGCCATTGTACTGGTGGTTGCCGAGGACGAGGCGACGCTCGAGAAGGCCAAGAAGCTCGTAAAGATTGATTACGAGCCGCTGGAGCCCGTGCGCAACATCGCCGAGGCCAGGTCTGCCGACGCCCCGCGCCTGCACGACAGCTTCTTTGCCTTTGGCAACACGGTGGAGCTCAAGGACAACGTGTGCCAGAGCCGTCACGTGACGCGCGGTGACGCCGCCAAGGCGCTGGCAGAGAGCGCGTTTACCGTGACGCAGCGCTTTACCACGCCCTTTACCGAGCATGCCTTCTTGGAGCCCGAGTGCGCTGTCGCCTTCCCGTACAAGAACGGCGTCAAGGTGCAGTCGACCGACCAGGGTGCCTACGACACACGCAAAGAGTGCGCCCACATGTTTGGCTGGGATAGCGAACCCGAGCGCGTGGTCGTCGAGACCATGCTCGTGGGTGGCGGCTTTGGCGGTAAGGAGGACGTGTCCATCCAGCACCTGGCCGCGCTCGCCGCATATAAGTTCCAGCGTCCTGTGAAGTGCAAGCTCACGCGTGCCGAGTCGCTCGCTTTCCATCCCAAGCGCCATGCCATGGACGGTACCTTTACGCTGGGCTGCGACGCCGAGGGCAACTTTACCGGTCTGGACTGCGAGATCAACTTTGACACCGGCGCCTACGCGTCGCTGTGCGGCCCGGTGCTCGAGCGCGCCTGCACGCATGCCGTCGGCCCCTACAAGTACCAGAACACCGACATTCGCGGTTTTGGCTACTACACCAACAACCCGCCCGCCGGCGCGTACCGCGGCTTTGGCGTTTGCCAGTCCGAGTTTGCGCTCGAGAGCCTGATCGACCTGCTGGCAGAGAAGGTCGGCCTGGATCCGTGGGAGATTCGTTACCGTAATGCCATCGAGCCGGGTGAGGTTTTGCCCAACGGCCAGATCGCCGATTGCTCCACGGCGCTGAAGGAGACGCTGCTCGAGGTCAAGGATGCCTACTATGCGCATCCCGGACACGCCGGTATCGCCTGCGCCATGAAGAACGCCGGCGTGGGCGTGGGCCTGCCCGATGCCGGCCGCTGCAAGATCCGCATCGAGAACGGCGTGGCCGTGGTCTATGCCGCCACGTCCGACATCGGCCAGGGCTGCAACACCGTCTTTTTGCAGGACGTTGCCGAGGCATGCGGCCTGCCGCTGAGCTGCATCGCCAACGGCGAGTGCTCCACCGAGAACGCTCCCGACTCCGGCACCACGTCTGGTTCGCGTCAGACGGTCGTGACCGGCGAGGCCGTGCGCGGCGCCGCCTTCCTGCTGCGCGATGCCATGCTTGACATCGAGGCCGGCAAGCCCGCGCCCGATGCTCCCGTGAGTGCGCATGGCGACGGCGTCAAGATCGAGTACGACGACGGTCACGCCTATCAGCTGCGTACACAGGAACTCGTCGCCGGCCAGGGTATGCATCCTCAGGATCCCGCGGCCGCCATCAAGGCACTCGAGGGATGCGAGTTTGGCTACGTGTACCTGGAGCCGACCGACAAGCTGGGTGCGGATGTTCCCAACCCCAAGAGCCACATCTGCTACGGCTTTGCCACGCATGTGGTCATTTTGGATGATGACGGCCGCGTGAGCGAGGTCTATGCCGCGCACGATTCCGGCAAGGTGGTCAACCCCATCTCCATCCAGGGTCAGATCGAAGGCGGCGTGCTCATGGGTATGGGCTATGCGCTTACTGAGGACTGGCCGCTCAAGGACTGCGTGCCCCAGGCAAGGTACGGTACGCTCGGGTTGTTCCGTGCACCCGAGATCCCGGATATCCATGCCATCTACGTGGAGAAGGACGAGCTGCTGCCCGTGGCATACGGCGGCAAGGGCATCGGCGAGATCGCAACGATTCCCACGGCGCCCGCCGTACAGAACGCCTATCGCGCATTTGACGGCAAGCTGCGTCCCGATCTGCCCATGGTGGATACGCCCTACAGCCGCGTTCGCAACCGCGGGTAGGGTGGGGCGCGGACGACCATTGCTGATGGGCTGTTCGCGCTCAACATCAACTGTATATGCTGCGCCTTTGGCCCCGGCCCCATCGCGAGCCGGAGCCTTTTGTTTGGAGCGGAAACTGTGACCCGGAATTGCCACTCGGAATGGGACGTGCTTTCCGGATGGCATGCTTGGCGGAAACTACGGCCCAGTTTTTGGCTCCAGAACGGGATACAGTTTCCGGAACGGTCCACGTGCGGGGGTGTACCGCCCCTTTTCGTGCTCCGCTTGTCGAATTAAGTTATAGCTAGCTATATTATAGGAAGGTATAATATAGCTAGCTATAACGTAAAGGAAGGATGGTCTATGTTTGTCGGAAGAACAGCGGAAATGTCCGAGCTCAATCGACTGTATGGCACGGACTCCTTTGAGATGCCTGTGATTTACGGCCGCCGTCGTGTGGGTAAAACGCGCCTTATCACAGAGTTCATCCAAGGCAAGAAGGCTATTTACTTTCAAGCTCGTCGTACCAATGCGGAGGCAAACCTGCACGGCTTTAGCCAGGCGATACTTGCAGGCTCGGTTGGTGCTGCAGGCGTGTCGTTTCGTAGTTTTGACGAAGCGTTCGATGCATTGGCCACCATGGCTCGCACGGAACGTTTGGTTGTCGTGATTGACGAGTATCCCTATCTCGCCCAATCGAATCCCGAAATCAGCTCGTTGCTGCAAGACAAGATCGACCACTTATACAAAGAGACCAGGCTAATGCTGATCCTATGCGGCTCGTCTCTTTCGTTTATGGAGGAACAGGTGTTGGGCTACGAGAGCCCACTATACGGTAGGCGTACGGCCCAGTTTAAGATTATGCCGCTCGATTTTACGACGACCCTCGGGTTGTGGCAGAGCATGGGTCGCGAAGACGCTGCAGTTTGCTATGGCGTGACGGGCGGCATTCCTGCATATATCGAGAAAGTCGATCCTGCCGTATCGCTCAAGGACAACATCAAACGTCTTTTTCTTACTCCTACGGGCTATCTCTTTGAGGAGCCGAGTAACCTGCTGTTGCAAGAGTGCCGCAATCCCGAGCAATATGATGCGATTGTGCAAGCAATTGCTCAGGGGCGCTCGAGGATCTCGGAGATTGCGAGCTCTACGGGAATCCCTGCGAGCAACGTAAAGAGCTATGTGGATAAGCTGGCGTCGCTTGGGATTGTCGAGCGCGAGCTGCCCCTAAACGAGACGAGCAATAAGCGAGCCGTGTATCTGCTGAGCGACCAGATGTTTAGGTTCTGGTACAAGTTTGTTCCGCAGAACATCGGGCTGATTCAAAACGACATGGCCGAGATGGCGTATAAGCGCATTGAGCCGCACGTATCGGATTACATGGGTACGGTCTTTGAGCTTATATGCAGACAATACGTGTACGAACTCGCGCGCGCGGGCCGGCTCGACGTGGTTCCGGCGAGCGTCGGGCGCTGGTGGGGGACGGATAATCGCACGCATACGCAGGAAGAAATCGACTTAATTGTTGACGATGGCGAGGGCACTGCTCTGTTTGCGGAGTGCAAATGGCGCAATGAACCGGTGGGCGAAGACGTGCTGCAAAAGCTCGTGCACCGAAGCGAGCTCTTTAGACGGCAACGAAAAAGCTATGCACTATTCTCAAAAAGCGGCTTTACGCAGGGATGTCGGGATGCCGCGGAGAGCAGGGGAGACGTCAAGCTGATCTCGTTTGCCGAGATGTGCGAGCGGAGATAACCAAGCGCGCTCTGATGTGATGCTCGGAATGGGACGCGCTTTCCCTTTGGCGGAAAGCGCGTCCCAGATTTCGGCCTCAGAGTGGGACGCATTTTCCGGTAGAGGCCTGGAGCGGAAAGCACGTCCCAGAATCCGGGCAATTCGCTGGTCCGGTGGTTGAGCAAGCGCCGCGCCAAGGATGCCGAGCGTAAAACCTACAATGAAAACGGCGTAAAAACTGCATTGAGAATGGCGTAATTTCGCAGGATGACGTCGCCCGCTGGTGCTGCAGGAGCGGTGACCTGCAAACCTTGGGTTTTCGGACGAGCTTGCGCGAGAGAGCAGGCCAGTATGTGCGCTCGAAGGCCCGCGTTCGCGTGCGCCCCAAGCGCTACTTCTGTGACCCGTCACTTGCGGCGGCGTTGCTGGGGGCTACCCCTGAGCGGCTGCTTGGCGATATGCAAACGCTGGGGATGCTCTTTGAGAATCTCATCCTGCGCGACGTGCGCGTGTTCCTTTCCACCTACGGCGGTGTCGACAACAGTGTTCATTATTTCCGAGATGAGAAGAGCCTTGAGGTCGATCTGATCGTTGAGCACGACGGGCGTTGGGGAGGCGGCGGCGTCGACAGTTCGATAACGCCACCGCTCTGTTTCTAAATCATTGCAATCCCGCGCACGGCACTCAGCAGCTCGTACTCCCTTTGACTCCACTGGCGCAGCTCGGCAGCCTCGACGGCGTCGTGGCACAGATCCAAAAACACCTCGGCGCCCTCGCAGAAGCACTCGCGGGCAAAGGCGCCGGATCCGTCCGCAACGCACACGCTGTCGGCGAAGAGCATCCATCTGGACGGCTCACGAGGGTCATCTCCGAGCAGCTTGATCTGCAGCACGTGCGGGTCGCCGGCGGCGCAGAGCTCTTCCTCGAGCACCTGCACGGTAAAGCGCATCTGGTGGGAGAGGCTGTTCTTGACCATGGCCGAGGCATAGCCGCTCGGCTCGTCCAGAAGATGCATTCGTTTTGGCTTGGCTGCCAGGTTGTGGAAGTTGCGCTCACTGCGCACGGAGAAATTGTCCATACGGACTCCTTTCATCGATGTTGGCAGGGCCACCGTGCCTCTTGGCCGGTTGGCGTCGGGATCGTGGAGCCAACTCTCTACCCCGACTCTGGATAAAACGCGCCCGCTCCTTGCGGGCAAGAGGAAGTCTATCAACGTGTACGGACAGAAATCAAGCGCCGCCTGCGAAATGACGCGTGAACGGCGTTGGTTCCCAAGTGATTATTCGGCTTTCATCCGGAAAAGTGTTGAAATAGGCACCTTAAAACTTCGGAAAAGTGTCAAATTCAATAGGCAAATTATCCGGAAAAGTGTAGCTGGATGACAAAACAGCACTTAGAAGCCGGTGCTGGATGCGGGATCTTGCGGCCGCCTTCAGTCCTCGCTACTCGTCGTCTCCGTCGTTGGGGTCGCCCTTGAGGGTGTTGATGTCCAGGTACTGGTTATCGTCCTC
>CATWCP010000038.1 GCA_958349325.1 uncultured Collinsella sp.
GCCAAAACGCAATCGCAGGAGGTCAATATGACTGCAGAAGATAAGGCAAAGAACGCCGGCAAGGTCGCGCTCGTCCTGGAGGGCGGTAGTTTTCGCGGGCAGTTTACCGCGGGCGTGCTCGACGTTCTCATGGAGGCCGGCGTCGAGATTCCGGCGGTATATGGTGTATCGGCCGGCGCCCTCAACGGCGTGAACTACAAGTCGCACCAGATCGGCCGTGCCAACCGCATCAACCTGGCTTTCTGCAACGACAGCCGCTTCATGGGCGCCGCATCGTTTGCGTCCACGGGCTCTATTGTGGGTTACGACTTTATCTTCAACGATGTCCAGGACCGGCTGGATCCCTTTGACAACGAGACGTTCGACGCGAACCCCATCGAGATGTACGCCGTCGCGACGGACATGCTCTTTGGAACCGCCACGTACCTCCCGGTCAAAAGCGCCGTGCTCGACCTCGACGCCGTGCGCGCCTCGACCTCGCTGCCGCTGGTGACGCCGCCGGTCGAGATTGACGGGCACAAATACGTCGACGGTGGCGTAGCCGATTCGATCCCCATCGAGCACGTGCTGGAGGAGGCGGGCTTCGACCGTGCGGTCGTCATCGTCACGCAGGACCGCTCGTACGAGAAAAAGCCCTACGAGTTTATGCCTGCCGCGCGCGCCCGCTATGCCGACTACCCCTATCTGCTCGAGGGAATCGAGACGCGCCACGACCGTTACAACATCCAGCGCATGCACCTGTGGAAGTATGAGCGCGAGGGCCGTGCGTTGGTCGTCGCTCCGCAAAAGCCGGTCGAGGTCGGCCATGTCGAGCACGATTCGGCAAAGCTTCTGGACCTGTATATCCAGGGCCGTCAGGAGGCAAAGCGCCTGCTCGCGGAAATCCAAGAGTTCGTTGAGCGCTAGCGACGGCGAACCCTCAAAAAATGACAACAGCTAAAGAGCTGGAAAATCACGGCTCGTGGATGACATGTGCAGAAACTCTGGTCGGAGCCAAAATACCTGTTGACTCGGGCGACGAGCGGGGTAATATGGACGGGTTACTTGCAGAGCCCCGTGAATCTCTGTAACAACACGTACTGTACATGGAGGAGTCTAAGTGATTTCGAAATCGACTCACTACGCCAAGCAGGGCGAGGTCCAGCGCAACTGGGTTCTCGTCGACGCCGATGGTGCTGTCCTGGGCCGTCTTGCCACCCAGATCGCAATGATCCTGCGCGGTAAGAACAAGCCCCAGTTCACGCCCAACAGCGACTGCGGCGACTTCGTTGTCGTCATCAACGCCGATAAGGTCCAGCTTACCGGTAACAAGGCCGACACGAAGACCTATTATCGCCACAGCGGCTACAACGGCGGCCTCAAGGCTGAGAGCTTCCGCCAGGCTATGGAGAAGCACCCGGAGAAGGTCATCGAGCGAGCCGTTCGCGGTATGCTGCCCAAGACCACCCTCGGCCGTGCCCAGATGACCAAGCTTAAGGTCTACGCTGGTGCCGAGCATCCGCATGCTGCCCAGAACCCCACGAAGATTGAGCTGGAGGCTTAAAGATGGCTGAGAACACCGTTGTCTACCAGGGTACCGGCCGTCGTAAGAACGCCGTCGCCCGCGTCCGTCTCGTCCCCGGCACCGGCAAGGTGACCATCAACAAGCGTGACGCCGAGCAGTATTTCGGCCGTCATCAGCTCGTTGAGAACGCCCTTGCTCCCTTCAAGGTGACCGACACCGCCGGTCAGTTCGACGTTATCGCTCTGTGCGATGGCGGCGGCATCTCCGGTCAGTCCGGCGCTCTGCGCCTGGGCATCGCTCGCGCTCTTCTGAACGCTGGCGACTACCGTGCTGACCTCAAGAAGGCCGGTTTCCTTACGCGCGATGCTCGCGTGGTCGAGCGCAAGAAGTACGGCCTCAAGAAGGCCCGCCGCGCTCCCCAGTTCTCCAAGCGCTAAGGTTTTATCTCCTTTCGAGATACAATGTACAAGCGGGGCCTGCCGATTCCTCGGCGGGTCCCGCTTTTCTTTTTCGACTAGGGCGGGCGGTTGCATATCGCCTGCTAGGGAAGGAGCGATCCTATGCCCCAGAACATCTTCGGTACCGACGGCGTTCGTGGCGTCGCCAACGCCGATCTTTCGTGCGACCTCGCGTTTCGCCTGGGCCGCGCGGCGACCAAGTTTCTTGGTCCGGACATCTGCATCGGCCGTGACACGCGCCTTTCGGGCACTATGCTCGAGAGCGCTCTGACCGCCGGCATTATGGCCGAGGGCGGCCGCCCGCACTGCTGCGGCGTCATTCCTACGCCGGCCGTGGCGCTGCTCACCGTCCAAAACGAGCTCGATGGCGGCATCGTCATCTCCGCTTCGCATAATCCGCCGGAGTTCAACGGCATCAAGTTCTTTAGCCGCAAGGGCATGAAGCTTCCCGATGCTGTCGAGGAAGAGATCAGCGCCTGGGTCATGTCCGAGGAAGCCATGGCTGCCGACACGCTGCCGACCGGTGCCGGCGTGGGCCACATCATCAAGATGAAGGACGCTCGCAAGGCATACGTCGACCACGCCATCGATACGCTTGATGGCCTGAGGCTCGACGGCCTGGTCGTTGCCGTCGACTGCGGCCACGGTGCTTCTTGCCAGACCACGCCCGCCGCGCTGCAGCGCCTGGGTGCTACGGTCCATGCCATCAACACCGATTATTGCGGCACCGACATCAACGTCGAGTGCGGCTCTACGCACCTCGAGCCCCTGCGCGAGCTCGTGCTGCGCACCCATGCTGACATCGGTCTGGCCCACGACGGCGACGCCGACCGCGTGCTGTTCGTGGACAGCGAGGGCAATGAGATCGATGGTGACTACATCCTGGCTATCTGCGGTTCTGACCTCGCCGCTCGCGGCAAGCTCGCCAACTCCGAGATCGTCTCGACCGTCATGTGCAACCTGGGCTTCTCCATCGCTATGAAGGAGCAGGGCTTCGAGATGGTTCAGACCGCCGTGGGCGACCGTTATGTTCTTGAGCGTATGCTCGCGGACGGCGCCGTCATCGGCGGCGAACAGTCCGGCCACATCATCTTCCTGGAGCACAACACCACCGGTGACGGCTTGGTGACGGCTCTGCAGCTGCTGGCCGTGCTCAAGCGCACCGGTCGTACCCTCACCGATCTTTCCGGCATCATGAAGAAGTACCCGCAGGTGCTCGTCAACGTGCATTCCGACAACAAGGCTGGTCTGGACGATTGCCAGCCCATCTGGGATGCCGTCGCTGCTGCCGAGAAGGAGCTTGACGGCCGTGGCCGCATTCTGGTGCGCCCGAGCGGTACCGAGCCGCTGGTCCGCGTGATGGCCGAGGCCGAGACGCATGAGTTGACCCAGCGCGTTGTCGACGACATCGTCGAGGTTGTCAAGCGCGAACTTCCCTAATGGTCAAAAACCGTTGCCAAGTGGTAAACTGTTAAGGTTATTTTGATTGATCGGTATGTCCGAGGGGGAGCATGTTCACTAAAGTCCTAAGGTCTTTTGGTATGCGTGGTCGAGTCCTTACGCTGGATGCTCCCATCTCGGGCGACGTCATTCCGCTTTCCGAGGTAAACGACCAGACGTTT
The DNA here is from genome assembly GCA_958349325.1 of uncultured Collinsella sp. GTDB lineage: Bacteria > Actinomycetota > Coriobacteriia > Coriobacteriales > Coriobacteriaceae > Collinsella. Next base: position 3,585 of record CATWCP010000038.1, read on the forward strand.
GCCACCGGCCTTTTGGGCCAGGGCGTGGCGATTCAGCCCACCGGAACGCGCGTGATCGCGCCGGCTGATGCCAAGGTCGAGGCTATTTTTCCCACGGGACACGCCGTTGCGCTTAACACGGTCGATGGCTTGGACGTGCTCATCCACGTTGGTTTGGACACTGTTCAGCTCGAGGGCAAGCACTTTACCGTACATGCGCAAGTGGGTGACATCGTCCATAAGGGCGATGTACTCATTGAGTTCGATCGCGAGGCAATTGCTGCCGAGGGCTACGATGTGACGGTTCCCATCTTGGTATGCAACTCCGTTGAGTTCTCGAGTATCAAGGGCTCCGTTGGTGTGCATGTCGAAGAGATGGACCAGCTCATCGTTGCTCGCGAGCGCTAGCAAGTGCACGTGGCCATTAGCCTACAATTCAAACACGTTTACGGAGGGCGCCCTTGAAAGAGGACGCCCTCCGTGGCAAGATGGGAAACGTCCGAGGCTAAACAGCTTTGGGTCACCGTGGACGGGCAGGGGCCTCGACGCGGCTAGACACGAGACACATACATTACGCGACCTCGCCCTGGTGGCCGCACACGTTGGTTGCGGCCGACGCGGGCCGCGGGCAAGTGCTTGTAAGGGAGCCTTGCCTCTCTTGTACGAGAAAGGACGCGTAATGAAGATCATTAAAGCTAAAGACTACGAGGATATGAGCCGCAAGGCCGCTAATATCATCTCGGCCCAGGTTATCCTCAAGCCCGACTGTGTGCTGGGCCTTGCCACCGGCTCCACCCCGATCGGTGCCTACAAGCAGCTCGCTGCTTGGTACAAGAAGGGCGACGTCGACTTTGCCGAGGTCAGCACCTACAACCTGGACGAGTATCGCGGCCTTTCGCACGACGATCCCCAGAGCTATCACTACTTCATGCGTGAGAACTTCTTCGATCACATCAACATCGACCTTAACAACACGCATGTGCCCGATGGCTCCAACCCCGACGCCGCCGCTGCCTGCTCTGAGTACGACAAGATCGTCGCCGAGGCCGGTTACCCGGATCTGCAGCTGCTCGGTATTGGCAACAACGGCCACATCGGCTTCAACGAGCCCGATGACCACTTCTCCAAGGGCACGCACTGCGTCGACCTCACCGAGAGCACCATTCAGGCCAACAGCCGCCTGTTCGACAGCATCGACGATGTTCCCCGTCAGGCCTACACCATGGGTACCCAGACCATCATGTATGCCCGCATGATCCTGGTCGTCGCCAACGGCGAGGCCAAGGCTCAGGCCGTGCATGACATGTGCTATGGTCCGGTTACGCCCGAGTGCCCGGCTTCGATCCTGCAGCTGCACACCAACTGCGTTGTCGTTGCCGATGAGGCCGCCCTTTCGCTCTGCGAGTAGCGCGAATCCTGCAGCTCGACATAGCCTTGCCTAAGGCCTCCGCTTTGCGGGGGCCTTTTTGCTATCCCTTTTTACCCACTTGACCAAAATCTTGCCGCAAGCTTGACGAATGCCGGATGCTTAACAGCTTGATTCATTCCATACCAGATTCTATGCAAAAATGCCACTAGAAGGTCGTAGACGGTAGCGGGTGCTAGGCGAGTTGAATGACATGGCTGAACCTTGTTCATCTGCGTTACACTGCCGCTTAGATGGGACAAGCTGACAAGCTCATTTACCTGCTTAAAGACCGATTAGTCGGGGGATTAATAACAATCGGCCCTCGCTGTACAAAAACTTGCCGCTTGCGTACCAAAAGACAACCTAAAACACAAGGTCGCTCTATTCATAGCGCGGCTTGTATGGTCTTGCGGCTACAGTGTCCATACGGTCGAGTTGAGGAGCGGGCATGGTAAACGATTTGAGCGGTATAGACGACCTCGAGCTGATGCCGCTGCGCGGAGGCTATATGGTGCGACGCGAACGCTTGATGAATGAGCTTATCGCCAAGGGCCGAAAGGCCGGCATCGTGGTTCTTTATGCGCCCGACGGGTTTGGGAAGACCTCGGTGCTGCTGCAGTACACCCATGAGGTTAAATGCGACCCGACGCGAGGCCCCGTGCGGATTATCGAGGCCGATCGTGCCATTGGGCGCGAGGTGTTTATGCAGCTCGAGGTGGTTACCGAAGAACTCAAAGACAAACCGCACTCCCTTATCGCGATTGATAATGTGCCAAACCTTGATCAGCACGATACCGAAGACCTCATCGACAGGATTCGCGGCCTGCGCGCTATGGGGGTAGGGGTCTTTATCTCCTGCCGTCCTTCAAATCGTCAGCTGATTCATGGGCTGGGCGATTCGGTTAAGATCAATGCGCAGATGCTCAAGGTGCATGCCTATGAGTATTCGGCGTGGGCATCGGCGTTTTCGATCAGCACATCGCTCGACTTTTATCAGCTCACGCAGGGCGTGCCCGAGCTCGTTTCGGCATTGCAGACAGGTCTGTATGGCCAAGGTGACGTAGCCGGCCTGCTCGAAAACGAGATTGTCAACGTGTATGGCGCGGCACTTGCCGATCTGGCTTCACTCGACAATAATGCGCTGTTTTGCGTGGCATGTCTCATGGTTTTGATGGGCGAGGGCAATATCGCAGAACTCGAGGCTTGCGGGGTGAGGCTGTCGATGGTCGACCAGTCCTACTTTGTACGCGACTACCCGATCTTTGGCTTGGATCCCGCTGAGCGGAGTTTTACGTGTCTGGGCACGGAGGATAACGGACGCTTGCGCTTGCGTAAGTTGGTGGCCGAGGTTCGCCCCGAACTTGTTCCGAGGGCGGCCCGGATTTTGCTTAAGGCGGGCCGATGCGATGCGGCGATGGGCCTGGCGGACGCCTTTTTGGACCGTGAAGCGGTCCTTGAACTTGCTGGACAGTATGGGGTCGATCTTGCTCTGACGGGGCACGGGGCCGATATCTGCCGAGCAGCGCTGGGCACAATCGATGCCGACGATCCGGCTCCAGAGCCAACGCCTGCCGAGGCGCTTGGCGTATATCTGGCAGCGGTCAGCGTGTCCAATACAAAGCTCGCTCGCTATATGGCATCGGTTATCGAGCGAGGGGGCGAACGGGCGGCCAGCGAAATAGACCCTGTTTCATGGAGGGTGGCCCAGACACTGACGGCAGTTTGCTATGGGGACAACGGGCTTGGGCTTCCTACGAACCTGGCCGTGCCAGAAATCGAGACATTCCATACCGCACTCGATATGTTGTCTGCGCATATCGAGGTCAAGCGCTGTCTGACCGAGCGGGGAGATGACGGCGGCGTTCTACAACAGCTCAAAACGAGCAAGGCCTACGACTGCGAGCTCGACATCGCGGGGATTGTTATACGGGCCGATAGCATGCTGGTGGAGCTCTTTGACGGGTCGTTTGCGGGAACCGACGAGCGCGACGACGAGATGACGGTGGTGCGGGAGGCGCTCGACGTACGTGGGCTTAAGGCGATGGCTATCTGGGTGCGCATGGTGCTGGCGGCACGGCGGCTCCTTTCCGGCTTGCCGGTAACCGACGACGCGGCGTTCAACGAGCTCGATCGTTTTGCCGTGCGCATGCGCGACAACCAGATTCAGCTGTTTGGTCTGTTGCTAGAAGGCTGGCAGTCGCTGGCAGAGGGACGGCCGGTTAATGCAAAGTTCCGTGCGGTCCAAGTGCTCAAACTTGCCGAGGAGTCGATTGCGTACATGCGCGATAACGCATTGCTGCTGGAGCGCGCGGCATATCTGCGTAACACCTCGATGGTTTCGGTACGCGAGGAAGCGGAGTTGCTCGATATAAGCCAGACGCAGGTTGGTGGAGCGGAGGCCTGGATGGTGGCGCTGCATTTGGCCTGTGCAGGCCGAGACAGCGACCTTGCGGCCTGGATGTCCATGAATCGTGCGGGGATTCTAGAACCATCGTATCGGCTCTTTGCGCGCCTTGCCATGCATTGTCTGGGCGAGCCGGCGGGCAGGATACGCAAGAAGCTTCCCGTGCGCGAGCTGTCGCGGTACTCGCTGCGCGACGATTTGGAAGGGGAGGGCGAGCGCCTGTTCCAGGCCGGCGAGGTTGAAGCCGTTGATACCATCGACCATATCGAGATTCGCATGTTTGGTGCGTTTCGCGCCGAGCGCGACGGGTTTCCCATCACGGATAAAATGTGGCGCCGCAAGAAGGCAGCGACACTTGCCGAGCGGCTTGCGCTGGGCATGGATGCGCTCGTCGATCGTGAGACGCTGGCCATGGAGCTGTGGCCCCATGCCGAGTTCAATAGCGCCCGCAACAACCTGTACTCGACGATATCGCGCTTGCGGTCGGCTTTGGGCCCGACGCCAGACGGCAAGTCGTGTGTGCTCATCCAAAATGAATGCATCGGACTCAACGGCGACTACGTCAAGACTGATGTACGGCTGTTTGACCAGATAAGCCGCGAGGTTTTGGGAAATCGCACGGGTGCGCGCGGGCCCCATTTAGTTGAGCTGTGTCTTAAGATTGAGCAGCTTTATGCCGGACCGCTGTATGTTCCCAATGGCTGTAATCCCACCTACTTTTTGCGTATGAGACGCATTATGCAGTCAAAGTACATCGATTGCATGATTAAGGGGGCAAATGCCGCTCTAGAAGAAAACGACCTGCAGTCGGCGATTTGGCTGGCGGAGTCGGGGCTTCGGCAGGAAACGGCGCGCGAGGATATGGTGCGCTGTGCCATGCGCGTCTACAGTGCGGCGGGGCGGCGGCGCGATATCGTCGAGCTGTACAGCGGGCATATGCACCATTTGAGGGAGCAGGTCAATGGCGTGCCCGAGCCCGAGACGCGGCGTCTATACGAGCGCTTGGTGGAGGGGCGGCTCAATCGCGTGCTGGTCGAGCGATAAAAAACGGGCGCCCGAAGTATTCGGGCACCCGTAAGCTTGCTATGTGTCGGCTCGCTGGATCATTGACTCTTAGACGAGCTTGATCTTCTCGATGTTCTTGCGCGAGGACTCGCGATACAGCGAGAACTTGCGGCCGATGACCTGGACGACCTCGGCGTGGCAACGCTCGGCGAGCTCCTCGGCGGCCTCGCGGGCGGAAAGGCTGGAGCCATCGAGCACGGAGCACTTAACGAGCTCGTGCTTCTCCAGATAGGCGACCGTCTGCTCGACGGTGCCCTCGTTGACGTCGGACTTGCCGATGATGATGGCGGGGTTGAGGTGATGGGCCATGCTGCGAAGCTGCTTGACCTGTGCTCCTGTCAGTGCCATGGGTTCTCGCTTTCTATGTATGGGGCGCCCCGCAACGGGGCCTTAATCTACGTGAGCTGTCCCACGATAGCGCAGGAACGGCGCGGTGTGGAGCGCGTTTTCCCAGTTCAAAAAGAATGCGGATGCCGAGTGAGTGGGCGGTGCGGGCTGCGGGCAGGCTATGAGCTGGGCGCAGAGACCGGCTCCCATGCAATAAACGCCCAACGAACCTTGCGGACATGATCGAGCATATAGCGCCCCTGCGGCACGCCCTTGGAGCCCGGCTCACCGGCATGGGGGTTCTCAATCATGTGTTGAGCGATGTAGTCGCGCAGGCGGTCGATCTTATCCTCGTTGCCATGCTCGAGCATACGGGAAAAATCTGCCACGCCCGCCTCAAGGCTATCGAAGGTATCGCGACGAGGCGATTCAAAGTACGTAACCTGCGGCAGGGCACCCATCTGAATGAGGATATTGAAGGCGTACACAAAGCCATTGCTGCAGGTAACGGAGGCACCAATGGCGTTCATCAAGTGCAGATCATAGCGCGGGCTGGAGTTGGCGACCATCGTGAC
>CATWCP010000039.1 GCA_958349325.1 uncultured Collinsella sp.
CCGGCAGTGCTGCAGGCGCTCGTCGACACCAATATGGAGCCGCAGCCCGGCTACGGTACCGATGCGCACACCGAGCGTGCCAAGCAGCTTATCCGCGAGGCCTGCCAGGCCCCCGATGCCGACGTGTTTTTGCTGGTGGGCGGCACGCAGGCCAACGCGACGGTGATCGACATGCTGCTCGCGCCGTACGAGGGCGTCGTTGCTGCCGAGACTGGCCACGTCGCCTGCCACGAGGCGGGCGCCATCGAGTTTGGCGGCCACAAGGTGCTCACTATCCCCGGCTACGAGGGCAAGATGCACGCCGAGGACCTCGAGAACTATATCCAGGTGTTCTACGAAAACGAGAGCTACGAGCACATGGTGTTTCCGGGCGCCGTGTACGTGAGCCTATCGACCGAGTATGGCACGCTGTACTCCAAGGCCGAGCTCGCGGCGATTCACGCAGTGTGCCAGAAGCGCGAGATTCCGCTGTTTGTGGACGGTGCTCGCCTGGCCTATGCGCTGGCGGCCGATGAGTGCGACATTACCCTGCCCGAGCTGGCGCAGCTGTGCGACGTGTTCTACATCGGCGGCACCAAGTGCGGCGCTCTGTGCGGCGAGGCCGTGGTGTTTTGCGGCATGCACGCCCCGGCGCATCCCATTCCGCGCATTAAGCAGCACGGCGCGTTGCTGGCCAAGGGCCGCCTCACGGGCGTGCAGTTTGAGGCTCTTTTTACCGATGGCCTGTATTTTGAGATTGGTCGCCAGGCGATTGAGACCGCGCAGGCGCTTCGTCGCGTGCTGCACGAGCGCGGCTACCAGTTCTTCTTGGAGACGCCCACAAACCAGCAGTTTGTGATTCTGCCCAACGAGGACATGGCCCGCACTCGCGAGCATGCGGCGATCGAGTACTGGGAAAAGTACGACGATACCCACACGGTGGTGCGTTTTTGCACCAGCTGGGCCACGACGCAGGAGGACATCGACGCGCTGGCGGCTGTCCTGTAGTCTGATGTAATGACGAGGGGCCGCCTTGCGCTGGGTTTGGCGCAGGGCGGCCTTTGCTTTTGAGGGGGAGGGGCTGCATGCCCGAGATGTCCGAGCCGACGATTCGCCTGGCGACGCCCGAAGACGCGCCGGCGTTGCTTGCCATCTATGAGCCGTATGTGCGCCAGACGGCGATTACCTGCGAATACGAGGTGCCGAGCGTTGAGGAGTTCGCCGGGCGCATCGAGCGCACGCTCAAGCGCTATCCGTATCTGGTGATGGAGCTGGACGGGCGTCCGGTAGGCTATGCCTACGTGAGTCCGCTTAACAGCCGCGAGGCATACGACTGGTCGGTCGAGACGTCGATCTACCTGGCGCGCGACGTGCGCCACGGCGGGTTGGGCCGCAAGCTGCACGATGCGCTCAAGCAGTGTCTGATCGCGATGGGCATCACCAACATGTGCGCGCTCATTGCCGTGCCGCACGACAAGGACGACGAGTACCTGACGCACAACAGTCAGGATTTCCATGCCCATATGGGGTATCGCCTGGTCGGCGCTTTTGACCGCTGCGCCCAAAAGTTCGGCCGCTGGTACGACATGTGCTGGATGGAGTTGGTCCTAGCCGAGCGCACGCCCAACCAACCCAAGCCAACCTGGTTCCCCGACCTCCCCAAACCTACCATTTAGGGACAGGTTTATTTTGGCAGGTTAGCCGATGGGCTCGGTGTATTTGGCGCGGTCGGTGCGTTGGATGCGCTTGGAGACATGGAGCGGGCGGCCGTCGGTGTCGTAGACGTAGTCGGTGATCAGGATCAGCGCCTGCCCGCGCTCAACGTTGAGCAAAAACGCCTCGTTTTGCGAGGCATAGCACACCTCAAAGGTCTTGTGCCCCTGTGCCGGCGCGCGATGGAATTCTTGACGCAGCGTGGCGTAGAGCGAACCATTGATATCGCGATCGATGAGCGCCTCAAAGCTTGGCGGCAGATAGGTGGTCTCCAGGCACAGCGGCGCATCGTCCAGATAACGCAGGCGGACAAGTTTGACGAGCTTGCTGCCCACGGCGGCATCAAAGAACTTGGCTATGCTGCCGCCCGCCTTGGTAAAGCCCGAGTCCACCGTGCGCGTGGTGGGCTTCATGCCCTGACCCTGGACCTGCGTCGTATAGCTCGAAAACACCAGGTTGTTCTCGTGGAGCGCCGGCGTGTCGGCCACAAAGGCGCCGCGCCCGCGCTCGGTTCGAACCAGACCCTCATCAACGAGCACCTTAAGGGCATGGCGCACGGTGCTGCGCGACAGCCCCGATTCGTCCATGAGTTCCATTTCGGACGGCAGCTTGTCTCCGCGTGCGTAGGTGCCGGAGGCAATGCGGTCGCGAAGCATGCCCGCCAAGCGCTCGTATTGGGCCAGTTTCTTTTTAGACGAAGCGTTCATGCGATCAACCTGTATCTAACCTGTATGCGAATCTAATTGAGCATGTATTCAATACAATAACAAAACCGCTGGTAGCTAGTCATCGAAAACCGCATCAGCAAAATTTCTAAGACAAATATAGCATACAACTAGTCGACATTACCAAAACATGTATGTAACTTGTATGCCTGTGATGAGCATCAAACGAGAAGAAAGGCTGATGCACGATGACTACTCAGGAACAGGTTAAGGATGTCGTCTCCCAGGTTTTGGCTGACAAGGCAGACAAGGGCGGCATCAAGCGCGTTGTGTGGATTGGCGCCGGCGGATCCAACGGCGGCAACTATCCTGCCCAGTACTTTATGGAGCACGAGGCCACGCAGGTCGTGAGCTCCAGCTACACCAGCAACGAGTTCGTGCACGCCACCCCGGCCTACGTCAACGAGAACACCCTGGCCGTCGTCGTGTCCATGCGCGGCACCAAGGAGACCATCGTCGCCGCCCAGGTCGCCAAGGACCACGGCGCCAGCACCATCGCCATCTATGTCGACGAGTCCGGCCTCACCGAGGTCTGCGACTACAAGATCCAGTACGACAGCCTGGCCGTCGACGAGTCCTGCATGGGCCGTACCAACTCCGCCGTCGTGACCATGATCGCCATGGAGCTTACGCAGCAGACCGAGGGCTATGCCGAGTACGAGACCGCCATGGCCGCGTTCGACTTGGTCGACCCCATCTATCGCAAGGCCGTCGAGTACACTCGTCCGCTTGCTGCCAAGTGGGCCGAGCAGAACGCCGACAAGCCCTGCATCAACGTCATGGCTCAGGGTCCGCTCTTTGGTGCCGCCTACGTCTTTAGCATCTGCAACGTGCAGGAGATGTTGCAGATCGACTCCTGCACCATCAACACCTGCGACTTCTTCCACGGCCCCTTCGAGATCCTGGACAAGCGTACCTCGCTGTTCCAGCTCATCAGCGTCGGCCGCAGCCGCTGCAACGATGAGCGCGGCATCCGCTTCGTCAACCAGTACGGTGGCGAGCGCGTCTATCAGCTCGACGCCAAGGAGCTCGGCCTCAACGACATCAAGGACAGCGTGAGCGAGTACTTCAACCACCTGATCTTTGCGCCGATCCTCAACAACGTGTACATGCGTGCGCTCTCTGCCGTCACCCACAAGGACTACATGACGCGCCGCTACATGTGGAAGCTTGAGTATTAGTTACGCCGTTCTACCGAACGGCGTAACGGCTCGACGCTGCGCGGGCCGCATTTGGACAATCTGGCGTTCAACTTCAAGGGCGCGACCAGAAGGTCAGCGCCCTTTCGTTTCACACCACCTTGCCTCAAATGCGACCCGCTCGCTGACTTATGCTCAACCAGCGGTGCCTTAGTCGTTGGGGACGTACTTAAATGACTAGTCATTCAGGAACATCCCCAACGACTAGTCATTTAAGTACGTCCCCAATGAGTATGCTTTTGTGCCGGCACTTGGGGACACTCCTGGGAATCATTTCCTCGTTCGCCGATTTGTGTCTTGAAAAATGTATATAACGACTATAACGTAGCGTGAAACATATTGGAAACAATATCGAGGAGGCTGCGTTGAAGAAAAGCAATCTGGGCTATGTGCTGGTGCTGATCGCCGCGCTTATGTGGGGCAGCATCGGAATCTTTGTAAACGGCATCTCGGCCATGGGCGTTTCGTCCCAGAGCATGGCTGCCTTTCGCTTGTTGGTCGGAGCGCTTATCTTGGCGCCGGTCCTGATGTTTATGGGCTGCCGTCCGGGTGAGGGGTCTACCGTGGCTCAGGGCCCGCTGGCCCTGTTCAAGGCAAGCCCTAAAGAGCTTGTTCCCTGCGCGCTTGTCGGTATCGTCGGTTTGGCCGCCGCCAACACCTGCTATTACGAGTGCATGGGCGAGGTGGGCATGTCCACGGCCTCGGTGCTGCTCTACACCTCGCCGGTGTTTGGCGTCATGCTCGGCCGCGTGCTTTATCGCGAGGACGTGACCCCCAACAAGCTCGTTGCCATTGTCTTTAACATCGTTGGCTGCGTGCTTGCGGTGACCAATGGCGACCTTTCCGGTTTTCATTTTTCGGTTTGGGGCGTCACGTCGGGCGTGATTGCGGGCTTTTGTGGTGCGTCGCTCGCGGTGTTTAGCCGGATAGCAACCAAGACGGTCCACCCGCTGGCTGTCACGTTTTGGGGCTTTGTTTTTGGCGGTGCGGTTATGGCGGCTATCGCGGCTCCGTGGCCGGATGTCGCCGCGGCAATGTCGCCGCAGCTGCTGCTGCTGTTCCTTGGCTTTGGACTCATCCCCACAGCCGTGGCCTATATCTTATATATGCAGGGTCTGTCCATGGGGCTCGAGACATCGAAAGTTCCCGTCGTAATGTCTTTCGAGACGGTCGTCACCGTACTGGTGGGCATTGGCATCTACGCCGAGCCCGCCGGCGCGATCAAGGTCCTGGGCATCGTGCTGGTGCTCGCGTCCATCCTGATCATGAACACCGACTTCTCCAAGCTGCGCAACAGTGTGTTTGTCGGTCATGTCGTTGAGAGCATGACCTTTAAGCCCAACGCGTGGTGGACGGAGAAATCGCAGGACATGGATCTGTTTAAGGAACGCACCGGCATCGCGCTGGAGCCCACCGTGCAGGAAAGCCCCTGGTACTTCGTGCGATAGAGGATGAGCGAGGCGTCTGATCGGGCGTCGCCAAGACAGCGCCGACCTACCCAGCCCCAACGTTTCAAGTGCGTTAAACCCGTCAACGGTCGATTTTCATCCGCGAACGGTCTTTATACTAATTAGCAATATCTGCAACGTATAAGACGTTATAATGACCATAGCGAAAAGGAGGAGGCAAGATGAATCAGATCATTCTCGCATCTCATGGCGGCCTGGCCGCAGGCGCCAAAGACACGCTCGAGATGGTTCTCGGCGACGTGTCGAACGTCCACGTCGTGTCGCTTGCTCGTGACGACAAGGAGCCCATCACCAACAAGGTGGACGCCATGATCGCCACGTTCAACGCGGACGACACCGTCTATGTGCTGACCGATATGCTCGGCAGCTCGGTCAACAACAGCATGGTCGAGCTTTCCAAGAACGGCACGAAGTTCACGGTTGTCAGTGGTTTCAACATTCCGCTGGCATTGACGCTCGCTATGAGCCCCGTCCCCGTCAAGGGCGCCGAGCTCGCGGCCCTCATCAACGAGGCCCGCACCGGTCTGACCAACCCCAACGCACCGGTCGAGGCTGCCGCGGCTCCCGCCAAGAAGGCTAAGGCGTCTCGTCACAGCTCCGGTCCCGCCAAGATCGTCCTCGCACGTCTTGACTACCGTCTGCTGCACGGCCAGGTCGTCTTTACCTGGACCACCAAGGTTCAGGCCGAGCGCATCATCGTCGTCGACAACGCTGCCGCCAACGATGACATCAAGAAGGGCGCTCTTAAGCTGGCCAAGCCCCAGGGCGTGCGCCTGAACGTCTTCACCGTCGAGCGTGCCCTCGCCAAGATGGACAAGCTCAACACCCTCGGCGAGCGCGTCATGTTCGTCTTTGGCAACACGGCCGAGATGCTGCAGTTCTGCCAGGGCTACAAGCTCGACGCCATCAACCTGGGCGCCACCGCCAACCACGACGGTGCCGATCAGGTCGGCGGCAAGGACAGCTCCGTCTTCCTCGACGCCAACCAGAAGGCCGACGTCAACCAGCTGCTCGACATGGGCATCAAGCTCTACGTCCAGCAGACCCCTACGTATCAGAGCGTCGACATCGACGCCAAGCTGTAATCAACCAGGCTTTTGCCTGACTGAAAGGAGAAGGGTATGAATACGTTCATCAGTGCGGTGCTCGTCGGCCTCGTCGGCGTGTTCTGCATGTGGGACTCCCGCCTGCTCGGTCGTCTTAACTTCGAGCAGCCCCTCGTTGGCGCTACGCTCGTCGGTCTGCTGCTGGGCGATGTGCCCACCGGCCTTGCCGTCGGTGCCGCCGTCGAGCTCGTGTCCATGGGCCTGGTGCAGGTCGGCGCCGCCGTTCCGCCCGATATGGTCCTGGGCGGCATCGTGGCCGCTGCCTTTGCGTGCCTGACCGATGCTTCCGCCGAGACCGCCATGACGATCGCCATCCCGGTCGCCGTCCTGGGTCAGCTCCTCGGCATCGTGTTCCGCTCCATCATCGCCGCCCTCACCCATGTGGCAGATAGCGCGATTGATAACGGAAAGTTCAAGACCGCCTACCGTATGCACATCTGCGCCGGCTCCGGTCTGTACGCCCTCATGTACTTCCTGCCGATTTTCCTCGCCGTCTTTGTTGGCACCGACCTGGTTCAGGCCATCGTCAACATGGTTCCCGAGTGGCTGTCCACTGGTCTTAACGTTTCGACCAAGATCATGACCGCCTACGGCTTGGCCCTACTGCTCACCATGATGATCAAGAAGGGCATGACTCCGTTCCTGTTCATCGGTTTCCTGCTCGCCGCTTACCTCAACCTGTCCGTCATCGCGGTCGCTCTGATCGGTGTGTGCCTGGCTGTCGTCTTCATGGGCTTCAAGTTCAATGGTTCCCATGCAGCCGCCGGTGTCGATTCCGACTACGATCCGCTCGAAGACGACGAAGACTAAGGAGGAACACACTATGGCAACCGCAACCAAGGACGTGTCCCTGAACAAGAAGGTCAGCCAGTTCTTCTGGCGCTCCTGGGCCATCCAGGCTTCTTGGAACTACGAGCGTCAGATGAACATGGGCTTCCTCTACGGTATGGTCCCCACGCTCGATCGCCTCTATCCGGATGAGTCCGACCCCAAGCAGCTCGCTGCTAAGAAAGAGGCTTACCACCGTCACATGGCGTTCTACAACTGCACCCCGCAGACGAGCGCTTTCATCCTGGGCCTCGCCGCCTCCATGGAGGAGGAGTACGCCAAGGATCCCGAGAACTTCGACCCCGATTCGATCAACGCGGTCAAGACCTCCCTCATGGGCCCGCTTTCCGGCATCGGTGACTCCTTCTTCCAGGGCACCATCCGCGTTATCGCCTTTGGTCTGGGCGTTCAGCTGGCTCAGCAGGGCTCCATCATGGGCCCGATCCTGGCCATGCTCATCTCCATCGTGCCCTCCGTGCTGATCACTTGGTTCGCAGCCAAGATGGGCTATCAGGGTGGCCACGAGTACCTGAGCAAGCTTCAGGGCGGCGACCTCATGGAGAAGCTCATGTATGTCTGCGGCATCGTGGGCCTTATGTCCGTGGGCGGCATGATCGCCACGCTGATCGGCGCCACCACCCCGCTGCAGTTCGCTGAGGGCACCGTCGTGATCCAGGACATCCTGGACGGCATGATGCCCCAGATGATCTCCCTCGGCCTCACCGGCCTTATGTACTGGCTCATCAAGAAGAACGTCAACACCGGTTGGCTTCTCGTGATCGCCATCGTGGGCGGCATCGCCCTCTCCGCGGCCGGCATCCTGGCCTAGTCGCGACCAAGCGTCTAACCGCTTTCCCCCGGGGGCCTGCCTGACATCCCATACCCCAGGCAGGCTCCCATCCCTATACGTGACAATAGGACAGTCCCTTTGTCGCATCCTCAACGGGCCGGCGATTCGGTCCAAATCACGGTAACCCTGCGTGCGCCCGGCAAAGTGGCGCCGCAAAAATCGAAAGGAATGTGTCAGATGTACGAGATCGACCTTAACCTCCCTAAGCAGATCGTCGCTGACGTCCTGTCCGACCACGAGATTCACAGCGTCGCTTTCGTCGGCTGCGGTGCTTCCATGTCCGACCTGTACCCCGCCAAGTACTTCCTGGCCAACAACACGGACAAGCTGAACGTTCAGATCTTCACCGCTAACGAGTTCAACTACGATACGCCTTCCTGGGTCAACGAGCACACCTTCGTGATCACTTGCTCCCTCGGTGGCTCCACGCCCGAGACCGTCGAGGCCAACAAGACCGCCAAGAAGCACAACTGCCCGGTCGTCTCCCTCACCAACAAGCCTGGCTCCGCTCTGACCGTCGACGCCGACCACGTTATCGTTCACGGCTTCCACGCCAACTACGCTGCCAAGTGCGAGAAGCCCGGCTATGCCATCGCTCTTGCTCTCGAGATCCTTCAGCAGACCGAGGGCTATGACCACTACGAGGACATGATCACCGGCCTCACCAACATCTTCGATCTCTGCGAGAACGCCGCTCAGCACTGCAAGAAGCTCGCCAAGAAGTTCGCCGAGGACTTCAAGGACGACAAGATGATCTACTTCATGGCTTCCGGTGCCTCCGAGAAGATGGCTTACTCTAACGCCGCCTTCCTGTTCACCGAGATGCAGTGGATCGACGCCGCTGCCTACAACACCGGCGAGTACTTCCATGGCCCGTTCGAGGTTTCCACCGAGGGTAAGCCCTACGTCTTCCTCATGTCCGATGGCGCTACCCGTCCGATGGACGCCCGCGCCCTCACCTTCCTTGAGCGCATGGGCGCCAAGGTCGCTCTGATCGACTCCAAGGACTACGGCCTGGCTGACGCTGTGCCCGCGAGTGTCGTCACCTACTTCAACCCGCTGCTGCACCTCGCCGTTATGCGCGAGTACGGCAACCAGATCGCCGAGGCCCGTCAGCACCCGCTGACCATGCGTCGCTACATGTGGAAGCTTTCCTACTAATCACAAGTAAGTAGACCTTACAGGTTGATTGAGAGGGGATGGGGTTTGCGCCCCGTCCCCTTTTTTGATCTGGGGAGGGCGTGTCTGTCGTGTCATAAAACCCCAGATCAAACCTATCAAAATAAACCTGTCCCTTTTTGGCAGGTGGGAGGAGATGCGTATGATCAAGGCAGTGCTGTTTGACATGGACGGAGTGCTGGTCGATACCGAGTGGTTCTACAACCGTCGCCGCGTGGCGTTTATGGAAGAGAAGGGGTT
>CATWCP010000040.1 GCA_958349325.1 uncultured Collinsella sp.
GCAGGTAGTGGAAGTCGTTGGTGGCGATGACCTTGACGCCCACCTGCTTGGCGATATCGATGAGCGTGCGGTCCATCTGCTCGTCGGTCAGGCCGTTATCGGTGGTAATGCCGTGTTCCTGGATCTCGATATAAAAATCGCCGGGGTCGAAGGTATCGCGGAAGGTCTCGGCCCACTTGATGGCGCCCTCCATGTCACCGCGGTCGATGTACTTGGGGATGATGCCCGCGATGCAGGCGCTGGTGCAGATCATGCCCTTGGCGTGGCGGCGCAGGTTGTCGAGCGTCACGCGCGGCTTGTAGTAAAAGCCCTGCACTGCGGCCTCGGAAACCGTCTGCATCAGGTTGACGTAGCCCTCCTGGTCTTTGGCCAGAAGGATCATGTGGTAAAGCTCGGGCTTATGGTCGCGGGCGAGCGTCTCGTCCGGCGTAAAGTAGACCTCGCAGCCAAAGATGGGTTTGATGACCAGGGGCGGCTTGAGCTCGTCGATATTGCCCTTCTCATCCCACATGGCCATGTCCTTCACATACTGGGCATGCTCGCGCGGGTTTTCCTCGGGATCGGGCTCCACCAGCTCGTCGCGGCGGTCCTTTTCCAAGAAGGCCTTGTCGTGGCTCCAGGTTTTATACTCGGGCGTGTTGTGATTGACGGCGTCGCAGGCCAGCGCCAGGTCGGGCACGCCATACATGTAGCCGTGGTCGGTAATGGCCACGGCGGGCATGCCAAGCTCAACGGCACGGTTGACCATATCCTGGATACGGGTTGCGCCGTCGAGCATGGAGAAGACAGTGTGGTTGTGCAGATGGACGAATGCCATGTGATGAGCTCCGATGCGGGTTCGTGATCTTAGGGTTACGATTCTACCGCACGGCGCGGACGGCACCCGAACCTAGCCCAAACCCACACGGCTCCTATTGAGTTGCGGTGAAATAGTTCCCGCTTGGGCCACCTGGGCCGCAATGCAGGAACTATTCCACCGCAAGTTATCTGAGGGCTAGAGGTTGTAGGTGACCACCTGAGGCTCGGCGGGTTCGACGAAGATAGTTGGATCCGGCTGCTCCACGCGGACGAACTTGACCGTCACCGTCTCAAAGCCCGCTTTGTGCAGAACATCAGCGTAGACGCGCGCCTGCAGGGCGTGCTTCTCCTGCAGTTGTTCCGGCGTCTCGTCCGGCGTGCCACCCGTCTTGTAGTCGATGACCAGTGCGCGCGACGGATCGGCCGGGTCGGTGGCCAGTGCATCGATGGCGCCCTCGGCATAGGCACCGTAGCGGGCAATGTCCTCGTCCTCGCAGCCCAGTGAGAAGAACGGCACCTCGGCGCGAACGCACGGCCACGCGAGCAGGTCGGCGCGAACAGCCGACTTGAGCCAGCGGTCCAGGGCAACGTCGAAGCGTTCGCACTGCTCCGGCGTCAGGCGCCACAGGCGAGCCAGGGCGTCGGCACGCTCAGCGGGCAACGCATCGGCACCCATCTCGATGAGCCACTGGCAGGCAGCGTGGAAGGCCGAGCCCAGCGCCATGGGGTTGCCGGTAGGCTCAACGGCGGCCACGTCTGCATCCGTCAGCTCGGAACCATCCGACTCCGCATCATCGCCGGCCTCGTCCATGGGCACGTGTGCCTCGGCGGCACGGTCCTCGGACTCGGCATGCAGCGCCGCGGCAATTGACGAGTAGCTGTACGAATCGCGCTCCGGATACGGGCAGGTGCCCATGCGCACGCCTACCGCCTGGGGATACACGAGTTCAAACGCATCGGGCTCGGGGTCGGCAGGGCCGGGAACAGCGGCACGGGCATCTGCACCGGCGCCCTCCGGCTCCGCATCGCCGCGGACAAGCCTGCCCTCGGCATCCAGTGAAGCGTTGGCCTCAAACGCCTGCTCGCCAAAGGTAAAGTTCGCCAGCGTGATGAGCTCGTAGTCGCCCGGCTGGGAGTTGTCGAACACCAGGCGGTCGGCATCGAGCTGCGGCATGCCCAGAGCGTCGGTCGGCAAAATACGGCGCAGCACGTCGTAGGTCAGATCGGTCTCGACGTCGAAGGTCGGCGCCGTCACCTTGCCACGGCTCACGCCGGCATCCATCGCCAAGATCACCAGCTCGCCCGCACGCGTCATGGCAACGTAGAGTAAGCGGGCCCGTTCCTCGAGCGAAAGCCGCAGGTCATCGTTGCGCAGGCGGGCAAACGCCTCGGCGGGAGAACCCGTCGCACAGACGTCCTCCATGAGCTCCGGCGGCAGCCACAGCGACGTACCCTTGCCCTTAAACGCATGCTCAAACTGCTTTTTGACGTCATCGCCCTTCACAAAGGTCCCGTCAGCAAGCTTAACGCCGTCGAAGCGTGCCGGCAGTGCCACGACCTGCGCTCCGCCCTCGACGCGACCCATCTGTGCCGCACCGGACGATTTGCGCACGCCAAAACACTCGGCAACCGCTACGACCGGATACTCCAGACCCTTGGACGCATGCACGGTCATGATGCGTACCGCGCCGTCGCCCTCCTCGTTGAGCGCGCCCGGGGCCTCCTTGCCCGCCAAGAAGCGGTCGAAGGCGAGCGCAATGGAGCGCGGCGAGTTGCCGAACTCGGCCTCTGCCTCGGCCACAGCGTCGAGCGCCTTGAGCACGTTGGCGGCAATGGCCTTGCCCTCGGGGCCGCGCTGCGCCAGACGCACGAACCAGCCGGAGGCATTGACCACGTCGCGCGCGATGGCGGCGAACGAATCGCGTCCCACGCGACGAAGCGCGTAGCGCAGCACCTCGCGGGCGCGCGTTACGAGCGGCAAGCCCTGCAAACCCGGCACATCGGAATCGCTCATGATGCCCGCATCGATGTTGCGGCGCGACGTCTCGCCCGTCTCGCTATCGAGCTTGGTCGCCAGCGCCAGGAACTCCTGGGCGCCGAGTGCAAACATCGGCGAGGCCAGCAACGGCATAAGACCCTGCGCCGTATCGGCCGGATTGGCGAGCGCGCACACCAGGGCGCGCACCGTCTGCACCTCGGCGGCTTGGGCAAAGACCGAGCCGCCTGCGATCACGCAGTCGAGCCCTTGGTCGCGGAAGGCCTGCGCATAGACATCGGCGTTGGTCATGCGGCCCAGCAGCAGGACCATGCTGCCCTGGGGCTGCCCCGCTTTGACGAGCGTTTGGAACCGCTCCGCAATCGCACGAGCTTTCGCCTGCGTTCGCTCCTGCGTGCTGCCACCGGCAACGAACAGCGCCTGGCGGCGCGAAGCCTTTGCCTTGAGCTTGTCCTTGCGTTTGTCGCTCGGTTCAAGATCCAAGAACCCCTGCATCAAACCACCGGTGTCGCCGTCAAAGACGCGCGCCACATAGCGCAGCACCTCGTCGTGGCTGCGGAAGTTGCGCACGAGTTTGACGAGCTCGCCGGCGGGGGCATCGGACGTGGCAACCGTCTCGGACGCCGTCGTCGAACCCACCTTGCGCTCCTGGCGACGAAACACCTCGACCTCGGCGCCTCGGAAGCGGTAGATCGACTGCTGCGCATCGCCTACGGTGCACAGCGCGCGCTCCCCCGCGCCCGTCAGATAGCGAATCAAATCGACCTGCATCTGGTCGGTATCCTGGAACTCATCGATCATGACCATCTTAAAGCGGCCCTCGTAGGCGGCTCGGATGGCGGGGTAATCGCGCAGCGCCTCGTATGCCATGCGCAACAGATCGTTATTGTCGAGCGCGGACTGGTCGGCCTTGAGCGCACGGTACTCCGCCTCTACGGCACGGGCAAGCCCCACCAACGCATCGAGCGCCGGGCCGCCGCAGGCAAGCACGATATTGATAAACGCATCGGCCGCCTCGGCCTTGAGTAGCTCCACCTGCTCCTTAGGAAACGCTTTGCTCGCCCGAGGCATGCCGCACGACATCATGAGTCGCGCCGCATCCTCCATGGTTTTGCCGCTCGCCTCAAACGCGTCGATGGCGTCGAGTGCCATCTGCGCTTTCTCGGTCGTGGCCTTGCTCGCACCCAGCGCCGCACGATAAGCATCGGCAAGCGCCGAGGTGTCGGCCTGGCCGCGCGCCACGCGCACATCGTCCATACCGCCCGGCAGCTGGCTCGACAGCTCCAACAGATCGCGCACCAGGCCTTTGATGGTGGTACCGGCGCCAAACGGCCCGCCCTCGCCCGCCATGGGATACCAAGCGTAGAGGGCCTTAAGCGAAGCGGTGAGCTCGGGCGCGGCATCGGGCGCCGTCGCGCGCCCCAGCACATGCTCAACAGCCTGATCCATAAGCTCGTCGGTATCGGTGAGCACCGTGAACTCGGGATCGATACCCAGCTCCAGCGCGTGCGCGCGCAGGATACGCGAGCACATGCCGTGAATGGTCGAGATCCACGCGTCGTCGACGGTCAGTGCTTCCTCGTCCATGCCCTCTTCGATAAGCGCACGGCGCACACGGTCGCGAATCTCGGCCGCGGCGTCTTTGGTAAAGGTAATGGCGAGCACCTGGTCCAGATGCTCGACAAACGGACCGGATTCGGGCGAGAGCGCGTAGACGATGCGGCGCGTGAGGGTAAAGGTCTTGCCCGAGCCGGCACCCGCCGAGACAAACAGCGGGCGGTCGAGCGTTTTGACGACTTGCAGCTGTTGCGGCATCAAAGTCGAAAAATCCATGGTCTACACGTCCCTCCTTACAAACGTTCCTTCGTGGTTATACGAGCAGCGCGCATGCGCGGCCTGCGCCGACGTCGGGTCGACAGCGGCGACGTCGCCCGCCTCGAGTTCGTGCAAGCGCTCGGCGATGCCGGCCTCCACGCGGTCGAGCAGCGCATCGAAGTCCATGTTGCCGCCCTCGCCGGGAAAGCCCTTCTTAAGGCCCGGAATGCGACCGTCGCCGCGCTCCTGCTCCAACAGCTCGGCGCTCGCGGCACCGCGCAGCGCGGGCTTGCCGCCCTTGGTCGAAAAATAGAGCGCTGCGCGGGTATCTAGGCCCAGCGCCCGACGCATGGCCTGCGCGTAGATGAGTGTCTGGGTATGGGGCGGCAGCCAGCGCGGGTCGTCGATGGGGGCCTCGCCCGACTCCTCGTCGCGCACCGTGGGGTCGGCGAGCTTAAACTCCTCGACACCCGAACGATGCTTGTAGTCGATTACCACGGCGCGATTCTCGGCGTCCACATCCACGCGGTCGATGCGCCCGCCGAGCGGCCAACCGGCATACTCGACCTGGAGCTCGTTGAACGCAAACTCCAGGTAGCGCGGAGCGAAGGGGGTGAGCGCCTCGGACTCGTAGGCAAGCACGCCCTCCAACTGCGGCAGAATCTCGGCCACCTGACGCTCCTCCACTGGAGAGAGCGGCACCAGCGGGCCCTCGGTACCGCGCTTGCCGGCGTGCTCG
The DNA here is from genome assembly GCA_958349325.1 of uncultured Collinsella sp. GTDB lineage: Bacteria > Actinomycetota > Coriobacteriia > Coriobacteriales > Coriobacteriaceae > Collinsella. The sequence continues at coordinate 5,349 of CATWCP010000040.1, forward strand.
GCCAGGGTCTCGGCAAAGACCTCGTGCAGCAGCTCCTTCGCGCGCGGCAGATTCATGGGCGTCACGCGCTCCATGCCCTCTTGGGGCAGACGGGCATGCAGATGTTCCAGCACGTCGTGGACGAAGTTGCCCTTCTCCATGTTGCCAAAGCCCGCGTCGATAGACTGGGGCTTGACGCGATACGAGACAAACCAGCACAGCGGGCAAGTGGAATAAGCCTCGATCTGCGAGGCGGACGTCAGACGCGGCACGAGCGGCGCGCCCTCGCCCTCGCCGTCACGACGGCGCAGGACCAAATACGGCACGGCCTCGGCACTCAGATGCTGAGGGGCTTCACAGGTCACGCGCTCGCGCTTGAGGCCTTCGCCTGCCGCGGGATCGAAGTCCCTTACGATATCGCCCTCACCCACGCACTTCGCCTTGTCGGCGTCAGCGGCCTTGTCGGCGTCAGCTGCCTTGTCGGCGTCTGCGGCCTTAGCAGCTTCAGCAACCTCGGCATGCGCCCGCAACTCGGTCCACACGGCAGCCGGATAGCACTCGCGCGCCTGGCGATCGTGCGTCACGCGCGCAAGCGAAACCGGGCCGCGTGCCACCTGCATCGCGTGGCCAAAGCGCACGCGCAGCAAGGCCGCGGGCTCAAGCGTCACGCCCTCGCGACCAAGGCTCGCCGTCAGCGTGGCCAGCGGCCCCTCCTCGTGTGAAAGCGGATAACTGTCCAGATCGACATCGGCAAACAGCACGGCATCGTAGCTGTCGGGGCGCAGGGCTGCCGCATCGGCAAGCGACGCAAAGCGCACCTGGGCACGCGGCGCGCGGTCGACCTCGTGGGTCTCGTAATCGTAGGCGGCGCTGCGCTTGTCCACCTTGGTGCGAATGCCATCGAGCACGGGCACGGTTGCAGCCTGCGACACGTCGAGCGCGCGAGCGCCATTCATAAGGATGTCGATGACGTGGCGCAGCAGGGCCACCTCCGCCTGGCGACGGGCTTGGCCATCCAAGCTGCCCAGCGAGCGATCGGGCAACGCCTCGGCAACGGCAAGCATGGCCTTGAGCGCCGTCACGGGTTTGTCACGCCACAGCGCCTGGAACACGTCCGAGACCACACACGGCACGTTCTTAAACCAGTTCTCGTCGCTCGCCGCCTTGCGCGCGCCCCTCACCTGGCCTTGAACGCTCTGCAGCAGGCTCTTAACGCCCGCGATAGTCTTGCTGCGCGAGAGACGCATATTCTTATCGAAGGTACGGGCATTGACGGCATCAGCGCCCGAAAGCGGACTGTAGATCCAGTCGGTAAGCTCCGGCGCGGGCCACCACTCGGTCTTTGACGCCATACCCTCATCGGCGGCCTTCATGCGCTCAATCAGGCCGGCAAGCGCCGCAAACTGCCTGCCCGCAATGGATTGGGAAAACGCCGTGAACTCAACTGTCTCGGCAGCGATATGACGAGCCGCCAGACGAGAGGCGAGCTCACCGAACAGCTGGGGTGCCCGGGCAGAAACGACGAGCACGCGCACGGGGTCGGCGGGCGTTGCAGCAGCTTTATCGGCCTTGGACTCCTTGTGCGCTTTCACCAACTTATCGATGGCGTCCGCATAGACATGAGCACGGGCATGGGGACCGGCGACCTCAATAAAGACAGGCTGAGCGGCAGTCCCGCAAGCGACATCAGACGCGACGGCGTCCTCCCCCAGCGGCGCGGCCTCAAACAGCACACCGCGGGCATCAAATGCCGTGGCAAGCTCCTCGCGCATCGTCGCCTGCTCGCAGGCAAGCAGCACGACGACCTCTCCCCCATTGTTCGCCACGGCAGACAGCAGCTCGAGCAGGCCGTGCGTAAACGACGTGATACCGCGCACGCATACGGCGCGGGTGCACGCCGGCAGGTTATCGGCCAGGGCACCGGCCATAATGTCGGCCGCCTCGCAGGGCTCGACCATATCTCGACGATCCAAACCGCCCGCGTAGGCGCGCAAAAGCTCGAACACGCGAGCCTCGGCATCGCTTTTTGGCTCAGGCTGGCAATTGTTGCCACGGCATCGTTCGGCACCTGTCCCCGCAACGCCCGGCAACACGTCGCGGGCCATGCGCGCGAGCATGCGCACTGTGCCCTGGCTGCGCGAAAGCGGCTGCAGAGCGGCGTCGTCGCGGCGGTCGATCATGTCCGAGAACAGCATCTGGCGCTGAAGGTTGTCCACAAAGCTGCGGCCATCGCCCATAAGCTCCCACAGCGAGCTGAGCCACGATGTGGGCGTCTTGTAGTCGACACCCAGTGAAACCCCGGCTTCTGCCGCATCATGGCGGCACAGGTCGAGCTCGGCAAATGTTGGCGCCAACAGAACAGCGCGCCCGTGGCGGGCAACCAGGTCGGCCAGTAGCGCCGCCTCGGCATCGCTCAAATCCGTGCCGGCATTGGTGGTATAGATTCGAACAGGCATGGTCCTCCGCTCAAACTGTTCGCAATAATCAATGCATCCATCCTACCCGCCCAAGCGGACAGATTTGCCCCACGCCAACAGATTTGATCCCTTGAGGACGGAGGAAAATGGATCACAGAAGGGGTCAGTCTAACCCGGTGATCCGTTTTCCTCCGTCCCCAAGGGATCAAAAAACCGCCCCCGGAGGGACGGTTCTTCGTAGTTCAATGTTGTCGCCGGCCTACTCGCCATCCTCCAACTTAATGAGGATCTTGCGGTAGCCACCGTACTCGCCGTTCAGCGCCTTTGAAACGCGGCTCACCGTGGTGGACGAAGCGCCGGTACGGGCCTGAACCTCAACATAAGGCTCGCCCTCGTCCAAATAGCGCGCAACCTGCAAACGCTGAGAAAGGTCGCAGATCTCGCGCGGCGTGCAGATATCGGTCAAAAACGCTTGGATATCCTTCTCGTCATCCAAAAGACTAAATGCGTGGACCAGCTGCTTGACATCAGGCTTGTCAAACATGTTCTCGATATTCATCGATCACCGCCAAACCCGCCAAAAGGCATCGAAGTTGATACTGACATCGGGCATCGTTCGCCCGTTCTATGCAATAGGGCAACGCCTGTGGCTTCTGCCCGTAGCAGTGTAGCACACCACCAAACTAAAGCGACAAGACTCTCTGCCAGCGGCGCGTTTTTCAGGACGAACGCCGTTTAGAAACCGTATGCGCACGTAAGCTCCACGAATATTTGAGACAATGGGCGCCCAAACACCGCGGCGCGCCCGCGCAACCATCCAGGTCGCCGCCGCAAGCCGCTTCACGCGACGCCAGCAACCCCGGCGCAAGAAAGGATTCACGCCATGCGCTTTATGCTTAACTGGCTCTTCACCTCGATCGCCATCGCGATCGCCACGTTCCTCGTCCCTGGTATCCAACCCTTCGGCTTTGCCGAGGCCTGGGTCTGCTTTGCCTTTGTGGGACTGTTCCTGAACATCGTCGACTCGCTCGTCAAGCCGTTCCTGACGGTCATCTCGCTGCCGCTCACTATTATCACGCTTGGTATTTTTCAGCTCGTAGTCAACAGCTTTATGCTCGAGCTGGCCAGCTACCTGTCGGTCAATCTGCTGGGCGCGGGTATCTCCATCGCCAACTTTGGGTCGGCCTTTATGGGCAGCATCCTGGTATCCATCATGCGCAGCATTCTCGACAGCATCGCCGAGGGCTAGAACTGTTCAATACGAACCGTCATATCGACCCAAAACAAAGGCCGCCCATCGCAAAAATGGGCGGCCTTCTTATTTTTCAAGTCTCAAAGGGCGAGAGAATCTACCATTTCCACCCCGTCCCCAAATGGCGAGTATGGGTTAGATGACGTAGTCGTAACCATGGTTGGGAGCGACAAGTTGATCAAGCGTCACACCGTCGAGGTAGTCGTTGATGAGCTTGTCCAGGTTCTTCCACACGT
>CATWCP010000041.1 GCA_958349325.1 uncultured Collinsella sp.
ACGCTAGGCGTCTAAACCCAAAACGTTAGGCGGAACGCTTGGCCTCGAGCTTGGCCTGAGCGGCAGCCAGGCGTGCGAGGGGCACGCGGTAGGGCGAGCAGGACACGTAGTCCACGTCGGCCACGTTAAACAGGCCCTTGATGGACTTGGGGTCGCCGCCGTGCTCGCCGCACACGCCAAAGTGCATGCCCGGGTTGGTGGCGCGGCCCTTCTCGACAGCCATGCGCACCAGTTCGAGTACTGCCGTGTCGATGGTCTCGAAGGGATTGTCCTTCAAGATCTTCTTATGCATGTACAGCGGGATAAACTTAGCCTCGGCGTCGTCACGCGAGAAACCGAAGGTCGTCTGGGTGAGGTCGTTGGTGCCAAAACAGAAGAAGTCTGCGTAATGGGCGATCTCGTCAGCGACCATGCAGGCGCGCGGCAGCTCGAGCATCGTGCCCACGGGAATATTGAGCTCGACGCCCTCTTCGTCGGAAACCTCGGCGATTACGCGCTCGATAACCTCGCGGGTCTGGACATGCTCGGCCGTGATGGAAACGAGCGGAACCATGATCTCGGGGCGCGGATCGACGCCTTCCTTGATAAGACGGGCAGCAGCCGTGGCGACGGCGCGAACCTGCATGAGCGGCAGATCGCTAAAGACGACGGACAGGCGCACACCACGCAGGCCGAGCATCGGGTTGGACTCGACCATGCCGTCAATACGACGCAGACGGGTGCGCAGGGCGGCAAGCTCTTCCTCGTTGGCGCCAGCGGCTTCCTTCTTGGTGATGGCGACCTCGAGCTCGCGAGGATTATCCAGGAACTCATGAAGCGGCGGATCGAGCAGGCGGACGACCACATCGCGACCGGACATGGTCTTGAACATCGCCAGGAAGTCCTCGGTCTGAACCTTGAGCAGGTCGGCCAGGGCCTGCTGCTTCACGGCCTCATCGTCAGACAGAATAAAGCTCTGGATGATGTTCTTGCGATCGCCCAGGAACATGTGCTCGGTGCGGCACAGGCCGATGGCCTCGGCGCCAAACTCGAGCGCGAGCGCGGCATCCTCGGGATTGTCGGCGTTGACGCGCACATGGTTGGCGTGGCCACAGGTCTCGTCCAGGCGAATCTCGTCGGCCCAGGACAGGATGGTGTCCAGGTCGCCGGTGAGCTCGGCCGAAACCAGATCAACGGCGCCATCGACGACGATACCCTGGGTGCCGTCGATGGAGATGACATCGCCCTCGTGCAGCACGCGGTCGCTGCCCTCGATGCGTACGACCTTCTCAGCCGCGTCGATGTGGAAGCGCTCGACGCCGCAGACGCAGGGCGTGCCCATACCGCGAGCGATAACGGCGGCATGGCTCGTCTTGCCACCGTGGCTGGTCAGGATACCCTCGGCGGCGACCATGCCCTTCAGGTCATCGGGGTTAGTCTCCCAGCGAACCAGAATGACCTTGTGACCCTCGGCGGAACGCGCGACAGCGTCGTCGCTCGAGAACACGACCTCGCCCACGGCGGCACCGGGGCTGGCGTTAAGACCGCTGGCCAGGGCCTCGTACTTCTTGGAGGCGTCGAACTGCGGGTGCAGGAGTTGGTCGAGCTGCGCAGGGTCGATGCGGCTCACGGCCTCCTCACGGGTGATGAGGCCCTCCTCGACCATCTCGATAGCGATGCGCAGGGCGGCGGTTGCCGTACGCTTGCCTACGCGGGTCTGGAGCATCCAGAGCTTACCCTGCTCGATGGTGAACTCGATGTCGCACATGTCACGGTAGTGATCCTCAAGCGTCAGGAAGACATGCTCAAGCTCCTCACCTGCGGACTCGAGGCCCGGGGTGGTCTTGAGATCGGCGATGGGCTCGGTGTTGCGGATGCCGGCGACGACGTCCTCGCCCTGGGCGTTGACCAGAAAGTCGCCGTAGAACTCCTTGGTGCCGTCGGCCGGGTTGCGCGTAAAGGCGACACCGGTCGCCGAGGTCTCGCCCTTATTGCCAAAGGCCATAGCCTGGACGTTGACGGCGGTGCCAAGGTCGTCGGAAATGCCGTGCTGCTTGCGGTAGATGCAGGCGCGCTCGTTCATCCAACTACCAAAGACGGCCTGGATGGCAAGGCGCAGCTGAAGCTCCGGATCGTGCGGGAAGACGGGCTTGCCGTCCGCGACCTCGAGCTTGGGGTACACGGCGGCCTCGACGTTGTCGGAGAAAATGCCCTTAAAGGTCTCAACGAGCTCCTGCAGGTCCTCGGCCGAAAGCTCGGAGTCGACGCGAACGCCGGCGACCAGGCGGGCCTGGGTCAGGGCATTCTCGAACAAGTCGGCATCGACACCCATGACGACGTTGGAGAACATCTGGATAAAGCGACGATAGCTGTCCCAGGCAAAGCGCGGGTTCTGCGTCTGGGCGATAAGGCCCTGAACGGAGTCGTCGTTGAGGCCCAGGTTGAGGACCGTGTCCATCATGCCGGGCATAGAGAACGGAGCGCCCGAGCGCACCGACACGAGCAGCGGGTCACGGGCGTCGCCGAGCTTCTTGCCGCAGCGGGCCTCGAGGTCGGCCTCGGCGGCAACGATCTCGTCGAGCGCGCCTTCGGGCCAGACGTTGCCGGCACCAGAGTACTCGACGCAGGTCTGGCAGGTAATGGTAAAGCCACCGGGAACCGGCAGGCCGATACGGCTCATCTCGGCAAGATTAGCGCCTTTGCCGCCAAGCACGAAGTTCATGGACTTGTCGCCTTCGGTGACACAAGTGCCCTGGGCATCGGTTCCAAAACGGTAAACCCTCTTGCAATCGCTCACGATACTTCCCCTTCCATGCGCTCTCGCGCACGACCGTGGTAACGAATCGGCCCGCCGGATGCGGGCCGTGAGGGAACTATACGGCGGGTTTTGAACGGGCTTGAGCAGAGGATACGCGGTTTGGTAAACGTGCTAAAACTAGCGGTAAACGGTAGGTAAAGGTGATTACCTTATGAAGATACCACTACAGTCTAATTGCATGTCAAAAGCGGTAGAAACTGATAAAGCGCTTTATCAATTTCAGGTAATTTTAGCTAACCCAATAAGCTAGTTTTGTTGGGCGCGGCGGGCGGCACGGCGGGCTCTCGCCTCTTGAATCTCTTCGAGGTGAGCGATGATCTCGGAGGCGCTCTCCTCGATCGCCTTGCCGTCGGTGCGCACCACAAAGCAACCCAGACGCTTCATGAGGGCACGAGCTTCCTCGAGCTCGCTGCGTACACTCTCGGGCTCGGCATAGGAGCCGGCAACGGCACGGGCATAGTCGTCGCCCAGGCGGCTATCGCGAATCTCGGAAATCACATCGACGGTCGAAATCAGACCGAAGAGACGCATCGGATCGACCTTGTAAATCGACTTAGGCGGCTCCATACCGTGCGCCAACGGAACGTTGGCGACCTTGTAGCCCTGATAGGCCAAATACATCGACAGCGGCGTCTTGGATGTGCGCGACACGCCCAGCAGAACGATGTCGGCAGCCGACAGATCATCGCAGCCGCGCCCGTCATCGTGCTCAACGAAGTACTCCATGGCCTCGATGCGGTGGAAATAGCGGTCATCGGTCTTGTGAATCACACCCGCCACTCCTTTTGGCGGCACGCCAATAAGCGAAGACAGCACCGCAAGCGTCGGGCCGATCAGGTCGACCGAGCGAATGTGCAGCATGCCCAAGTAGTCGAGCACGCGAGCACGAAGCGCCGGATCGACGATGGTATGGAACACGGCGATATCGCGATGGTCGGCATCAACTCGCGGGCCCACAAACGACTTGACCTGCTCCACCGAGGTCACCTTAGGCAGACGTAAAACACGAAAAGCCCCTTCATCAAATTGCCCGGACGCCGCAAGCACCACCTCACAAGCGGTATCACCGAGCGAGTCGGAGATAACGATAACGGTGGGACGAGCGGTGACCGGGCAATCCATGCGGGGCTCCTTTTGCGCTTATGCGCAGGCTAGCTTACTTTTTGCGGGCAAGCTCACCGATGTTGGCGATGCCGGAGAAAACGGCCTCGAAGCGGTTGAGCAGCTTAAGGCGATTATCGCGGAGCTGCTCGTCCTTGTCCATGACCATAACCTCGTCGAAGAAACGGTCGATGGGCGCGCGTAGGGCGGCGAGGGCGGCAAACGCGGAAGGATAATCCTCGGCGGCGAGAGCGGCATCGACGGCGGTCTGAGCGGCCTCAGAGGCGTCGGCAAGCGCAAGCTCGACCTCGCCCATCAGAGCGCGATCGTACTCCGCGCCCAGTTCGGGCTTGGAGATATGCGCCGCGCGGGCGTAAGCGGTTGCCAGGTTGTCGAAGGTCTCGGCGTCGTTCTTGCGGGCCTCATCGAGGGCGGCGCAGCGGGCGAAGAAGACCGACGGGGCAATGATGTGCACCGCGGAAACGGCGGCAACGGTGTCGGCCGGGATCTTCTCGTCGCGGGCCATGCTCACCAAACGGCCGTGGAAGAAGTCGCGAACCTGCTGGGCGACCTCGGCGGCGTCGAACTCAATGCCCTGCTCGCTATAGAGCTCGAGCGCAAAGTCGATGAGCGACGTGGGGTCGATCGGCAGACGGTCGCGCAGGATGTTGATGATGCCGATGGCGGCACGACGCAGCGCGTACGGGTCGGAAGAGCCGGTCGGGGGCTCGCCGATGGCAAAGATGCCGGCAATGGTATCGAGCTTGTCGGCGCAGGCCACGATGCAGCCAGCGGTGCCCTCGGGCAGCTCGTCACCGGCAAAGCGGGGACGATAGTGATCGCGAATAGCGTGAGCGACCTCTTCGTTCTCCCCCATCGCGATGGCGTAGTAACCGCCCATAACACCCTGCTGGCTCGTGAACTCGACGACAGCGTTGGACACCAGGTCGGCCTTGCACAGGTGAGCGGCGCGGCCGGCATCGGCGGCCAGGTGGGCGCCCAGGTGAGCCTCGCGGGCAATAGCGAGCGCAAGCTGCTCAATACGCTCGGACTTGGCGAGCACGCTGCCGAGCTTCTCCTGGAAGGCGACCTTGGCCAGACGCTCACGGAACTCGTCGAGGGAGATCTTCAGATCCTCCTCGTAGAAGAACTTGGCGTCATCCAGGCGGGCGCGCACAACGCGCTCGTTGCCGTCGATCACGCGCTCGGCATTCTCGGGCTTACTGTTGGAGACGACCACGAACTCACGCGTCAGCTTGCCCTCGCCGTCATAGATCGGGAAGTAGCGCTGGTTGGTGAGCATAGACTCGCAGATGATCTCGTGCGGGACCTTGAGGAACTCCTCGTCGAAGGTACCGACAAGCACCGTCGGCCACTCGCAGAGGTTGATGACCTCCTCAAAGACCTTCTTGGGCGTATCGACATGGCAGCCGGGGCGCGCAGCCTCGACCTCGGCGATGCCGGCAAGGATGGCCTCGCGACGGCGCTCGGCAGAAAGCACGCCGGCATCCTCGAGCACCTGCTCGTAGACGGCAGGGCTAGCGACCACATGGTCACCGGGGCCAAGCACGCGATGACCACGCGTGGTGTTGCCACTCGTCACATCGGCAAACGAAACGGGCACGACGTCCTCACCCAAAAGGCAGCAGATCCAGCGGACCGGACGCACGAACGTGGCGTGCTCGTGGCCCCAGCGCTGAGAGCGGTAGTTAGGCCACTGCAGGCCGGCGATGGTCTTCTCGCACAGGGCCGTCAGAATCGGGGTGGCCGGGGCGGAAGGAATGTTCTTCTCGGCAAAGACGTACTCACGGCCGTCGGTGTCCTCGCGACGGACCAGATCCTCGGCAGCCACACCGCACTTGCGTGCGAAGCCCTGGGCGGCCTTGGTGGCGTTACCGTCGGCATCGAAGGCGATGTTGGCCGCGGGGCCGCGCTTGACCTCGTGAACCTCATCGGTCGCGGTGGCGACGTCGGCAACGAGCGCAGCCAGGCGGCGCGGGCTCGAGATCACGCGGACCTCGCCGTGGGCCAGACCTGCCTCGTCGAGACCCTTGGCGATCATGGTGCCAAGCTGCTTGACGGCATTGTTCAGCGGTGCAGAGGGCATTTCCTCCGTACCGATCTCAAACAGGAAATCCTTAGCGTCTGCCATGGCTTACGCCACCTCGCCTTCCTGATCGGCATTCTCGTTGATTCCGGCGACCTCGGCCATATAGGCCTCGCAGCACGCCTTGGCGACGGCGCGGACGCGCAGGATGTAGTTGGCGCGCTCGACTGCGGACAGCGCACCGCGGGCATCGAGCAGGTTGAAGGCATGGCTGCACTTCATGACGCAGTCATATGCCGGCAGCGGCAGCTTGCGCTCCAGGCAGGAGTGGCACTCGGCCTCGTAGTCGTCAAACTTCTGACGCATCATCTCGACGTTGGCCACCTCAAAGTTATAAGCGCTGAACTCGCGCTCGTTTTCCAGGAACACGTCGCCGTAGGTCATGGGCGTGCCGTCGGGCAGGTAGCTCCACACCAGGTCGTAGACCGAGTTGACGCCCTGGGCGTACATGGCGATGCGCTCCAGGCCATAGGTGATCTCGACAGGCACGGGGTCGACCTCGATGCCGCCCACCTGCTGGAAGTACGTAAACTGCGTGACCTCCATGCCATTGAGCCAGACCTCCCAGCCAAGGCCCCAGGCGCCGAGCGTCGGGCTCTCCCAGTCGTCCTCAACAAAGCGGACGTCATGGTCATTGGGGTCCAGGCCAATGGCGGCCAGCGAACCCAGGTAGAGCTCCTGAGCGTTGACCGGCGAGGGCTTGATGAGCACCTGGAACTGATAGTAGTGCTGCATGCGGTTGGGGTTCTCGCCGTAGCGGCCGTCGGCGGGACGGCGGCAGGGCTGCGCATAGCAGGTGCGCCACTCGGCGGGACCGAGCGAGCGCAGCGTGGTCGCGGTATGGAAGGTACCGGCACCGACCTCGGAGTCATAGGGCTGCATAATGACGCAGCCCTGCTCGCCCCAGTACTGCTGGAGGCGCAGGATGATGTCTTGGAAGGAAAGCGATGAAGCGTTCATGCCTCTAATATCCCCTCGTCGAAACGATTACACGGTTAGGTACTGTACTATAGCGGTTTTTAGTCGATGGCGCCGATACGGTTGAGCGGCCAGTAGCGCACAAGCGCCACGGCGATCAATTCGGAGCGGTCGACCGGGCCAAAGTAGCGGGAGTCAGCAGAGTTCTCGCGGTTGTCGCCCATCACCCACACACAGTCGTCAGGGACGGTGTAGGGATAGCTCACCTGAGCGCCGGGGGCTTGGACCGAAAGCGGCCAGCTCATGCCAGTCGTATAGTCCTCGTCGAGCGCCTGGCCATCGACGACGACCTTGCCGTCCCGCAGGTCGACCGTCTGGCCGGCCGTGGCAATAACGCGCTTTACCAGCACGTCATGCTCGGACGTGGCATCGGGGTTGTGGAACACCACGATATCGCCTTGCTTGACGGGCTGTCCGAGTTCGAGCGTCACCTTCTGCGCCAGAATCTGGTCTCCGATCTCGATCGTGGACTCCATGGAACCGGTAGGCACCACAAAGGGTTCGACCACAAACGAGCGAATCAAGAAAGTGGCGACCAGTGCGATCGCGACAACCACGATCCACTCAAACGCACCCTTTAGCACGGAATGCTGCGATGGGACCATTCTCACTCCTCGCTCTGCGAATACGATGCGTCCAGAATCTCTTGCGCGTACGCGCGTTCCTCGGGCGTAAGGTGTGCCGTCTCGATAAGATCGGGACGCCAACGACAGGTACGCTCGATGGCGTTCTTACGACGCCAGGCATCGACCTTGGCGTGGTCGCCGCTTACGAGTACTGGAGGTACGCCCTCACCATTGAACTCGGCGGGACGGGTGTACTGCTCGTACTCAAGCAGGCCACCGTCCTCGGCGGTCGAGAAGGACTCGTCCACATTGCTCATCTCGTCGCCCAAGGCTCCGGGAATGAGCCGTACGACGGCATCGGCCACGACCATAGCGGGCAGCTCGCCGCCCGTAAGCACGTAGTCGCCGATCGACAGACGCTCATCGGCATACGCATATGCGCGCTCGTCGACGCCCTCGTAACGGCTGCACACAAACAGAAGGCGCTCGCTTTTGAGCAGACGCTCGGCCACATGCTGCGTAAAGGGCTCGCCGCAGGGGGTGAAGAACACCACGGTGGGCTTGGGACCCTCGGAGCTAATAGCCTCGATTGCCTCAGCAATAGGCTCGACCTTCATGAGCATGCCCTGCCCGCCGCCGTATGGCTCGTCATCGACGGTGCGATGGCGGTCGTGCGTCCAGTCGCGCAGGTTATACGCCTTAAAATCAAAAAGGCCGGCCTTGCGGGCACGGCCCAAAATCGACGTGGACATGACGGGCTCAAACATCTCGGGAAAGACCGAAAGGGTCTCAATCAGCATGCTGTCCTCCCTACTTGTCCATATCGATCAAGCCGTCCATAACGTGGACGGAAATTGTTCCTGTGTCGGGAAGATCGAGCACAACCTGCTCGATCACGGGAATCAGCACCTCGCCGTACCGATCACCCTCGACAACCCAAACATCGTTGGCGGGCGTCGACATGATCTCGACAATCGTGCCGAGCGAGCCAAAGCGCTCGTCGACCACCTCGCGACCCATCAGGTCGCTGTAGGCAGCGTCGAGCGAATCGAGCTCGAAGTCGTCACGATTTGCCAGCACGTAGCATCCGGTGATGCCCTCGGCGGCCGTCAAGTCGTCTATGCCCTCAAACGAGACCAGATCGCCATCGCCCGTATCGGTGACGGAAACGACCGTGCAAAAACGGTCGCGCTTGAGCGCCGGCGGCGTCAAGGCGACACGCATACCCGGCTCCAATACAGAAGGAAGCCCCCGCAGCGGCTGCGCGAGGACCTCCCCCTTCCTTCCGT
>CATWCP010000042.1 GCA_958349325.1 uncultured Collinsella sp.
ACTTGGCCGGCGCCTTTTGGCAGCCGAGCGTGGTTATCGCCGACGTGGGGTGCCTGGCCACCCTCACGCCCGAGCAGTTCGCCGACGGCTGTGGCGAGGTCGTCAAGCACGCCGTGATTGCCGATCCGGAGCTTTTCGCCGAGCTGGAGAAGACCCCGCTCACGCTGGAGCTGCTCAACCACGATGTGGCCCGCGTAGCGCTCATCATCGCCCGCAACATCGACATCAAGCGCGCCGTGGTCGTCGCCGACGAGCGCGAGACCAACCAGCGTAAGCTCCTCAACTTTGGACACAGCGCCGGACACGCCGTCGAAGCCTGCGAGCACTTTGAGCTCGGACACGGCAACTGTGTGTCGATCGGCATGGGCATCATCACGCGCGCCGCAGCGCTACATGGCATTTGCGACGCCGAACTGCCGGGGCGCATCGAGGAGCTCTGTGCACGTCACGGCCTCAAGACCCGCTGCGAGCTTTCCGCCGACGCCGTCTTTGCCGAGGCGCTGCGCGACAAAAAACGTGCCGGTGACACTATCGACCTGGTGATTCCGCACGGCATTGGCCGCTGCAGCATCGACCGCACGCCGCTTTCCACTTTCCATGAACTCATTGCCGAGGGCCTCGGCCAGAAGGGAGACGCATCCGCATGCTAGCCCGCATCACCCCGTCCCCGCTCAAGGGCACCGTTCCCGCCATCGCATCCAAGTCGATGGCGCACCGCTTGATTATCTGCGCTGCGCTTGCCAACGGCGAGACGCACGTCACCTGCAACACCACCTGCGCCGACATCGAGGCTACGGTGCGTTGCCTTACGGCCCTGGGTGCCCGCATCGAGACCGTCGAGGACGGCTTCCAGGTCCACCCCACCATGAAGAGTGTTGAGTTTGGCCTGCTCAAGGCCCTTGCCGGCGGCACGCTTGACTGCGGCGAAAGCGGCTCCACACTCCGCTTTATGTTGCCCGTCGCCTGCGCGCTGGGCGCAGAGGCCACCTTTGTGGGTCAGGGACGCTTGGGCGCACGCCCCCTCTCCCCGCTCTCGGACGAGATCGTCGCCGCCGGCTGCGACCTACAGGGTCTGGGCGGTTTTCCGCTCAAGACAAGCGGCCGCATGCGCCCGGGCACCTTTGTGCTGCCGGGCAACGTGAGCTCGCAGTATATCTCGGGCCTGCTGCTGGCGGCCCCGTTGCTCGCCCAGCCCTCCTGTGTGCAGGTGACCGGCCTCATTGAGAGCCGCCCCTACATCAACCTAACAATCCAGGCCATGAAGGCCTTTGGCGTTGAGGTCAACGTCGAGCGCATTCCCGCCAAGGACGGTCAGCCCGAGGTCACGAACTTCCGCGTGAGCAGTGGCTCGTACCGCACGCCCGGCAGCGTGGCCGTCGAGGGCGACTGGTCCAACGCCGCCTTTTGGTTGTGCGCTGGCGCCATCGGCACCGACCCCATCACCGTGGAGGGCGTGTCGCTGAGCTCCGCGCAGGGCGACCGCAACGTGCTTGCCGCGCTTTCGCGCTTTGGCGCCCGCATCGTGCGCTCCACCAACGCCGCCACCGTGCAGTCCGACAAGCTCGCCGGCTTTGAGATGAGCGCCCACGACATTCCCGACCTGGTACCCGTTATCTCGGCCGTGGCCTCGCTGGCTCAGGGCCGCACGTTCATCCGTGACTGTGCGCGCCTGCGCATCAAGGAATCTGACCGTCTGGTCACCACCACCCGCGAGCTCACCGCGCTGGGCGCACAGGTGCGCATCGCCGGTGACGACCTCATCATCAAGGGTGTCGATGCCTTCACCGGCGGCGAGGTCGATTCGCACAACGACCACCGCATCGCCATGATGGCTGCCATCGCTGCGAGCCGCGCCACTGGCGAAGTTGTGATCCACGGCGCCGAGGCCGTCAACAAGTCCTATCCCGATTTCTTTGACCACTACCGCCTGCTGGGCGGCAAGGTCACGCTCGAGGAGGAATAGCATGTCCTCGACCTTTGGCAACGTCTTGCATCTGAGTATCTTTGGCCAGTCGCACTCCCCCGCTATCGGCTGCTCACTCGACGGCATTCCTGCCGGTATTGCCGTTGACCAGGAGCAGCTGCAGGCCTTTTTGGACCGTCGTGCCCCCGGTCGCGACGAGACCGCAACCAAGCGCCACGAGGCCGACGCCGCGCATATCATTGCCGGCGTGGTCGATGGACATACCACCGGCGCGCCCATTGCCGCGATTATCGAGAACACCAACACGCGCTCCAATGATTACTCCGAGCTGCGCTGCAAGCCCCGTCCCGGACATGCGGACTTCCCCGCGCGCGTGAAGTATCACAACATGCACGATGTTGCTGGTGGCGGGCATTTTTCCGGCCGCCTAACGGCACCCTTATGCATCGCCGGCGGCATTGCGCTACAGGCACTCGAGGCCCGCGGCATTCAGGTCATGGCGCACGTCGCGCAGATCGGCGGCATCTCCGACCTGCCGATGGACGATATGGTCTATCGAGAGGCCGACCGCAAGGCGATCCTTACGAACGACCTGCCGTGCATTGACGCCGCCGCAGCCGGCCGCATGCGCGAGGAGATTCTGGCCGCGCGCGATGAACTCGACAGCATCGGCGGCATCGTGGAGTGCGGCATTTACGGGCTTCCCACGGGCATCGGCGACCCCATGTTCGACGGCATCGAGAACCGCATCGCGCAAATCGCGTTTGGCATTCCCGCCGTAAAGGGCGTGGAGTTTGGCATGGGCTTTGCCGTAGCCGCCATGCGCGGCAGCGAGAACAATGACCCATATCGAATCAACGCCGAGACCGGCGAAATCGAGGTCGAGTCCAACAATGCCGGCGGCATCCTGGGCGGCATCTCCACCGGCGCGCCCGTCATGTGGCGCATGGCCGTAAAGCCGACGCCCTCCATTGGCCGCGAGCAGCAGACCGTAGACATGGACGCCATGGAAAATGCCGAGCTCTCGGTCCACGGCCGTCACGATCCCTGCATCGTCCCCCGAGCCGTCCCCGTAGCCGAGGCAGCCGCGGCGCTCGCCATCTGGGACGCCCTCCTCGAGGACGCCGCCCAGCGCTAACCAGCCCACCCCGGGCAATGATTCACGAAAGGGGTCCCTATGGACCTTGCTGACATCCGCCAGGCCATCGATGGCATCGACACCACGCTCCTCAACAGCTTTATCGAGCGCATGGACATTGCCACCGAAGTCGCCAAGTCAAAAATCGAGATGGGCAAGGCCGTCTTCGACCCCGCCCGCGAGCGCTCCAAGCTCAACAACCTCGCCAGCCGCGCGCCCGAGCGCTACGAGGCGCAGACCATCACCCTGTTCCGTCTCCTCATGAGCATGAGCAAGGCCGAGCAGCAGCGCTACATCAACGAACTCAAGGGCATCACTGTCTCGCAAAAGGCCCACGCCACGGCTGCAGCCTCCGACACGCCCTTCCCTCAAACTGCCACCGTCGCTTGCCAGGGCGTTGAGGGCGCTTACAGTCAAATCGCCGCGTGCAAGCTCTTCGACGTGCCCGACATCGCGTTTTTCGAAACCTTCGAAGGCGTTATGCGCGCTGTGCGCGACGGCTTCTGCGAGTTTGGCGTGCTGCCCATCGAGAACTCCACCGCCGGCTCGGTCAACGCCGTCTACGACCTGCTCGCCCAGTTCGACTTCCACATCGTGCGCTCGCTTCGCCTCAAGATCGACCACAACTTGCTCGTCAAGCCCGGCACCAAGCTCGCCGACGTGCGCGAGGTCTACAGCCACGGCCAAGCCATTGCCCAGTGCGCCGGCTTTATCGAGAACCACGGCCTGCGCGCCACCAAGTACCCCAACACGGCCATGTCGGCTGAGATGGTCGCCAACTCCGAACGCACCGATGTTGCCGCCATCGCATCGCGCAGCTGTGCCACGCTGTATGGCCTCGAGGTGTTGGAGCCCAATATCCAAGACTCGGACAACAACTACACGCGCTTTGTCGTCATCAGCCGCGAGCCGCGCGTCTACCCCGGCGCTAATCGCACCTCGCTCATGATCACCACGGCCAACGAGCCGGGCGCCCTCTATCGCGTGCTCGAGCGCTTCTACGCACTCAACATCAACCTCATCAAGCTCGAGAGCCGCCCCATCCCCGGCCGCGACTTTGAGTTTATGTTCTACTTTGATCTGGACTGCCCCTTTGGCAGCAAGGCCCTCGACGACCTGCTCGATTCCATCGACGACGTGTGCGAAAGCTTCACCTACTTTGGCAGCTACACGGAGGTGCTCTAGATGACCGATACCGCCGCAACCCGCCCCTACGGAGTGCTGGGCCGCGTGTTGGGCCACAGCTACACCCCAACCATCTACAAAGAGCTCGCTGGGCTCGATTACGTGCGATTTGAGCGCGAGCCCGAGGACCTCGCGGCCTTTATGACGGGCGACGAGTGGGAGGGCACCAACGTGACCATCCCCTACAAGCGCGCCGTCATGGAGTACCTGGACGAGCTGAGCCCGCTCGCCGAGCGCATGGGCAACGTCAACACCATCACGCGCCTGCCCGACGGCCGCCTGCGCGGCGATAACACCGACTACTTCGGTTTTCAGTGCCTGGTCGAGGAGCTGGGCGTAGAGGTTGCCAGTAAGAAGGCCCTCGTGCTCGGCGCCACCGGCGGTGCCGGCACTACGGCCAGCATGGTACTCGACGACCTGGGCGCCATCGTCGTACCCGTGGGTCGCACAAGCGAGGTCAATTACGACAACATCGCGCAGCAATCCGATGCCGCGCTGCTCGTCAACTGCACGCCTGCCGGCATGTTCCCCCACTGCCCCGACGCCCCCTGCACGCTCGAAGGACTCGATGCGCTCGAAGGCGTCATCGACATTGTCTACAACCCCGCCCGCACGGGTCTGATGTTCGAGGCCGAGCGCCGCGGCATCCCCTACATCGGCGGACTGCTGATGCTCGTGGCACAGGCGGCACAGGCCGTCGAGCGCTATACCGGCCAGGTCACCCCGCGCGAGCGCGTCCTGGACGTAACGGAGCGCTTGTCACGCCGCGAACAGAACATCGCGCTGATCGGCATGCCGGGCTCGGGCAAGACCCGCGTGGGTGAGCAGATTGCCCTGCTCACGGGGCGAGAGCACATCGACCTGGATCGCGCGCTTGAGGAACGCCTGGGGATGCCCTGCGCCGACTATATCGTCGAGCGCGGCGAGGCGGCCTTCCGCGAGCAGGAAACGGCGGCGCTCTCCGACATCTCCAAGCGCAGCGGCCTGGTGCTTTCCACCGGCGGTGGCGTGGTCACGCGAGACGAGAACTATCCGCTGCTGCACCAGAACAGCAAAATTGTGATGCTCAACCGCAAGCTCGAAGAGCTCGCCCACAAGGGCCGCCCCATCACCGCACGCGACGGCATCGATAAGCTCGCGGAACAACGTATGCCACGCTACCGCGCCTGGGCCGACCACATCATCGACTCACGCGACTGCGCCGCCAATACCGCCCAAGCCCTCCTCGACACCCTCCCACCCGCTCTCTAAAAAAACCACCACAAAGGGGACAGGCACCTTTGTGGTGGTTTCTCGACTGCAAAGGAAGCAACCATGAAAGCACTCGTCATCAACGGCCCCAACCTCAACATGCTCGGCATTCGCGAGCCGGGCATCTATGGCAGCGACAACTACGACCGCTTAGTGCAGATCTGCCAGGAAGCGGGCGCCGCACAGGGCTTCGACGAGGTCGAGGTCTTCCAGTCCAACCACGAGGGCAACATCGTCGACAAGATCCAGGAGGCCTACGGCAAGGTCGACGGCATCGTCATCAACCCGGCTGCCTACACGCATACGAGCGTGGCGATCCTCGACGCCCTCAAGGCCGTTGCCATCCCTGCCGTCGAGGTGCACATCAGCGCCGTAGAGACGCGCGAAGACTTCCGCCAGGTGAGCTACGCCCGCCTAGCCTGCTTCGCCACCATCACCGGCGAGGGCCTGCAAGGCTACGCCCACGCGCTGGAGCTGCTGAGGGAACGTCTCGAAAAGTAGCCTCGCGAGCAAATCCATCAACGCGATTCACACGCTAATAATGCCAGTGCCGCCAGCAGCAACCTCGCTACTGGCGGCACTTTATTACTGGCATATAATCATTGCAGTCACACAACGTCTGGAGACGCGCATGTTAAGCATCCATCTGGGGGATTACCCCGGTTCCATCTACGATACCGAAACCTATTTTAGGAACTCATACTTGGACTCATGGTTCGAAGACCCTATGGCCGCACAGATTATTAAAAGCGTGGACGGATCAGAGCTCATCGGTCCCCACAACATCGTAAGCAAACAGCTGGGCTCGATCACCCCACTCGAACTGTCCGGCGGCGTTAAGACGCTGCTGCTGGTGCGCAATCTCCCAAATATGGTGTTCAACGCATCCACCTGCGGAGACAACTGTGCCCGCTGGCTACTCAAGATCGGCAAAGAGCAGGATGTGATGGTGACCTTATACCACATCATGAAATTCCCCTGGAAGAGCTTTGAAATCCGCATTGAAAACGATGGCCGCATCGTCAGAAACATGCAGGAGTTTGTCGGCGCCACGAATGACTTTTTGGATGTTGATGAGTAATGAAGGGAACGCATACCGTTGTCGTAGAGCGTGCAAAGGTCAAATACACACTCACGTTTAAGCGCAATATTTCCTTTATACGCGGCAACAGCGGCACGGGTAAAACGACGCTCATCTCGATGATTCGCGACTACAACGACCGAGGACCGGAAAGCGGCGTTGCACTCAGTTGCGACGTGCCTTGCGAAACGCTTTCCGGCAGACGCTGGGAGCGCGAGCTATCGATCATCGAAGATTCAATCGTCTTTCTAGATGAGGGTAACGAGTTTATCTACTCAAAGGACTTCGCCAAAGCCGTCAACGGCTCGTCCAACTATTTTGTTCTGATATCTCGTCGCGATGCCAACGAGCTCCCCTACAGCGTTGATGAGATCCTGAAGCTAGTCAACACGACAAGTAAAACAATCAATGGCCGCAAGAGCGACAGGCGCTTCTACTCGGTGACCAAGCCGCTATATGACCACACGGCAAGTATGCTGTATCAGGATCTAAATGTTGGATTCGAGGTACCCGACGCCGTAGTTGTCGAGGATAGCAAATCTGGCTATCAATTCTACGACGCTCTTTGCAACCGACTCGGGATCCCCTGCTATACCGCCACCGGCGTTGCGAATCTAAAACGTACGATTCACGAATGTCCCGAGCAAAACATCCTTGCTATTGGAGACGGAGCAGCATTTGGTCCCTACATCGAAAAGGTGCTCGGACAGCGCGTTTACAAGAACGTACGCTTGTTCCTCCCCGAATCATTCGAGTGGACACTCCTGCAATCTGGCCTCATTCCCAGTAACGATATCTTAAAAATCCTCGAGGATCCCTCAAGCTATATCGAAAGCCGCGACTACCTGAGCTGGGAGCGGTTCTTCACCGATGTGTTGATCAAATACTCGGCAGACACTCGCTACGCCTACAGAAAGGTAAAGCTCAATGAGCAGTACCTGAGGCCGCAGGCGATGAATGCAGTTGCAAACGTCTTGCCCGAGTGCCTGAAGGCAGACTAGATACAGCGGGGAGGGCCAAGTTGGTCCTCCCCGCTTTTGTTACGCCTTCTTGATCACGTACGCCAATCCAATATCGCAGGCACAGCGTACGATTGACGCGAAGAACCACGATGCTGGCAGCGTCATAAGCAGAGGCTTGCTCACGCTCGGCTCCAGCCCCCTTTGGCGCGCCGTATAACCAATCCACATCAGCAGCACAATAGCAGCTCACGCCACGGCTTCGGCCTAAACGTATACCCGGCAAGAACAAAGAACACCGGCATGTGAAAAAGCCCAGACCACCAAGCGGTCTGGGCTTAATAAACGATGGTGCTCCATGGCGGATTCGAACCGTCGACCTTGGGATTAGAAGTCCCCTGCTCTATCCAACTGAGCTAATGGAGCAAATAGCCGCACGCCCAAGCAAGCGCAAGCCTGTCAGGCGCAAGTAATTATAACCTAGTTGAACTGCTCGCGATACGCCTTGCAGACCTCATCAACCGGGCCGTCCATGCGAAGGTCACCCTTCTCAATCCAAACGGCACGCTGGCAGATGCGCTCAACCTGCTCCATAGAGTGCGAAACGAACAGAACCGTCACGTCGCCGCTCTGGATAAAGTGCTGGATACGGTCCTCGCACTTCTGCTGGAAGAACACATCACCGACGGACAACGTCTCGTCAACGATCAGAATATCGGGCTCGGTAATCGTCGCGATTGCAAAGGCGATACGCGCCACCATGCCCGAGGAGAAGTTCTTAAGCGGCATATCGACAAAGTTCTGCAGCTCAGCGAATTCGATAATGCCGTCAAAGTTGGCATCGATGAACTCCTTGGTATAGCCAAGCAGGGCGCCGTTCAGATAGATGTTCTCGCGGGCGGTCAGCTCGGGGTCAAAACCAGCACCAAGCTCAATCAGCGGCGCGATGTTACCGTGCACCTTAACGCTGCCCTCGCTTGGCTCAAGCACGCCAGCGATAATCTTGAGCATCGTAGACTTACCGGAACCATTGGTGCCAACCAGACCGACAACTTCGCCGCGATGAATATCGAACGAGATGTGCTTAAGCGCTCTAAACTCCTCAAAGAACAGCTCGTGCTTGGCAAGCTTGATGAAGTACTCCTTGA
>CATWCP010000043.1 GCA_958349325.1 uncultured Collinsella sp.
CATCCATTCGGCTTCCAGGGCAGCCACGGACAGAACGGGGCGAACAGAAAAGAGCACGTAGACCTGCCACAGCTCACCGACAAAGCTCATCCCGGCAAGAACGGCAGAGGTGGCGATTACAGTGAGGGAGCCCAAAACGCGACCGCTCACTTTATCGGCCACATGACCGATCACAAGTGAGCCGATAACGCTCACCACAGTGGAGATGGCGTTGGAGATGTTGTACTGCGCAAGCGTAATCCCGAGGTCGCTTACGATGAGCGGCTGAAACAGGCTCATGCAGTTGACGAAAATGGTGTAGCACGTGGCCATGATCACAAAGCCGGAGGCCACCACGAGCCAGCCGGGGAAGAACTTACGTTGCTGGGACATACTGTTCCTTTTTTAAACAAACGAGTAGCAAGATTGGGTGCTACCGGTGGTCGGCGATGTAGCCCAAAGCGACCGCCGTGTAAGCCGCGGCGCCAAGGGGAAGCTCGGCATCGCTAAAACGTGCCTTGGGATGATGCTGAGCAAAATGCTCGTCCGTATCAGTCACGGCAGCGCCCACGGTAAAGTACGCACTCGGAATCTCGCTCGAAATCAACGCGAAGTCCTCGCTTGCCATGGCGTGGAACAGCGGCAGGAAGGCGGCCTTGGGCAGCACCGCGCCCACGTAGCCAAGCGACGCCTGGGTCATGTCGTCATCGAGTACGAGCGGGGGAACATCCGAGAGCGTCTCGAGGGTCGCCGGCGTGCGGTACGTTGCGGCCACGCCGTTGACGACCTCGGCGATGCGGGTCTTGAGGTGCTCCATGAGCTCGACGTCGAAGCCACGCAGCGTTCCCTCGAGCACACAAGTGTCGGGGATGACATTTGCGGCCAGACCGCCGGCGAACTTACCAACGGTAAGCGCGACCTCCTTGGCCGCCGGCACCTCGCGGGAGATGAGCTCCTGAAGCGCCAGATGTACATGGACGCCGGCCGTGATGGGGTCGATGCAGATCTCGGGGCTCGAGCCATGGCCGCCCTTGCCCTGAAGCGTGATGCGAAAACCGTACACGCCCGAGAGCGCCGGGCTGCCGTAGAGCACCAGGCCAAGCGGCGACTGGCTATTGACATGCATGGCAAAGGCGACCTGAGGACGCGGGTTCTGCAGCAGACCGTCGGCGATGGCGGCGCGGGCACCCTCAAAGGTTTCCTCGCCCGGCTGGAACAGCAACTTAACCGTAGCGTTGGCATCAACAAGCTCTGCCTCGCGCGCTTTGAGCATACGAGCCGCACCAAGCAGCGCCGTCGCGTGCATA
Source organism: uncultured Collinsella sp. (assembly GCA_958349325.1). Taxonomy (GTDB): domain Bacteria; phylum Actinomycetota; class Coriobacteriia; order Coriobacteriales; family Coriobacteriaceae; genus Collinsella. The sequence goes on from CATWCP010000043.1 coordinate 1,287, forward strand.
TCGTGACCGCAAGCGTGCATGCAGCCGTTGGTGGATGCAAAGGACTCGCCGGATTCCTCGGCAACGGGCAGGGCGTCCATGTCGCCACGGAGCATGATGACCGTACCGGCCTGCTCATTCGTGCAGACGCCATTACCCTGGGCCGCGGCGGCACCGGCGCCGACAAGGCCCACAACGCAGGAACCCTCGACGAGCGTGGCAAATGGGATGTCCATCTCGGTCAGGCGCGCTTGGATATACGCAGAGGTCTGTGGGAGGCTATTACCCAGCTCGGGCATCTGGTGTAGATCGTGTCGCCACGCAGCGAGCTCGTCTGCAAAAGCCTGAGCTTCTGCAACAAGACCGTCACCGATAGCGGTCCGCGCCGCTGCGGTGGCCTTGGGCGCTGATTGCGGTTGAAGATCGGACAAAGCTGGTGCCATAGATGCCCTCCAGTATCGTTTTTGCAGCAAGCACTTTGATAGCGTAAAGTGCAAGGTACTACTTTAAGGGGGAGGCATAAAAAATGCCGCCCCAGGAGGGCGGCGCAACAAGTTGTTTACAATTGCGGGCGCGGCTTTCGACGCAAAAAATCGAAGTGAGTCTCGCTCAAGATAATCGACAGGAAGATGAGCGCGAAGCCGGCGAGCAGGCGCGAGGTGAGCGCCTCCCCCATCAGCAGCACCGAGAACAGCACACCCGAAGGCGACTCCATCGAAAGGAGCAGCGAGCCCGTCGAGGCCGGGACATGCGCCAGGCCGACGTTTTGGATGAGCAGAGCCGTGCATGTGCAGCCCACCGAGAGAAACGCCATCGCACTGATAAAGCTCGGCGTCCACACGGACAGAGGCGCTTGGGTCTCGAATAGCAGCGACGTTGCCAGGCTCAGCACGCCGTTGCCCACAAACATCCAAAACGTGATGACGTTGATGTCCATTTTGCGACCGTACTTGGCAGTCACCGCCATCTGGATGGCGAAAAAGGCCGCACCCGCCAGCGTAATGACGTCACCGATGTTGAATTCAACGCTATCGAGCGCCACCAAACCAATGCCCGCCAAGCACAGCAGCGCCGCGCCCAGGTTATAGCGGGTGAGCTTTTCGCCGCTCAGGAAATAGCTCGCGAACGGCACAAGGATGCAATACGTGCCCGTCAAAAAAGCATTCTTGCCCGCCGTAGTATGTGCCAGACCGACCGTCTGCAACGCATAGGCCGCCCACATGAGCACGCCCATACTCAGGCCAACGATCAGGTTGCGAGCGTTGAGGTGCGCGATGATGCGCTTGTGGAAGACGGCAAACATGACCAACGCTGCGGGCAGAAAGCGTACATAGAGCAGCGCGAACACCGGAATGGTGCCGAGTGCGTCCTTCATAGTGGTAAAGGAGTAGCCCCAGATGACCGCCACCGAAAGGAGCAGAACCTTCCAGAACAGCGGCGAGCGAGCGCCGGCGCCGCGGGAGGTGCCGCCCGCGCCCAGGTCTTCCCGGGCAACAGGGCTATCGGGCAAGTTTTCGATTTCGTTGGCAGCGTATTGGGCCATGGAACATCCTCGCACTCAATCTGGGCGTGGTGTCCGCACGCGTATGGCTGCGTGCCGCCTCATGGTCAAATAAAAACAGGGCGCACCGGACCCCCGGCACGCCCCGCTACTGTAGCAACAACCAGCGTTGCACCGCAATCCAGCCCACTAAAGTACCGACTTGAATAACCTCGATGTTCCGTCAACGTCAGCGAAAACGGCCCCAAGCGAGCAAGGTGACGTGAAATGAAAGGGCGCTGACCTTCTGGTCGCGCCCTTGAAATTGAACGTCAGATTGCCGCTTGGGGGTGTTTGCAGCGTCGAGCCGTTACGCGGTTTGGTAAAACCGCGTAACTAGATTAATTTTGTCGACTCCAGCTTTTCGATAATCCAGTCGTTGGCTTTGATGACTGGGCGGCGGAAGACGACGCCCAGGGCCAGCGACGGAATCAGGTAGCTCGCCAAGATACCCAGCTCAATCCAGTACTCCATATGGTAGGCACCGGCCATGGCGGCGTGCATGGCGTTGATGCCGTGAGTAAACGGCAGGAACGGGTAGATCGCCTGGAACACGGGGCCGGTCATCTCGATGGGGAACGTACCACCCGAACCGCCGACCTGCATGACCAGCAGCACGACGGCGAGGGCCTTGCCGATATCTCCAAACGATACCGTAAGCGTGTAGACGATATTGGAGAACACGAGACTCGCAACCCAGCCCGCCAGCACAAACTGCAACGGGTTGTCGCACTGGATGCCAAAGAACAGAATGTCGCCCGCGCACACGAGCGTCGCCTGCAGCAGAGCCAGACCACCAAAGAACAGGTAGCGACCCAGGTAGATCTCGTGCAGGCGCACGGGGATGAGCTCGTTGATAAGCTCATCGTCAACCGAAACCTTCATCATGGCCGCCAGTACGATCGAGCCGACCCAGAGCGACAGAATCGTGTAGAACGGCGCCATGGCCGAACCGTAGTTGCGGATTGGATAGACCGGCTTACGGTCGAGTGCGACAGGGCCGGAAAGCGACACGGCGAGGGCATCGGGGTCGCTGCCAATCATTGTCTTAATCATGGCCAGGTCACCCGAGATCAGAGCGCTATCAAGCTCGTCCTTAAAGGCACTGATCTTGTCCGACGCCTCGCCCAGCTGATCGGAAGCCTTGTTGACGAGCTTTGCAGCCTTGGAGAGACCCTTAGCGAGCGAACCAGAAGCGTCGGTCAGACCGCTCACGGCGCTATCCAAGTCGCCCGAGATACCGTTCAGGGAATCCAGAACGCCCGAAATGGTCTTCTTGAGCTCCTTGGCCTTGACCGAGAACGTAGAGTCGTAGTCAGTCTTGGCACCCGAGATACCCGCCTTGGCATCGGCGATGGCCTGGTCGACCTCGGCACGCGAGTTGTTGACCTCCGCCATGCTGTCCGAAAGGGACTTTGCGGTCGCCGTCAGGTCTTTCGCATTGTTGCGGTACTCCACGGCAATTCTGCCCAGCGACGTCGCAGCGGACTTGAGGCCGTCTTTGAGCTTGTCATCACTCACCTGGTCGGCTAGGTTGCGGAGCCGATCGGCCATCGCATCGATATCGTCAGCACGCGTATTGAGTGCCGCCGCGGCTTCGTTGAGCTGAGATACCGTAAGGTCAACATGCTGATTCGCTGCGTCGAATGCCTTCGCAAGCTCGGCGGAGACGTTGTCGAACGAACCCGCGCTTCCGTCAATCGCCGCGTTAACGGCATCGTTGGCGGCCTTGAGCGCTTCCTTGGAATCATTGATGCCGCTCTTGGCGTGCTCCATCAGCTGCTTCGTCGACTCATCAACGGTGCCCGTCTGCTTGAGCATGCCGCCCGCCGATGTCAGTGAATCGGACGTAGAGCTCAAAATGCCCGCAAGCGACGTCGCGCTCGCCTGAACGTCCTGCAGGTCCTCGACCGAATCGCCCAGCGTAGAGGACAGATTGGCGATAAAGTTGCTCACCTGGTCGGTACTCATATAGTCGAGCAGGCTGGACACGGTCTTAAGGCCGATGGTCGTGATGGTTTCGGTAAAGGTCTCGTTGACCTGACTCTGGACGGCGCTCGAGCCTTTCTCGGTCACAATCTGTGCGATGGCGTTGGCCTTCTGGTTCTCATAGAACTCGATATCGGCGTGCTTCACCTCGGTCGAGAAAAGCGTCATCATGTCGGCGCTAAACGTTTTAGGGATAACGACGGCAGCGTAGTACGCGCCCGACTTAACGCCCTCAATCGCCTTATCGCGGTCGTTGAGAACGACCCAGTCGAAGTTCTCGTTGCCGCGCAGAGTGGCGGTTACGTTTTCGCCCACGTTGACCTCGACGGGAATCAGATCGCTCTCGTAGCCCTCGTCGGTGTTGACCACGGCGATCTTAAGGTTGCCGGTATTGCCGTAGGGATCCCAGCTTCCGGCGATGTTAAACCATGCGTACAGGCACGGCACGATAATGAGACCCATCACGACGATCATGCCGATCACGGAGCGAGACACGTTTTGGACATCGCGCTTAAACAGGTGCAGGATGTTTTTCATTTATGCCTCACCTCCTTTGGAGTGCTTGCCGAGCGGGGTGGTGTCCCCGTCGTTTCCGCTTACGTTGTCAACGCCGTCGACATCTTGAGCCTTACGATGCGCACCGATATGCGGCAGACGGCTCGTGGGCTGTTCGCTGTCCTTGGTGCCCCGCTCGCTGGCGTTGAGACCAAACATGCGACGGGCGGCAGGGATGGCAGCCGTGTGCTCGCGCATCTCGCGGCGAAGGTCCTCGTCCGAAAGCGCCGAGATACGCATCTGGGTATTGAGGCTCGCACGGATGTACTCGATGTTGATGAGCCAGCCACAGATGGCGATGACCGAAATGATCCAGATAACAAGCAGGATGATCTTGCCGTTATTGTCGATATCGAGCACCGTCGAAAGTACAAAGAGCAGGACCTGGACGCCTACCACGGCGGCAAAACCGCCCTTGATGTAGTACGGGTAGCGATGCTCAAACGCCACGGCATGATCGAGCAGCTCGCGACGGTACGAATCCGAATCGAGCATGACGCGCATGGCCGTGCGCAGCGAATAGCGCTGGCGCGGCAGGTCGTTGGACTCGCAGATCATGAGGCCCGTCGTGGAAAGCTGCTTATCAAAGAGCAGATTGAGGTTGAGCAGCAACGGGCGCAGCTGCAGACCGATAAAGAGCGCCACGATCAGGAACACGCCCAGGATGCACAGGTTGAACAGGTAGTTGAACGAGTACATGCCGCCGACGGTCTCGCGCAGCAGGTTGATGCCATAGGTGAAGGGCAGCAGCGGATGCAGCCATTGGAAGAAGCCGGGCATCATCTCGATGGGATACATGCCCGACGAGCCGGGGATCTGCACAATGACGAGGATGACGCCAATGGCTTTACCGATATGCTTAAAGGTGGTGGACAGCGCATAGATGATGTTGACGTAGGTGAACGAGATAGCGATGCCGCCCAGCACGAACAGCAGCGGGTTGACGCACTGCACGCCAATCACCAAATCGCCCACCGTAACGATGATGGCCTGGAACGCACCCAGGATCACCATCAGCAGCCAGCGGCCAAAGTAGCCCTGACGCGCCGTAAAGCTACCGATGCCCTCGCGGTCGACCTCGAGCTTGTAGATAGCGATGAGCACATAGCCGCCTACCCACAGCGCCAGATTGGTGTAGAAGGGAGCGATGCCCGAGCCAAAGCTCTTGACTGGATAGATTGACTTGGACGTCAGCTCAACCGGAGATGCCATGAAATCTGCCACGTCATCGACGTCGACGTCCATGAGGTCGGCTAACTCGCCCATAGACTCAGAGGTCTGTAGCGCCGCAATGTCATTGGCGGCGGTCGCGAGCTTGTCCTGAACCTTGGCAAGGGAGGCGTCGGTTTGGGACAGCGTGGTCTTTGCCTGCTTGAGCGTGGCGTCGAGCTGCGCCAGCGTGCCGCGCGCGCTCGCTATCGTGGGGGTCATACCCGATACAATGCCGGTCAAATCGCCCGAAACGGCGGCAAAGGAGTCGAGCGCGCTCGAAGCCTTCGGCAGTGCGTTCTGCCCCAGATCGGTCTGAGCCTGACCGAGGTTAGCCGTACCGGTCTTAATTGCCGCGTTGAGTACGTTGCTCGCGTTCGAGATTGCCGTAGCGTCTTTTGCCATGGCGCTCGACTGTGCAGAGAGGCCATCCTTGATGCTCTGCAGCTTCTGGTTTTGCTCGCGAAGCGAATTGATGGTCGATGCGATGAGCGCGTCGGCGTCCTCCGACCCCGTTGACGTATCGTTAGCGAGAATCTGCAGGCGCTCGATGACAGCGCTGTTGTGGTCAATCGTCGCCTGAAGGGATTCGAGCGAGTTGTCGATTCGAGCGGTCGTGGACGTAACCGTACCGGTGAGTTTGCCAATCGCGGCGTTCGCAGAAGCCGATGTCTTGCTCAGCACGATGCTGCCCTCCGAAAGTGCCTTGGAGAGCGAGGTGATGGACTTGCCAGCCGTGGTGCGAGCTTCGCCCAGCAGGTCATTACCCTGAGCGATTGCCTGCGTTAGCGAAGGCGCCTGTCCCTGCAGACCCGCCAGCGCGGCATCGGCCGAAGCAATCGAGCTGTTTGTCTTGTCGATGGCGGTGTTCATGTCGCCGATGGAATCACGTACTTCGCCCAGGGTATCAGACGCCTCGGACACCGAGCCCGCCAGCGAATCCTGGGTCTGAGTTGCCTTGTCTTTAAGGTCGATGCCAGCATCTTTGGCAATGCCAGCGACGGTCTCGCCCACCGTGGAGACAAACTCCGAGTTGATCTGCTCCTCGATGGTGTTGGCACCGGTATCGGTGACCTTGGGCGCAATGGCGCTCTTCTTCTCATTGACGTAATAGGTGAGCTTGGGCTGATGGTAGTTGCCGTCGAGCATCGAGACGAGATTGTCGGAGAAGTTCTTGGGAATCACGATGGCGGCATAGTATTCGCCACTTTCGACGCCCTCTTTGGCATCTGCCGCCGAGTCGACGAAGGTCCAGCCAAGCTGGTCGTTCTCCTTGAGCTGGTCGACCACCTTATCGCCCGCGTTAAGCTCGCCCACCAGGTCGTTCTGGGTGCCCTGATCGTTGTTGGCAATGGCGATTTTAATGCCCTGGGTATTTCCGTACGGATCCCAGTTGGCAACGATGTTGTACCAGGCATACAGCGAAGGAATGACGCACACGCCCAGGGTAACCACCAGGGCGACGGGATTCATAAGCAGTCGCTTAATGTCGCGCTTAAATATCGCAAAGGAGACCTTTGCGTTGGATAGTTTGCTGCCGAGACTCACGCTTGGACCATCCATCCTGTCGTTGAATCGAATCGTACTATCGACAACCATTGTACGTAGGCGCTTTAGTGTCTCACGGCACAATGGTGCTGAGTTTTGCGGGTAGCAATATACTACGAAGATGAGTTAGCGTACAGTTGTACAGTATCTTAAATTTCAGCAGGTCACAAAACCACAACCCGCACAAATTAGCAATCCGATTAGTCATTGGGGACGTTCTTAAACGACTAGTCAAACAAGAACGTCCCCAACGACTAGTCATTTAAGAACGTCCCCAACGACTACCCATACCCATAACAACGCCGATGTTTTGGCAACGACAGACACTATGACCCAATCCGAGGGCACTAAAAAGACAGGAGCCCCCGCTCG
>CATWCP010000044.1 GCA_958349325.1 uncultured Collinsella sp.
AGAACCCGGCGCGCGTTTTTGGCATGTATCCGCGCAAGGGCTGTCTTGCCGAGGGTGCCGATGCCGACGTGTGCGTGTGGGATCCCAAGGCACGCTGGACGATCAGTGCCGCGACGCAGCATCAGGCTGTGGACTACACGCCACTCGAGGGTTTTGAGGCACATGGCCGCGCCAAGGCTGTGTTTGTGAACGGCGTGCTGGCTGCGCGCGACGGCGAGCCCACTGGAGCCCAACCCGGCCGCTACGTGCCTCGCTAGCAGGGGGTCCGGCTACTTGAGGCTGCTGGCGACGACGGGGCGGTCGAGAGCTGCCTCGAAGCGGTCGGCCATCGTGGGGTCGCTGAGCGTGTCGACTTGGTTGAGCATGACGCGTGCGGTGCTGAGTTTCAGCGCCTGCATTTCGGCATTGAGCACCTGGGCGACGCGCTCGGGCGTGGCGATGTCGGTGAGCTCGCAGCCGCAACGCTCGCAAAAGAGCTCGGGGCGGTGGACGGCTTCGTGGATGGGCTTGCCGAGCCCTGAGGCGCCGACGATCCAGACGATGTTGGCCGTGCCAGAGGGAATCACCGGCTCCCAGGCGGCGTGGGCCTTGAGCGGGAGCCGCTTGCTGCCGTCCGCCTCGGCCAGGACGTAGTCAAAGCGCTGCGCCAGCTGGTCGAGCGGCTCGGCAGGGGAGGAGAGCTTGCCCGTCTGGGGGTCCAAGACGCCTGCCTGGCAGATGCTTCCCCGCACAAGCCCCGCGCAGGCCTCGCAGGTGCAGCCTGAGGCGTGTGGGGCGCCCGGCTTCCAAGGCGCGGCGTCCAGGCGACGATTCGACCCGTCCCATGGCACGCCGGCAACGGGAAGCATATGCGTGGTGGTGCAGAGGAGCACGCGGCCGCCAGCGCGCATGAGCTCAAGACCCAGCGTTTTGAGCAACGTCGACTTGCCGCCGCTGCCGATAATCGCGGTAATGCCCGGCTCGATCCTGAGCGCCGAGGCAAGATTGCCGCTAACCGTTTCCATCTGTTCACCGCCGTATAATACTGTGATAATAAATAATCATCAGAGTAGCGGTCGAACCGCTTTTGCTCTGCTCAAACCGTAGCACAGGGAGGTGCCCCGGGAATGCTCGTTTATGTTCGCGGCGCCGGCGATATCGCCACGGGTGTCGCCGCTCGCTTGGTGCGCGCCGGCGTGTCGGTCGTTATGGCCGATATCGCGGTTCCCACGTGCATCCGCCGCACAATCAGTTTTTGCGAGGCTATTCGCCTGGGCGAGGTCCAGGTCGAGGGCATTCGCGCTCGCTTGGCGCAGACGCCGGCAGAGGCGCTCGAGATTACCCAAGCGGGGGATGTTGCCGTCGTGGTGGACCCTCAGGCCAAGATGCTCGATGAGCTTAAACCCGCGGCTGTGGTCGACGCGATTCTGGCCAAGCGCAACCTGGGCACCACGCGCGACATGGCGCCTACCGTCATCGCCGTGGGGCCGGGCTTTACCGCGCCGGTCGATTGCGACGCCGTGGTCGAGACCATGCGCGGGCATTTTTTGGGCCGTGTCATTACCCAGGGCTCGCCCCAGCCCAACACGGGCGTGCCGGGCGTGATCGCCGGCTATGGCAAGGAGCGCGTTATCCACAGCCCCGCCGCCGGCGTGTTTCGGTCCGACCGCGCAATCGGCGACATCGTGAGCGCCGGAGACGTGATTGGCTACGCGGGCGATACGCCCATGTGCACGCAGATCGATGGCTGCCTGCGCGGGCTTTTGGCGAACGGCGTGCAGGTGACTGAGGGCTTTAAATGCGCCGATGTCGATCCGCGCGGCGATGCCAGCTATATCAACTACATTTCGGACAAGGCGACGTCGGTCGGCGGCGGCGTGCTCGAGGCACTCGCTATGCTCACCGATATCTTTAGAGGATAGAAGGCGGCAATGGAAAAGCTCGATGTTGTAAATGCGGCGCTTGCCGCCCTGCGTGCTGGCGAGACGTGCGAGCTCGTGGTCGTGGCCGGCACGGCGGGGTCGTCGCCGCGCGGCGTGGGCGCCTGGATGGCCGTCTTTGCCGACGGCAGCCAGGCGGGCACTATCGGCGGCGGCAAGATTGAGCTCTTTGCGCTGGATGAGGCGCGCGAACTCCTGAGCGCGGGACAGTCGCGTCTGGTCCGCTACACCATGGGCGGCGAGAACTCCGATACCGGCATGATCTGCGGCGGAGCCATCTGCCTGTGCTATCTGCATCTGGATGCGACCCAGGCACCGTTGTTCCAGGAAATTGCCGACGCCTTGGCGTATCGACGTATCGGCGACTTCGTCATCGACTTTGAGCCGTTTATCGCGAGCGCGCTCGAGGGCGATGTGGCCGAGTACCATGGCGAGGCATCGCGCCATACCATTGCGGGCTGCCCCGGGCTTTCACTGGTGGAGGAGGGGAGTAACGTCACCTACACTAATGCCGCCTCCGAGATTCCTCCCGCGCACATCGAGACGCTCTGCCCCGAGGGCCTGACCTATATCTTTGGCTGCGGACACGTGGGTGCCGCGACGGCGCGCGTGCTCACGGCGGCGGGCTTTGCCGTCGTGGCCTGCGATGACCGCCCCGGCACGTTGACGCCCGAATGGGTGCCCGGTGTCTACGATCGTCGCCTGGTCGATTACAAGAACCTGAGCGAGCTGTGTCCCATCGGTCCGCGCGACTTGGTGGTCGTCGCCACGGCGGGTCACAAGTCCGATATCGACGTGGTGATTCAGGCCATGCGCGCCAAGCCTGCCTACCTGGGCTGTCTGGGTTCGCGCCGCAAGACGGCCTTTGTGCGTGCCCGCCTGGAGCAGGAAGGTTTTACGCAGGACCAGATCGACGAGCTGCACCTTCCGATCGGCGTTGCCATCGAGGCCGAGGACCCCGAGGAGATCGCCATCTCCATCGCCGCCGAGATGATCCACCTGCGCCGCACCAAACTCGTCCCCCGCAAGCGCTAATCGCATCCCCACCAATAAGTTGCGGTGAAATACGGACTGTTTAAGCCTGTTAGGCCGCCAAACAGTCCCTATTTCACCGCAACTGCTTTTTGGGACCCATTTGTGCGGGGGAGTTGTGGAGTTGTGCAGGCAGACGAGGTTTTTCTGGAAATACACTCCCGATGCGCGTATAGTACCGATTGTTTTGTCGGCTCCTGCTGTGTCGAGTCCAAACCGCAAAATGCCATGAGCGGCGCGGATGCAGCCAGGAGGCACGAGGACAACCCATCGTGGCCACGCCCCGTGCTTAAAACCCCAAGAAGGAGTGAACAATGGCAGAAGAGAAGTATGTGCCGCGTCTGAAGACCAAGTACAACAACGAGGTCAAGCAGCAGCTTCAGGACAAGTTCCAGTACGAGAACGTCATGATGATCCCCAAGTTTGAGAAGATCGTCGTGAACATGGGTGTCGGCGAGGCCGCTACCGATTCCAAGGCCATCGACGGTGCCGTGCGCGACCTGCGCGCCATCACCGGCCAGCAGCCGATGATCACCCGTGCCCGCAAGTCCATCGCTACCTTCCGCCTGCGCGCTGGTATGCCGATCGGCTGCAAGGTTACCCTGCGTGGCGACCGTATGTGGGAGTTCTTCGATCGTCTGACCTCCGTCGCGATCCCCCGTATCCGCGACTTCCGCGGCATCTCCGCCAAGAGCTTCGACGGCCGTGGTAACTTCTCCATGGGCGTCACCGAGCAGCTCATCTTCCCCGAGATCGACTTCGACTCCGTCGATCACCAGCGTGGTATGGACATCACTTTCGTGACCACCGCCAACACCGATGAGGAGGCCAAGGCCCTTCTGGACGCCTTCGGTTTCCCGTTCAAGAAATAGGTTCACCTGCCCTATAAGCGCCGTTCCCACAAGGGGGCGGCGCTTGGGGCGAACAATACTCTATGTGAGGAGGATATAAGTGGCTAAGACATCGATGATCGTCAAGTGCAATCGCAAGCAGAAGTTCTCTACTCGTGAGTACACGCGCTGCCAGCGCTGCGGCCGTCCGCACTCTGTGTACCGCAAGTTCGGCCTGTGCCGTGTCTGCTTCCGCGAGCTTGCACTCAAGGGCGAGCTTCCCGGCGTTAAGAAGGCCAGCTGGTAAGTCACTACCAGCGTTTCAAGCATCAGTTTGGAACAGGGAAAACGCGCTAAATAGGCTTTGCCGTTAAGGGCGGCGAAGAACCAAGAGCACGTGTTCATCAAGAACGAAGGAGAATCTGTATGAACCTTACAGACCCGATCGCAGATATGCTTACGCGCATCCGTAACGCTAACTCTGTGAACAAGGCCACGGTCTCCATGCCGAGCAGCAAGAAGCTCGTCGAGATCGCTCGTGTTCTGCACGAGGAGGGCTACATCGAGGGCTACGATGTCGAGGACACCGTTCCCCAGAAGACTCTGCACATCACGCTTAAGTATGGTCCCAAGAAGGCTAAGGTCATCAACGGCATCCGCCGCATTTCCAAGCCGGGCCTGCGTAAGTACACCGGCGTTGCCGACATGCCCCGCGTCCGCGGTGGCCTTGGTACCGCCATTATTTCCACCAGCCATGGCGTCATGACCGACCGCGATGCTCGCAAGCACAACGTCGGCGGCGAGATCATCGCTTACGTCTGGTAATTCGCTCGGTAGGTAGAAGGAAAGGAGATCACCGTGTCTCGTATCGGTAATAAGCCTGTCCAGATTCCCGCCGGAGTCGAAGTGGCAGTCAACGGCAACAACGTTGTCGTCAAGGGCCCCAAGGGCCAGCTCGAGCTCGATGTCTTTGAGAAGCTCGCTATCAACGTCGAGGACAACGTCCTCACCGTTTCCCGTCCCGACGACGAGCGTGAGACCCGTGCCCGCCACGGCCTCACCCGCGCCCTCATCCACAACATGGTTGTTGGCGTTTCCGAGGGCTTCGAGAAGAAGCTCGAGCTCGCCGGCGTCGGTTACCGCGTGCAGCAGAAGGGTAAGAACCTCGAGTTCTCCCTGGGCTTCTCGCACCCCGTGATCGTCGAGGCTCCCGAGGGCATCACCTTCGAGGTTCCCGACAACACCCACGTGAACGTCAAGGGTATCAACAAGCAGCAGGTCGGTCAGATCGCCGCTGAGATCCGCGGCCATCGTCCTCCCGAGCCTTACAAGGGCAAGGGTATCCACTACGTTGGCGAGCACATCCGCCGTAAGCTGGGTAAGGCCGCCAAGTAGTCGTAACCGACTCACTCGCATAAGACCAGCACCCCGTCAGGTGCTGGCAAGATCAACCTTTTTAGGAGTTTACGTATGAACAAGCATAAGGCGAAGCTGGAAGGCCTCAAGCGTCGTCAGCGTCGTGTTCGCGGCAAGGTCTCGGGTACCTCCGAGCGTCCGCGTCTTCGCGTGACCCGTACTAACGCCAACATCTATGCCCAGATCATCGACGACAGCAAGGGCTCCAGCCTGACGCTCGTCTCTGCCTCGACCCTCGAGGCCGAGTTCAAGGGCACCCACACCTCGAACAAGGAGGCTGCGGAGAAGGTCGGTCAGCTCGTTGGCAAGCGCGCCATCGAGGCCGGCATCACCAAGGTCGCCTTCGATCGCGGTGGCCGTATCTACCATGGCCGCGTCAAGGCCCTCGCCGACGGTGCTCGTGCCGCCGGTCTCGAGTTCTAGGAGGTATGTAGCACATGGCTCGTAATCAGAAGCAGCAGCGCGAGGCCTCCGAGTTCGAGGAGCGCGTCGTTTACATCAACCGCGTGTCGAAGACCGTCAAGGGTGGTCGTCGCATGAGCCTCGTCGCTCTCGTCGTCGTTGGCGACGGCAAGGGCAACGTCGGCGTTGGCATGGGCAAGTCCGCTGAGGTGCCCATGGCCATCTCCAAGGCATCTCTCGATGCCAAGAAGAACATGTTCCACGTGCCGGTGACCGAGCAGGGCACCATCCCGCACGAGGTTCTCGGCCACTTTGGTGCCGGCCGCATCATCATCAAGCCCGCTGTCGAGGGTACCGGCGTTATCGCCGGCGGCGCTGTGCGTCCCCTCTTTGAGCTTGCTGGCATCAAGAACGTCCTGTCCAAGTCCCTCGGTACCGACAACGGCCTCAACATCATCAAGGCTGCCGTCGAGGGCCTCAAGGAGCTCTCCAGCCCTGAGGACGTCGCGGCTCGCCGTGGCCTGACGGTCTCCGAGATGTTCGTCGGTAAGGAGAACTAAGCATGGCTGACACCATCAAGATCAAGCAGGTCCGCAGCACCAACGGTTGCAAGCAGGACCAGGTCCGTACTGTCCGTGCCCTCGGTCTCCACAGGATCCGCGAGGTTCGCGAGATTGCTGACAACGAGTCCGTCCGCGGCATGATCTTCAAGGTCAAGCACCTTGTCGAGATTGTAGAGGAGTAGCAAATGCAGCTTCACGATCTTACTCCCGCGCCCGGTTCCACCAAGAACCGCAAGCGCGTCGGCCGTGGCAATTCTTCGGGTCACGGCACCACTTCTGGCCGCGGTCAGAAGGGCCAGGGTTCCCGCTCTGGCGGCACCAAGGGTGCCGGCTTCGAGGGTGGCCAGACTCCGCTGGCTATGCGCCTGCCCAAGCTTCCGGGCTTCCGTAACCCCCGTCGTATCGAGTACACCGCTGTTAACGTTGAGCGTCTCGAGCGTAAGTTCGAGGACGGCGCTGTGATCGACGGTGCCGCTCTTAAGGCCGCTCGCATCACCAAGAGCGAGTTCGAGCCCGTCAAGGTGCTCGGCAATGGTGAGCTCACCAAGAAGTTCACGGTCAAGGTCGACAAGGTCAGCGCTTCTGCGCAGGCCAAGATCGAGGCCGCCGGCGGAAAGGTCGAGCTGCCGTGCTAAATGGTCTTAAGAATGCTTTCCGCATCAAAGAATTGCGCGAAAAGATTCTTTTTACCATAGCTATGCTCGTCGTGTACCGCATTGGTGCGCACGTTCCTGTGCCCGGCATTCCCTTCCAGGGGATGCTGGGCCTTTTCTCGACCGATAACAATTCGGTCGCCGCAGGTGCTATGGCCCTCCTGAATCTTTTCTCTGGCGGTGCGTTGAGCTATGTGTCGGTGTTTTCGCTGGGCATCATGCCTTACATCACCAGCTCGATCATCCTCCAGATGCTCCAGGCCGTCGTGCCTTCCCTGCATGAGCTTGCCCGCGAGGGCGAGGTCGGTCAGACCAAGATTACGCAGTATTCGCGTTACCTCACCCTGGCTCTGGCAATCCTCAACTCCGTGGGTTACCTCTTCCTCTTTAAGAGCTTCGGCATCAGCTTCAATGGCGCCGGCGCTCCCGAGATCATCTTCGACCTCATGATCGTCGGTACACTCACCGCGGGCGCCATGCTGATCATGTGGATTGGTGAGCTCATCACCCAGCGCGGTATCGGCAATGGCATGTCGCTGATCATCTTCGCGAACATCATGGCCGGTCTGCCGCAGGCGATCTTCTCCAGCACCGAGGGCAATGCCGGTGGCATCATCACCATGGTGATCATCTGCGCCATCATCCTGCTGGTTATCCCGCTGATTGTTTTCCTTGAGCGCGGCCAGCGCCGCATCCCGGTCTCCTACGCTAAGCGCGTCGTGGGCCGTCGCATGATGGGTGGCCAGACCACCTACCTGCCCATCAAGGTCAACACCGCGGGTGTCGTGCCGATCATCTTCGCTTCGGCGCTGCTGTACTTCCCGGCTCAGATTGCCGTGTTCTTCCCCGGCATCGGCTGGATTCAGGCAGTTGCCTCTGCGCTTTCGCGCGGCTGGCTCAACTGGGTGCTTAACGTTGTCCTCATCGTGTTCTTCGCGTACTTCTACACCTCCATGGTGTTCAACCCCGATGACACGGCCGACAACCTTAAGAAGCAGGGCGGCTTTATTCCGGGCGTGCGTCCGGGTAGGGCTACCGCGGCCTACATCAAGAACGCGCTCAACAAGATCACGCTTCCCAGTGCTGTCTTTTTGGCGCTCATCGCCATCGTGCCTTCGATCATCTTCTCCTTCACGGGTAACCAGCTGATTCAGGCATTTGGCGGCACGTCCATCCTCATCATGGTCGGCGTCGTGCTCGACACGGTCGATAAGCTCGAAGGCCAGATCAAGATGTATGATTACGATGGATTCTTTAAATAGGCTAGAGGAGGATTGCTCATGAACCTCGTATTGCTCGGAGCTCCGGGTGCCGGTAAGGGCACCGTCGCACAGGAGCTCGTCGCCGAGTTTGGCGTCGCCCACATTTCCACGGGCGACCTGCTGCGTGCTGCCGTCAAGGGTGGCACCGAGCTTGGTATTCAGGCTAAGAAGTACATGGACGCTGGCGAGCTCGTTCCCGA
>CATWCP010000045.1 GCA_958349325.1 uncultured Collinsella sp.
GCGTACTTTCTTGTTGTTCTTGAACAGTGATGAAAGATTGTATTTGATTCCTACCGAAGGAGCAGGACAAGGCGCCACACATGGTCGAGGACGTTCTGAAAACCAAGCCCGGCCCCCGCCGGACAGGTCACACTACTCGCAGAGCAGCTTAGCGATCTGGACGGCGTTGGTTGCCGCGCCCTTACGGATTTGGTCGCCGCAGCACCAGAAGGTAATACCGCGCGTGGCCTCGGGGTTCGAGATGTCGCGACGCACGCGACCGACCCAGATCAGGTCCTGGTCGGACGTATCCATCGGCATGGGGAAGCGATCGTGCGCATCCTCGGCGCTCATATCGTCAACCAGCTTCACGCCCGGAGCGGCAGCCAGCGCAGCACGGGCCTCTTCCACCGTGATGTCGCGCTCAAACTCGAGCGTAATGCTCTCGGAGTGCGAACGCAGCACAGGGACGCGCACGCAGGTGCAGTTCACGCGCAGCTCGGGCAGATGCATGATCTTACGGCCCTCGTTCTGCAGTTTCATCTCCTCGGAGGTAAAGCCCTCCTCCTTGACGCCGCCAATCTGCGGAATCAGGTTGCTCGCCAGCTGGGCGGCAAACGCGCGCGGCTCGGGAATCTCCTCGCCACGGCCCAGGGCGGCCAGCTGAGCCTCGAGCTCGGCCATACCGGGCGCGCCAGCGCCCGAAGCTGCCTGATACGTGGACACGATCATACGCTTCACGCCGGCAAGCTGGTGCAGCGGCCAGGTGGGAACCAGGCCGATAATGGTCGCGCAGTTGGGGTTGGCGATAAGGCCGTGATGCCATTTGATATCGTCGGCATTGATCTCGGGCACGACCAGCGGCACCTCGGGATCCATGCGGAAGGCGTGGCTGTTGTCGACCACGACGGCTCCGCGCTTGACGGCCTCGGGCAGCAGCTCCTTAGCGATATCGTCGCCGGCAGCGCCGAGCACGATGTCGCAGCCCTCAAAGGCCTCGGGGCAAGCTTCCTCAATCACGATCTGCTCGCCGCGGAACTCAACGGTTTTGCCCGCGGAGCGTGCACTTGCCAACAGCTTGAGCTTGCCGACCGGGAACTCCTGCTCGTTGAGGCACTCAAGCATCTGGGTGCCCACGGCTCCCGTCGCGCCCAAAATAGCAACCGTGTACTGTTTCATGCTTCCCCCTTTAAAGGTTGTGGCTTTTGCCCGCACGCCGAGCAGGCCGATTATTGTTGCCAGTGTATACAAGAACAGGGCGGGCACGAAACCCGCCCCGTCGAAACGAAACCGAAACGAAACGCCCCGCCGTAGATTTTGAGGCAACTCCCAAAAATCTAGCGAGATAGCAGCTACTTGTGGAGCGCAGCCAGAGCGGGATCGACCGGCGCGGAAGCCTCCAGGTCGGAGACCTTCACAATGCCGTTCTCATCGGAGAAGGCACGGTAAATGGTCCGAATCGCTAGGTCGAAGTCCTTCTCCTCGACACCGATGATGATGTTGATCTCGTCGCAGCTCTGCGAAATCATACGCACGCTCACGCCGGCCTGGCCAAGCATGCCAAACAGATGGCCCGAGATGCCTGCGCGGCCGCGCAGGTTACGGCCGACGGTTGCGATGAGCGCCAAGCCCTCGACAACCTCGATCTCGAGCGGCTCGACCTCCTGCTGGATGTCGCCCACGAGCGAGTACAGCGAATCGTGCACATCCTTCTCCTGCACCACGGCGCCAAAGCGGTCGACACCGGTGGGCATGTGCTCGACGGAAACGTCATAGCGCTCGAACACCGAAAGTGCGCGGCGCATAAAGCCGACACGGGGCTTGGTACGGTCACGAGCCACGTTGATGGCGACAAAACCGCGCTTGCCGGTCACGCCGGTAATGATGGGCTCGGCCTCGCCCTCATCGGCCGTCTCGCTAATGATGGTACCGGGGTCCTGCGGCGCATTGGTGTTCTTGATGACCAGCGGAATACCCGCCTCGCGCACGGGGAACACGGCCTCCTCGTGCAGGACGCTTGCGCCCATGTACGAAAGCTCGCGCAGCTCCTCGTAGGTAACGCGCGCAATGGGCTGAGCCTCGGGAACAATACGCGGATCGGCAGAATAGAAGCCCGAGACATCGGTCCAGTTCTCGTACAGATCGGCGCCCAGGCACTTGGCCAGAATCGAGCCGGAAATATCGCCGCCGCCACGGTCGAGCAGCTTGATCTGGCCCTCACGCGTCGCGCCGTAGAAACCGGGCATAACAAAGCCGCCCTGCTGACCGTACTCCTGCACCAGCTCAGAGGTGCGATTCATGCTGAGCGTACCGTCGTGATGGAACGCCACAACCGTCGCGGCGTCCAGGAACGGTAAGCCCAGGTACTCGGCCATCAGGCGGGCGGTAAAGTACTCGCCACGGCTCACAAGTTCCTCGGTGGAGTAGCCGCCCGAGCGGGCGCGCTCGGCAAAGGCCGCGAACTCCTCACGGATGGGATAGGTAAGCTCCAGCTCGTCAGCGATATCAAAATAGCGCTGGCCAATGTCCTCGAGCAGCTCCTCACACGACACGTGGTACTTGACGTGCGCGTTGACCAGGTAGAGCAGGTCGGTCACCTTGGTGTCGCCCTTAAAACGGCGACCGCAGGCAGAAACCACCACAAAACGGCGAGCCGGGTCGGCATCGACGATGGCCTTGATCTTCTTAAAGTGTTCGGCGTCGGCGACCGACGAGCCGCCAAACTTGGCAATCTTAATCATGGGCTGGAGGTTACCTTTCTAAAAAGCCTCTGCGAACCTATTTTGCGCGCTCTGATACCATGGTTTCACCGATTGGGACCAAGGCATCCGAGGAGCAGTGTTATATGGGAACTTATCATAGTACACGAGGACGCACTTTATCGTGCTCAAGTAAGGTGGCAATCCGTACCGGCATCGCTCCCGACGGGGGTTTGTTTGTCTCGGACGAGCTCGGCACCCAGCAGGTCGATATCAGCTCGCTTGCAGATAAATCGTACTTTGAAATCGCTCAAGATGTGTTGGGAATGTTACTGAATGATTACACGGCCGAAGAAATTTCGGCGTGTGTCGACGAGGCATACCGCGGCACGTTCGCGAGTGAAGAGGTTACGCCGCTCGTCAAACTCGACGCTGCACTGGGCGCCGACGCCCCTCAGACCTATGTGATGGAGCTCTTTGGCGGCCCCACAAGCGCCTTCAAGGACGTCGCCCTTCAGATGCTCCCCCGCCTCATGGCCCGCACTTCCGCCAAGGACGGCGGCGCTGAGCGCATCATGATCGTCACCGCCACGTCGGGCGACACGGGCAAGGCCGCACTCGCCGGTTTTGCCGACGCTCCGGGCACGGGCATCACCGTCTTTTATCCCGAGGGCAAGGTCAGCCGCGTCCAGAACCTGCAGATGTCCACGCAGGAGGGCGACAACGTCGCCGTCTGCGGCATCCGCGGCAACTTTGACGACGCCCAGAGCGCCGTCAAGCGCATCTTTGCCGATAAGGAGCTTGCCGAGCGTCTGGAGGCCGCCGGCACGGTGCTTTCGAGCGCCAACTCCATCAACGTCGGCCGCCTGGTACCGCAGGTCGTCTACTACTTTGCCGCCTATGCGCAGCTGCTGCGCGCCGGCGCCATCGAGGCCGGCGACGCCGTGGAGTTCTGCGTACCGACCGGCAACTTTGGCGACATCCTGGCCGGCTACTATGCCAAGCGCATGGGTCTGCCCGTCGCCAAACTCGTCGTGGC
Source organism: uncultured Collinsella sp. (assembly GCA_958349325.1). Lineage (GTDB taxonomy): Bacteria > Actinomycetota > Coriobacteriia > Coriobacteriales > Coriobacteriaceae > Collinsella. Next base: position 3,718 of record CATWCP010000045.1, read on the forward strand.
CAGCGACAAGAACAACGTGCTCGCTGACTTCCTGACCACCGGCGTTTACGACCGTAACCGCCCGTTCTTCACGACCATCTCGCCGTCGATGGACATCCTCATCAGCTCCAACCTCGAGCGCATGCTCTACTTCCTGTCCGACGGCGACTGCGAGCTCGTTGCCGGCCTTATGGAGCAGCTGGCACAGACTGGTCGCTACGAGGTTCCCGCCGACCTGCTGGCAAAAATTCAGAGCGTCTTTGGCTGCGGTTGGGCCAGCGAAGACGAGGTTCGCGCTGCCATCAAGAGCTGCTGGGACGCGAACGGCTACGTGATCGACCCGCACACCGCTTGCGGCTATCACGTCTTTGAAAAGGTCGCTCCCGCCGAGGGCGCCAAGGCTCGCGTGCTGCTTTCGACCGCCAGCCCCTACAAGTTCCCGCGCGCCTGCTGCGACGCTCTGGGCCTCGACGTTCCCGAGGATGATTTTGAGGCCATGGGTGTACTCGAGCAGGCCACCAACACGGTCGCCCCAACCCAGCTCGCCGAACTCGAATCCAAACCCATCCGCTTCGAAGACGTCTGCGACGTCGACGAGATGACCAGCTACGTCGAGTCTGCAGCAAAACGAATGAGCACCGACTAGATCCCTTATTAAGCGCCGGCGAAAGCCGGCGCACCTTCTTTTATCAGATACCCACCGGGATGATGACGAACTGACATGCGGGTCTGCCTGTTTAGTTCGTCGCGAGTTCCGCACGAGCCGGAAAGCACTTAATGTGCTTTCCGAGCGAGCCAGGACTGCCCGAGCAGCGAACTAAACAGACAGACCGCCCAGGAGATTCCCATGATCAAGATCACCGTCCCTGCAACAAGCGCAAACCTAGGCATCGGCTACGACACCCTCGGCATGGCCGTCAGTCTCTACTCACACTTTACCTTCGAGCGCGCCGACAAACTCACCATCACGGGCTGCCCCGAGGAATTCCAAAACGAGAACAACCTGGTCTACGTCAGCTTTGTCGATGCGCTGGCCGCATGGGGCGAGCCGGCCTTCCCCGTCGCTATCGACATCCAGACCGACGTGCCCGTCGCCCGCGGCCTGGGTTCCAGCTCCACCTGCGTCGTCGCCGGCATCATGGCTGCCGCCGCGTTGACGGGCCATACCGTCGACCGCGCCGAGCTCGTCCGCATCGCCACCGAGGTCGAGGGCCATCCCGATAACGTCGCCCCCGCTATCCTGGGCGGCGCCGTCTGCTCCTTTACGCCGACCGATTCGCTCCCCCAGTGCCTGCGCTACGAGGTGAGCGATCGCCTGCGTTTTATTACCGTGATTCCGCCCTACGAGGTACACACGAGCGAGGCGCGCAAGGTCGTGCCGCAGGAGATTCCGCTCTCCACCGCCGTGTGGCAGATGGGCCGCATCGCCGGCATGACGCGCGGCCTGGAGACCGGCGACCTTGACCTGATTGCCGCCGCCAACGACGACCGCATCCAGGAGCCCTATCGTCGCCGTCTGATTCCCGACTACAACGCCGTGCGCGACACCTGCCTTAACGGCGGCGCTAAGACCATCTGGATCAGCGGCTCGGGCTCGACCCTCATGGCTGTGACCGACGACACCATCGTGGCAAAGTTCCTGCAGGTCAAGCTGCGCGAGCAGTTCCCCAAGTGCGACACGCATATTCTGACGTGCGACACCGAGGGCGCTCAAATCGAGTACCTGTAGGCATCGCCGGTCGACCCCACCGAGCCGCCCAAGGGCATCCCCTTAAAAACGTCCTCGCACTTGAGGCCCGCTTATCCTGCTCCTTCGGAGCCGTGGATAAGCGGGCCTCGTGCTGCGGAATGTTTTTAAGGGGATGCCCTTGGGCGGCCCTACAACAACATTGCCGGCAATGTCTACAGGGACCCACGCTTTGAAAGGGCGCCGGGCTGATAGTTTTGTTTTTTATTGATAGGGGCTCTTGCTAGGCTGGAGCCCTGACTAGAGGCAGGCCTCGGCGATGCGCTTTTTTAGTTCGTCGATACCCACGCCGGTCTGGGAGCTCGTGATGATTACATTCTCGGCCGGGACGTTGAGCTGCTTTTTGATGGCTGCTGCTTGGCGGGCCTGCTGGGTGCGGCTGAGTTTGTCGGCCTTGGTGAGGCAGACGATAAAGTTGAACTCGTTGCCCTGCAGGTAGTCGATCATGTCATGGTCGAGTTTACTGGGGTCGTGGCGAATGTCCACCAGCGACACAACCAGGTTAAAGCTGCGCTCGGAGTCGAAGAAGTCGCCAATGAGCTCGGCCCAACGGTCGCGCTCGGCCTTGGAACGGCGGGCGAAACCGTAGCCTGGCAGGTCCACAAAGTGCACGTCGTCGGCCTCGAAGAAGTTGATGTTGCTCGTCTTGCCCGGCGTACTCGAAACCTTCACCAGGTTCTTGCGGCCAAAGAGCTTGTTCATGATGGACGACTTGCCCACGTTGGAGCGGCCGACAAAGCTCACCTCGGGGCAGGTGGACTCGGGGATCTGCGAAACCTTGCCGTAGCTGGCGACGAACTTGGCAAGCTGATAGTTAATGGAATCGGCCATGGACACTCCTTGGTCGTAGGTTCTTACAAATAGACGCGCTATTGCGCAGCGGCAATGCGGCGGACGATATCGAGCGTGATGTCACTTGCGACACGCGCGTACTCGAACAGATCGAACTCGCGCTCGCAAATTGCATCGTACGCCTCGTCACAATTATCGCTGATAGCGCGCAACACCAGGCAATCGACACCATTTTTGGTTGCGACATGGGCAATTGCCGCGCCCTCCATGCCGACACAATCGGCATGCGTCGCCTCGATAGCGTCGTTGCGCATGGAAGCGCCCGTCACAAAGCGGTTACCCGTGGCAATCGTGCCGACCAGGAACTGCTTGGTGCCCTCGTTCGAAGCGACTGCATTTTTCGAAGCGTCAACAAACCCACGCTCAGCAAGCACGTCGGCGGCAATATCGACCAGCGCGGGCGTCGAGCCAAACTCCTCGAGCCCCGGTGCGGACTCGGCGATAAGCGCGGTATCGGTATCCAGATAGCGTAGGCGTTTGCCAATGACCACGTCGTCGATATGGAGCTTGGGGTTCAAACCGCCCGCAATGCCCGAAAACACAACAGCCTGCGGAGCATACTTGCTAATGAGGTGCTGTGTTGCAGCGGCGGCGTTCACCGTGCCCATGCCCGCCGTTGTGGCGACAACTGTCAGGCCGTCGCGCTCACCGCTCACAACGGTCAAGCCTGCCTCCCGTGCCTCGCAAACGTCGCTCAGCTCTTCCTTAATCTGCATGATCTCTTTTTCGAGCGCACCGATAATCGCAATGGTAGCCATGCCATTCCCCAAACCTATTCGAAATTCTCAACCACGGTATGGTACCAGCATTTTGTTTGACCTCGTCAAACGAACACGCTAAGCCAGTGCAGCTCGCGTATCAAACAGAGCCTTTGCAATCGCGGCCGTAACCTCGCTCGAGCGGTCGCTCCACGGCATCGATGTCATGATACCCATGACATAGGTACAGCCATCGATGTCGATAAGGCCCGCATCGCATGTCGAGTAGTAACCATCCTCGCTAATCCAGCCTGCCTTGTTGCGCACCAAAACCTGCTCGTCCGCAATGCCATCGCGAATAAACGAGCGCGATGTTGATGCCAGAAGGCCCGACAACCACTGTGAAGTCTCGGTATCCATGCTCAGATACTCGCTCATCTCACGCCATAACCTCGCAGAAGTGCGTGGGCAGTAGGTCGGAAAATCACTCATCGGATTCAGTGCCGTTTCGTCATCAACACCCAGATTGGCAATCCAATCCTCATAGCCATCATGGTCAAACGCCGCGCGTAACGCGATAAACGAATCGTTGTCTGAGTTGACGACGGCATTCTCGATAAGGTTGCGCACCGTCTGCCAGCCCATGCTGTAACCACCATACGTGGCTAAAGGCCCATCGAGCGACACCTGCCCCGATTCGACCAACGTCTCGCAAATATAGAGCGCATACAGCGCTTTGTAGCTGCTCGCTCCATACACCTCGACATCGGCGTTATACGTCACGCCCCTACCGCTCGATAGGTCGTAGAACACTACACCCACATCGCCCAGCTCCTGCGCCCGACACAGGGCATCCTGGAGCAAGGCAAGGCTCTCATCCTCCAAGGCAGGAGTCTTGTTATCCACCAACGAGAAGGTCCGAACGGTATCACCCGAAGGGATATCGTTGAAGTCCGCCTTCGAAAGTCTCGTCTTGAGATCTGCCGTCGACAGAGCTTGATCTGCCGACGCTTTGGACTTTGAAACCTTCTCGTTTTGCAGTTGTACCGTTGACGCATCTGGGCGCCCCGTTCGCTCCGAGGCGTAGGTTTTAACGGTAATTCCGAGGATAATAACCGCCGACGTTAGCATCCCAATAGCGGCAATCTTCCTCACGCGGATGCGAGCGCCGGCAAGGCCACGCGAAGACGTGCCCTTCGTCTTATATCTGCTGCCATGCTGCGGCACATACTCGTCCCGCGATGCGATGTTTCGCACGTGGTCTCCTGACTGC
>CATWCP010000046.1 GCA_958349325.1 uncultured Collinsella sp.
CGAACACGGGATACTCTTCCGGTCCCAGCTCATCAAAAAAGGCACGGTACTCGTCGGCCACCACGAGCGACTCCTCGCGCGTAAAGCCGTAAAAGTCGTGGAAGCTCTTCCACAGCGGAGGCCCGATCATGCGACGCAGGTCACCCATCTGCGCCTCCGAAAACCCGCGCGCAGCCAGCGTCTTGCGCGTCGAGGTCATCACCGCCCGACCCGTATCGGCCACCGTGCCATCGAAATCAAACAGCACGACCGGCCGCTTGCATATCTCCAGCGCCTCCATCGGCATTCCTCTTCCCCAGTTGACGATTTCCACACCGACACTTCAAACTGTTGACTATTCAACAATTGAACCTAGAAATGTGGAACGACTCCACTATACTTGTCGCACTTTGCTCTCAGAAGGCGGCGCGCAAGCGCCCCAACGAAAGGTGCAATTATGTCTTTTGCCATCATAACCGACTCCACGTCGGACATCTCCCCCGCCCGTGCTCAAGAGCTCGGCATTTACGTGATTCCGCTGCATGTGATTATCGAGGGCGAGGACCTGCTCGACCAGGTGCAGATTACCGCCCAGGAGTACGTCGCGCGCATGGCTGGCTCCGAGCAGCTGCCGCACACCTCGCAGCCGAGCGCCGGCGAGTTCAAGGCACTCTTTGACCGCGTGCGCGCCGACGGCCACGACAGCGCCATCTTTATCTCGCTGTGCAGCGAGTGGTCCGCCTGCTACGCCAACGCGTGCCAGGTGGCCGATACCCACGAGCTCGACGTGCGCTGCATCGATTCGCGCACCGGCTCGGGCGCCGAGGGCCTGCTGGTGGAGTACGCGCTCGCCATGCGCGAGGACGACCGCAGCCTGGACGAGACCGAGGCTCAGATCCGCGCGACGCTGCCCGACGCCCACCTGCTGCTGATTCCCCGCACGCTCGAGAACCTGGTCAAGAACGGCCGCGCGCCCAAGCTCGCCGGCCAGCTGACGCAGATGCTCAACATTCGCCTGGCCGTTTCGCCGGAGTGGAAATCGGGCGAGATCAAGGCCATCAAGAAGGGCCGCGGCGCCAAGCGCATCGTTGCCAACACCATGGCCGATTGCCTCGCATTTTTGGCCGAGCATCCGGGCTCCAGCGTGCGCATGCTCACGACCGGCGCCGCCGAGGAGCAGGAGCTCGTCAGCCAAGCGCTCGCAGGCCAAGACTATGTAGACGCCGGCACCGGCCCCATCGGCTGCACCATCGCGACCCACGTGGGCGTCGACGCCATCGCCATCAGCTACTGCCCCTGCTACCAACCCGCCAATTAGGGCTACCCATACCACTTGCGGTGGAATAGGGACTGTTTTTGGCTTATTAACCGCCAATCAATCCCTATTCCACCGCAACCTAGAAGCAGTTCATTTGGGACGGGCTAAAAAGACTGGTATCAAACGTTTCAGACCAGTCTTTTTAGCCCCGTCCCATTTTAGCTACTCTACATCAGCCCGCTCAGGGCGATGTCGACGGCCTCGTTGAGGTCGTCAGTAATGTGTACCAGATCCGGATCGAGCGGGCTGATCATACCGGCGCTCATCACCGGGCCGTTGGGCCAGTCGAACAGACCCCCTCGCGGTACCCACTGGACAAAAATGGCAAATATGAGTACTGCCACCAAATTAGTAGCAGCAAAATCTCGCCGGAATCGATCGTTTCGATTAATTTCACGCCTTGCCAAGGCTCAAAATGCCGTGTTTGGTGGGTTAGATATATAGAATAATGTCGAATTGGTATTCTATTCTTGCCAAATGTTATGAGACTACATTAACAGCAGTACTCACATTTGACGTTATTTGACCACGGGGTCATTCGAAAACCCCTCCCCACGCCGCCAACCCGCCCCATAGCCGTCAAAAACCTTTAACAACAGCCGCCGCACGTTTTGGCACCGGCTGATTGCCACTCACGGATCGGTACCCCACTATTACCGAACCAAAATCGAAGTCGCGTATCTCATAAAGCTGAAATGACGTACCCTCATCCCAATGAACGCTGATAAGAATGGCTTTCAAATGAGCAACGGCACGCATCAATACGCCCTTTTCGGGAGCGCCCTATTCAAATTCAATAAAACGGTCGTCCACGCTTCGGATCCGCGCAAGCAAATCGTTATCTGCAGCAGCGGTCCAGACATCCGTTATACAACGCTGGAAGAATGGGAGAAAGCTGGCGATTCTTTCGATAGACGGGCGCAGATCGAAGATATCGTCACCAGCGCAAGCCCAGCGCGCGACAAACTCGAGCTCTTCCGCAATCTCTTTACTGGTCGCAAAGATGTCTACGCTCATGGGTACCGCAGAAAAGACGGAGGAATTGGCTATACGCCCGCCTGCGCAAATGAGTGGAAGTCAGGCATTTGCCCCAAAGCAAGCCACCAGAGAGTCAAATGCACGGAATGCAGCAGCCGCGTCTTCCCCGAGTTGAGCGATGCCGCGATCATCGCCCATTTCAGAGGCAATGACGATAGGCTTCGAGACGTTATAAGCCAATATGTGCTCGATAAAGACAGTAACACGAAAGTCCTGGTCATCGATTTTGACGGAGCCGATTGGAAAGAAGCGACGAAAGCCATTCGACATGTCGCAAAAAGCCACGGAATCGATGTCGCAGTTGAGCGATCGAGATCGGGCGACGGCGCACATGTCTGGTTTTTCTTCCTAGAGCTCGTCAGCGCAAAGACCGCACGAGATTTTGGAAGCAGCCTTATCACCGAAGCGGCGATACTGAACAAGACAATCACCTTCAAAGCATTTGACCGAATGCTGCCCGCGCAGTCCACCATTCCTGAGGGCGGCTTTGGAAATCTCATAGCGCTGCCTTTTCAAGGAAAAGCGCAGCGAAAAGGGAACAGCGTATTTGTTGACGAGCAATTTGAGCCCTTTCCCGATCAATGGCTTTACCTTTCGCAAATCCAGTTAATCCCGCGCGTGACGGTGCAAAATCTGATCGAGAGCATCGAAAATAGGTCACATGGAATAGCAGCTGTTGCGGCGGCAAACACCGGTGTGCCACATTCCCAGAGACTGCGAAAGCGGCTTCCGCTCACACCGCGGGACTTCCCGTCATCGCTGTCCGTCACGCAGACCGATATGCTCTATATCCCCGAAAAATCTCTGAGTCCCGCAGCTCAAATGGAAGTCCGCAGGCTTGCAACATTTGCCAACCCAGAATTCTTCCGCGCACAATCTGTGCATCAATCGGTATTCGGCAAACCGCGGTTCATAGACCTCAGCGAACTTAGAGATGGCTACGTCGCGATTCCCAGAGGCTGCAAGGTTCAACTTGAGCGGCTGCTTCAAGAAGCCGGCGTTTCTGCCCACTATTCAGACAAACGCAAGTCGAGCCATCCAATTGCGATGGCATTTAAAGGGACTCTTCGCCCTGAACAGCAAATTGTCGCTGAACAGATGCTCAGCTATGAAGACGGGATCATGTCCGCACCGACGGGGTTCGGCAAAACCGTCATCGGAGCTTATCTTATTGCTGCCATTGGTCTTCCAACGTTCGTCATCGTTCCTAAAACTGCGCTCATTGCCCAATGGAAATCCCAACTCGAACGATTTCTCGACATCACGGACAACAGAGAGCCCGTCCGAACCCCAAAGGGACGAATCAGCAAAAGACAGCCTCCGCTCATTGGGCAAATCGGAGGAGGCAAGACCGCCATAAGCCGTCTCATCGACATTGCTTCATTCCAGTCGCTATCCGGCAAGGATCCCCAAACCGGCGAGTCATTAGCCAAGGAGTTCGTTCGCGATTACAGTCTCATCATCTGTGACGAATGCCACCATGCGGCCGCGCCACAGCTTGAGCTTGTCCTCAAGTCCGCTCCTGCCAAATATGTATATGGCCTTTCCGCAACGCCCGAGCGTTCGGACGGACTCACGCGGGCACTCTCGATGCTCTGCGGCCCGGTTCGCTATGTCGTCGATCCAAAAACGCAAGCAATCCAACAGGGGATTCAGCGCATTGTTAGACCGCGTTTCACCGGAATTCGATTACCCACCTACGGACCAGGAGCATCCTTTAACCAAATTCTCGATCTCCTGTGTGTACACGCCGCGAGAAACGAAGCAATTATCGAGGACGCCCTCGAGGCCGCATCAAACGGCCGGCATCCGCTTGTGCTATCTAAAAGAAAAAAGCATGCCGAAGAGCTATGCAGGCTACTTCAAAGCCGTGGACACGAACCCATACTCTTAACCGGAGAAATCGACGCCAAAGAAAGAAAAGCAATACTGAAGAGTCTTCCCAGCTTTGAGCATGATCATCGAATCATCGTCGCAACTGAAAGTCTTCTGGGCGAGGGCTTCGACCTGTCTTACCTTGACACTTTGCTCATTGCCACTCCAATATCTTGGGACGGCAGCATAACGCAGCAGGCAGGTAGGCTACACAGAAGCCACGAGGGCAAACAGCGGGTTGAGATATTCGACTATGTTGACCTGTCGATACCCATGTTCGCGCGCATGTACCAAAAGAGGCTCAAGACCTACGCCAAGCTGGGGTATGAAGTCTTTGCGGCAAACGACAACAGACAGGACGATCGAAACATCCTCGTTAGGTCGGCAAGAGCCGTGGAGGCTTTAGTGAATGACATCGAGAACGCATCGAAAAGCATTTTTATTGCCGCACCCTACGCGTCCGCCGCATGCCTTGAAAAGCTCGCCGCTGCACTCGCGGATGCCGCTACCCGTGGAATTGCCCTTGAGATTTCTATTGCTTCAACTCCACGCGATGACGTGAAAGCGATTTTTGCCGAGATGAACGTCAACTATCTCATCAAAGCCGAAGGACGCCTGTGCGCATCAGTGATTGACGAGGAAACTGTCTGGTACGGAGCTATTCCGTTGCTGGCTTTCCCAAAGAAAGAAGACTGCAGCATTCGTTTCAAAAGCAGCGAAGTCGCAGCCGAGCTTTTGAGCGAAATTCAGCGAAAAGTGGAACCGGAGGCCGCGGCGACGAACGGGGTACCCCCAGCAGTTGCGGTGAAATAGGGACTGTTTTTGACTTATTAGCCGTCAACCAATCCCTATTCCACCGCAACTTAGAAATCGGCAATCAGCCCTGCGGGCCCTGGAACAGCTCCTCATGCGAGCCCATTCTGACCAGCCGGATCACAGGATTAGTCTTATGCGGTAAGTAGAGAACGACCACATCGACCAAGCCATCGGATAGATGGAAATCGATGTGGCCGTTGTAGTTTCCGCCCGGGTTTGAAAGCTCATGGGCGCCATATTCCGCGGGAAGCGAGCCGTGAGCTGCAAGCTCTGCGACCGCCGCCTTAAACTCGGTTTTTAGCTGCGGATGGATGCGCATCGTCCGTTTATAATCCGCCTTAAACTGAGCCTCGACTTTAATCTCAAACATCGCTAGTCCTCATCGAGGAATGATATAAGCTCATCAGCGTTGTTGAATGACGGGCTATCGTCCGGCAAAACCCCCAACTCATGAGCCTCGGCGATCACCATGGCACGCCTCGTCGCCTCGTTGGGCACCTCCGCCCTTCCTACAATCTCAAAAGGAATCTTTCGCTGATTTACCAGCTGCCGAACGGCAAGATTGAGATAGGAATTGAGGCTGAGGCCGACCGAATCCAAGAACTCAGTCGCCTGCTCCTTGAGCCCCTCTTCGATGCGAACCGTCGTAGGCTTAACTGTTGCTGTAGACATTTGCGACCTCCTCGCTCTCGTCTTTTGCATCAGTATACCCAATATAAACGGCAAACTGACGTTAGATAGAATCAGATTGCCATACATATTCATGTCGCGGTGGGCACGATTGCTCTACATCAACCCGCTGAGCGCAATGTCGACGGCCTCGTTGAGGTCGTCAGTAATGTGTACCAAATCCGGATCGAGCGGGCTGATCATACCGGCGCCCATCACCGGGCCGTTGAGCCAGTCGAACAGGCCCTGCCAGTACTCGCTGCCCACCAGCACGAGCGGCATGCGCTTGACCTTGTGCGTCTGCACCAGCGTGAGCACCTCGAACATCTCGTCGAGCGTGCCAAAGCCGCCGGGAAACACGATGGCGCCCGAGCTGTACTTAACGAACATGGTTTTGCGCACAAAGAAGTAGCGGAAGTTCATACCGAGGTTTACGTATTTATTGAGCCCCTGCTCGTGCGGCAATTCAATGCCCAGGCCAACTGACTTGCCGTTGACACTCGCCGCTCCCCTGTTGGCCGCTTCCATGATGCCGGGGCCGCCACCGGTGATAACCGCCACGCCACGTTGCGCGATCTTGCGCCCGACGGTACGCGCCGCCTTGTAGAGCGGATCGGTCTTAGGCGTGCGGGCACTGCCGAAGATGGTCACTGCGGGGCCAAGCTCGGCAAGCGCGCCGAAGCCATCGACAAACTCGGCCTGAATGCGCAGCACGCGCCAGGGATCGGCATGCAGCCAGTCGGTCGAATCCTCGGGCGCCAGCAGGTTGGCGTAGGTGTTGTCCTTAGGAATCATGGGGCCGCGCATAACCACGGGGCCGCGGCGGTACGTCTCGTCGTAGGCGGGCTCGCCCTCGACGTTCTCATTCTTAATCATGGGTACTCCTATCGAGAAAAAGAAAAGCGGGCGGGGTCGACGCCATGCGTCAAACACCCGCCCGAACATCAACTATTCGGTATGGTACCCACGATGCGTTATGCGCTTGCAAGGCATCGGTCAGCGGTCGCGCAGCCGACGTCAGCGAATGTGACGAGCGGCTGCCGCTCAGCCTTTGCCGTTGCCCACGCTCTGTAAGCGCGCCTGTCGCCCTTAGTAATCCACCGCGGCAGGACTATTCATCCAATCGCTCACGAATGCGCCGTAACGGCCCTCGATAATGGCCTGACGGGCACGCTGCATAAGGTTGAGCAGGTAGTAGATGTTGTGCATCGACAGCAGAATGCCGCCGAGCATCTCCTTCTGCGTGACCATGTGGCGAATGAGTGCGCGGCTGTAACCGCCCGTGCACACCGGGCAGGTGCAGGTGGGATCGATGGGGCCGTCGTCGTGCGCAAAGCGCGCGTTGCGGAAGTTGAGGCGACCCTCACTCGAAAACGCCGTGCCCATACGGCCGGTGCGCGTCGGTAGCACGCAGTCGAACATGTCGATGCCCACACCCACACCGCGCACGAGGGTGGTGGGGTTGCCGACGCCCATCAGGTAGCGCGGCTTGTGCTTGGGCATGTACTCACTCACGAGCGGCGCCAGCGTCTCGAACATGGTCTCGTGGTCCTCGCCCACCGAGTAGCCGCCAATGCCGTAACCGGGGAAGTCGCCGCACTCCTCCAGATGGCGCAGCGAGCGCAGGCGCAGATCCAGGTGCATGCCGCCCTGAACGATACCAAAGAGTGCCTGGTCATCGCGGGTATGCGCCTTATAGCAGCGCTCGGCCCACATGCTCGACAGCTCCACGGCGCGCTCAACGTAGGCGCGCGTGGCGGGATAGCCCGGGCACTGGTCGAGCTGCATGCAGATGTCGGAGCCGAGTTTCATGGCGATTTCCATGTTGTCCTCGGGCGTCCAGAACACGTGGCGACCGTCGTAATCGTTGACGATAAAGCGCACACCCTCGTCGGTGAGCTTGACGGCGTCGTTGTGGCTGAACACTTGGAAGCCGCCCGAGTCGGTAAGAATGGGGCCATGCCAGTTCATAAACTTATGCAGACCGCCCAGCTCGGCGATGGTGTCCTCGCCAGGGCGCATGGACAGGTGATAGGTATTGGCAAGCACAATCTGGGCGCCGAGCTGCTTGACGGTCTCGGTGGGGATGCCTTTGACGTTTGCCTTGGTGCCCACGGGCATAAAGATCGGCGTCTCGATGTCGCCGTGCGGGGTGTGCAGCACGCCGGCGCGCGCATGCGTGGTCGGGTCCTCGGCGATCATGTCGAATTTAAAAAGGCTCTGGTCCATAAACTGGAACTCCTTGGTTGCGGTTCATACGCAAACCATTATACGGGCAACCCGCAAGAAGCACCGACTCGACAGAAACTGGTGCAAAGGAAACCTGCCCCCTGCACCAATGCACCAGGATAAAAATAATCCGTTTTCCTCCGTCCCCAACGGATCATTTCCGACAGACACTATGACCCAATCCGAGGGCACTAAAAAGACAGGAGCCCCCGCTC
>CATWCP010000047.1 GCA_958349325.1 uncultured Collinsella sp.
AGGACAATGTTGACGATTTCGCGTCATCCAAACTCGGCATCCCCAAAACAACCAAACCCGCCAGCCCGGATGAAATCCTGTAGGGACGCCCATTAGAATGTCGTTCAACGAGCACGGCAACATCGAGTTCGCCCCCACCACCACGAAAGGGACAGGCCCCTTTGTGGTGGTTTTCGACAAAAAGAAGCCACCCCAATAAAAAGAGGCGGCATCAAGCAGGTCTATTTTTGGCGTCCCTCAAGGCCCAACGAGAACGTCGCGGTAGCCCCGGCCACACCTTTCCCTCGGGCGACCCTCGCGAAGCGCGTGAGCGGGCGGGAAAGGGTAAGCCCCGGGCGGACAATTAAGTGCGTTACTCGGCAGCGGCCTTGAACTTGTTGTAGTTGATCAGGCAGCCGGCCTTGACGATGGCGCGCTCCTCTGCCGTCATATCGGCAATATAGAGCTCAATCTGCTCGACCGTGCCGTCGGCGCGCACCACGTAGGCGGCGATGTCCTTCAGATCGCCATCGAGCGCGGCGCGGATACCCGGCACAAAGACGTAGTCGCCCACCTCAAAGCTGGGCTCGGCCTCCATCTGGAAGGGCACCATGCCCCAGTTCATCACGTTGGAGCGATAACGCTTGGTGGCGTACTCGTGGACGATGTTGGCCAGGCCGCCAATTACGCGCTGGCAGCTCGCGGCCTGCTCGCGGGCAGAACCGTCGCCCGGCTTCTTGGCGTAGAGCATGGAGCCGTACTCGGTCGCCTTGGCATCGGCCGCGACACCTGCGCCGGCCAGCGCCTCAAACACACCAGCAAGCTCGGCATCGAGCGCCGCCAGGTCGCCCGCGGCCTCGCCGGCAACGCGACGCTTCTCCACGGCGTCGACCTCCTTGGAACGGCCCACGTAGGCCGGGTCGCGGCGGCTCAGCGTAAACTCTGCCAGGCCCAGCGGGTTGGAGCGGAAGGAGCTCGTCTCGCCCGAAGGAATGAGCTCGTCAGTCGTGGTGACCGGGTCCATGATCTTAGAGCACACCTTGAGCAGGATATCGTCGCCGAGGGGCTCCATCGCGGGCCACGGCTTGATGTTGGGACCCTCGACCAGTTCGTCGGCAGGCTCCGCCTTGCCAAAGCCCCAATACACGCGCTTTTTGTACGGCGCGTCGTCAAAGGTGTACTCGCAGGCCTCGTCCCAAGTCTCCTCGGGCAGGTCGGTCGCCGGCGTCAGGACGCCGCCGTTGGCAGCCGTCGCCGCAATGGAGCGAGCGTCCATCAGGGCCACGGCGCTCAGCTGGCCATTGCCCGGCTTGGAACCCTCGCGGTTGGGGAAGTTGCGCGTGGTGTGGCGGATGGACAGACCGTTGTTGGCAGGCGTGTCGCCGGCGCCGAAGCACGGGCCGCAGAATGCTGTGCGCACAATCGCGCCGGCCTCCATGAGGTCGTAGATGTAGCCGCGGCGTGTAAGCTCGAGCGCCACAGGCTGGCTCGTGGGATAGACCGACAGCGAGAACTCGCCGCAGCCGGTGTTGGCGCCCTTGAGCACGCGGGCAGCCTGGACCACGGAGTCGTAGTTGCCGCCCGAGCAGCCGGCGATAACGCCCTGTTGCACGTGCAGCTTGCCGTCGACAATCTTGTCGAGCAGGCTAAAGTGCGTCTTGCCCTCGCCGATCTTGGCAGCCTCGAGCTCCACCTCATGCAGGATGTCCTCGAGGTTCTCGTTGAGCTCGTCGATCTCAAAGCCGTTGGAAGGATGGAACGGCAGCGCGATCATGGGCTTGATGCTCGACAGGTCGACCTCGACGCATCCGTCGTAGTAGGCAACATCGGCGGGCTTGAGCTCGCGATAGTCGTCACCACGGCCGTGCATGGTCAAAAACGCATGCGTATCCTCGTCGGTGGCCCAGATGCTCGACAGACAGGTGGTCTCGGTGGTCATGACATCGACGCCGTTGCGGTAGTCGGTCGTCATGCTCGCGATGCCGGGGCCCACAAACTCCATGACCTTGTTCTTAACGTAGCCCTTGGCAAAGACGGCGCGGATGATGGCGAGCGCCACATCGTGCGGGCCGACTCCGGGGCGCGGGGCGCCCGTGAGGTAGATGGCGACGACGCCGGGATAGGCAACGTCGTAGGTGTCGCGCAGCAGCTGCTTTGCCAGCTCGCCGCCGCCCTCGCCCACGGCCATGGTGCCCAGGGCGCCATAGCGGGTGTGCGAGTCGGAACCCAGGATCATCTTGCCGCAACCGGCGAAGTTCTCGCGCATAAAGGAGTGGATGACGGCGATGTGCGGCGGGACGAAGATGCCGCCGTACTTCTTGGCCGCGGAAAGGCCAAAGACGTGGTCGTCCTCGTTGATGGTGCCGCCCACGGCGCACAGCGAGTTATGGCAGTTGGTGAGCACGTAGGGCAGCGGGAACTGCTCCATGCCCGAGGCGCGCGCCGTCTGGATGATGCCGACAAAGGTGATGTCGTGGCTCGCCATGGCGTCGAAGCGAATCTTGAGTGCCTCGGGATCTCCGGACGTATTGTGTGCCTGGAGGATCGAATACGCGATGGTGCCGCGCTTGGCATCCGCGGGCGTCTGCGTAATACCGCGCTCGGCAGCCTCGGCCGCAGGCACAACCTCGCTGCCGTTACGCAAGTAGATGCCGTCCTCGTACAGCTTGACCATACTGTCTCCCACTCTGCCCAAAAGATTTGGGCGCATAGCATACATTCGTTCAATATCGTGCCATAGAACGGTTGCGAGTGGGTTACGAATCTGCACGTTCACTTTATCTCGGTAAAGTAAAGGACGAGCCCGGTGTGGGCTGGAAAAATGATCCCTTGGGGACGGAGGAAAACGGATCACTGAGGGGGTCGGCCTGACCCAGTGATCCGTTTTCCTCCGTCCCCAAGGGATCATGAAGTTGAATGCCAGATTGCCCGAATGCATCCCGCGTAACTACAAATCGGTTCCCGCACCCAGCAGCTTGCGCATGACCTGTTCGGGGTTAACCGAGCCGTCGCGCGGGGCCAGGGCGGTAATCTTCTTCTGCATCTTGTACTCGTGCAGCTCGTCCTCGAGCTGGCGCACGCGGGCACGGAGTTTTTCGTTCTCGCGCTCGCGCTCCTCGGCACGCTCCTTCATGTCGAGGATGCGCACCACGCCGGCAAGGTTGATGCCCTCGTCGGTCAGTTGGTTGATGAGCTCCAGGCGCTCGATATCGGCGCGCGAATACAGACGCGTGTTGCCGCCCGAGCGCTGGGGGTTCACCAGGCCCTTGGACTCGTAGACGCGCAGAGTCTGCGGATGCATGCCGGTCAGCTCGGCCGCCACGCTGATCATGTACAGCGGTTTGTTCCTATTGTCCTCGGCCATGCTACCTGACCCCTTTCCGTCTCGTTATCGTCCATCATAAGCCCGCGGGCGCGGGCGTGCGCCACAACCGCCCTAGTACGTCGCCTTGTAACGGTTGACTTTCTCGCGGTAGTCGCGCGTGTCGGCCTCGCGCAGCTTGGTCATGGCATCGCGCTCGTCGTCGGACAGGTTCGTGGGGACCTGCACCTTGATCTCGACAAGCAGCGCGCCTGTGCGGCCACGGTGCTTAACATCGGGCGCGCCCATCTCCTTAAAGCGGAACTTTTTGCCCGTCTGGGTGCCCGCCGGTACCTTCAGACGAACCGTCGCCCCGCCGGGCGTGGGCACGTCCACCGTGCAGCCGAGCGCCGCCTCGTAGACCGAGACCGGTACCTCCATGGTCACGTCGGCGCCTTTGCGCTTAAACAGCGGGTGCTCCTCCACGTGCGTGGTCACGACCAGGTCGCCGCGCTCGCCGCCGGCAACGCCGTACTCGCCGCGACGCTTGTAGCGCAGCTTGCCGCCGTCGACCGCGCCCGCAGGCACCGAGACCGTAATGGCCTGCTGCTCGCCTGTTGAGGGAATGCGGTAGGTAACCTTGTGCGTCACGCCGCGGAACGCGTCCTCGGCCGTCACATCGACGGTCAGCGACAGGTCGCCGCCCTTGCGAGCACGGCTGCGGCCCGCTCCGGCATTACCCGCGGCCCCGGCAAAGCCCGAGCCCCAATCGCTGCCCCAGGCGCCGTTGCCGCTAAAGATGCTGTCGAAGATATCGCCCCAGCCGCTCGCGCCGGCACCGGCGCCGTAGCCACCGCTATACGCGCCGCCCGCGCCCGGCATGCCGCCGAACATGAGCATCTGGTCGTACTCTTTGCGCTTCTTCTCGTCCGAAAGCGTCTCGTAGGCCTCGCTAATCTCCTTGAACTTGGCCTCGTCGCCGCCGGCATCGGGGTGATATTTTTGCGCGAGCTTGCGAAACGCGCTCTTGATCTCTTTGTCGGAGGCGCTCTTGGATACGCCCAGGATGTCATAGAAGGTTTTGCCTGCAGCCATCGTAGCTCCTCTCCTGTTACGTCCGCCGTCCATGCAGACGACGGCTCATGCTTTCATATGGCACTAGGCCAGAAAGGGCCCCGGGTGTTGCCCCGGGGCCCTTCTCAATTACTCCTCGGTGCTCTCGGCCGTATCGGCCGCGGCATCCTCGGGCGCCGCTTCGGGCTCCGGTGCGGGGCGCTTCTCGCCACCGTAGGTCACCGTCACCATCGCGGAGCGCAGGATGCGATCCGCCATGCGGTAGCCCTTCTGGTACACGTCGTTGACGGTCTCGTCGTACTGCGATGCGTCCTCAACGCGACCCACAGCCTGATGCTCAAGCGGATCAAACGCCTCGCCCTTGGGGTCGATGGGCTCAACGCCCTCGTGCGCAAACACATCGAGCAGCTTGGCATGTACCGCGTCAACGCCATCGACGAACTGCTTAAAGTCGTCGGAAAGCTCTTGGCTGCGGGCATGGTCGATCGCGCGCTCGATATCGTCAATCACCGGCAACAGCGCGGTGACAAGCTTCTCGGTCGCGCGCTCGCGCTCGGCAAGGCGCTCGTTGGCGGTGCGGCGACGGAAGTTCTCCCAGTCGGCCTGCAGGCGGGCGGTGCGCTCGGTAGCGTCCTTCGCCTTGTCCTCGGCGGCCTTCTGAGCCTCTGCCGCAGCGTCGAGCTCATTGCGCACCTCGGCAAGCTCCTTTTGGGCCTGCTCGAACTTGAGCTTAAAGTCGTTGTCGGCGGCTTCCTCACCGGCGCGGATAGCAGCTTCCACCATCTCGTCCTCGGTCATCGTCGCCTCCTTGTTGGAATCCTCTACCTGGTTCTCGGCAGCCTCGGCGGCCTCGGCCTCGTTGGCCTCGGTATCGTCGACGGCCTCTACGGGAATCTTCACGTCCTTCTCCTCAGAGTCAACGGGGGCGGCGCCAGCGGCAGCCGCCTCCGTGCGAGCTTTACGGGCGGACATGATTACTTGTCCTCGTCGTCCACAACCTCGTAGTCGGCGTCGACAACGTCATCGTCGGCAGGCTGGGCACCGGCGGCACCGTCAGTCTGCTGCTGAGCGTCGGCGTAGACAACCTGGGCCAGCTCGTAGGCCACAGACTGCAGGGACTCGCCGGCAGCCTTGATGGCCTCGACGTCAGAGCCCTCGAGCGCCTTCTTGGCGTCGGCGATAGCGGCCTCGGCCTTGGACTTCACGTCGGCGGAAACCTTGTCGCCCAGCTCGTTGAGGGTCTGCTCGGTGGAGTAGCACAGGCTGTCGGTCTGGTTGCGGACCTCGACCTCTTCCTTCTGCTTCTTGTCCTCCTCGGCATGAGCCTCGGCGTCTTTGACCATACGATCGACTTCGTCGTCGGACAGAGCAGTGGAGCCAGAAATGGTGATCTGCTGCTCCTTGCCGGTGCCCTTGTCCTTAGCGGAGACCTTGACGATGCCGTTGGCGTCGATGTCGAAGGTGACCTCGATCTGCGGCACGCCGCGGCGGGCAGCCGGGATACCGGTCAGCTGGAACTTACCGAGCGACTTGTTGTCGCGGGCAAGCTCGCGCTCGCCCTGGAGCACGTTGATCTCGACGCTGGTCTGGTTGTCGGCAGCGGTGGAGTAGACCTCGGTCTTGGAGGTCGGGATCGTGGTGTTGCGGTCGATCATCTTGGTCATGATGCCGCCCATGGTCTCGACGCCCAGCGACAGCGGGGTAACGTCGAGCAGCAGGATGCCCTCGACGTCGCCGGTGAGCACGCCGCCCTGGACGGCAGCGCCGTCAGCAACGACCTCGTCGGGGTTCACGGACATGTTGGGCTGCTTGCCGGTCATGGTCTTGACGAGCTCCTGGACGGCGGGCATACGGGTGGAGCCGCCGACGAGGATGACCTCGGTCAAATCGGAGAGCTTAAGCTTGGCGTCGCGCAGGGCATTGGTGACAGGCTGCTTGCAGCGCTCGAGCAGGTCGCGGGTGATCTTCTCGAACTCGGCGCGGGTCAGCGTGTAGTTGAGGTGCAGCGGACCGGACTGGTTCATGGTGATGAACGGCAGGTTGATGGTGGTCTGCTGGGCGGCGGAGAGCTCCTTCTTGGCGTTCTCGGCGGCCTCCTTCAGACGCTGCAGAGCCATGGGGTCCTGGCGCAGGTCGACACCGTTCTCCTGCTGGAACTTATCGGCCATCCAGTCGATGACGCGCTGATCCCAGTCGTCGCCGCCCAGGTGGTTGTCGCCCGAGGTGGACAGAACCTCAAACACGCCGTCGGCGAGGTCGAGGATGGAGACATCGAAGGTGCCGCCGCCCAGGTCGAAGACCAGGATGCGCTGGTCGGTGCCCTGCTTGTCCAGGCCATAGGCCAAAGCAGCAGCGGTCGGCTCGTTCACGATACGCTTGACGTTGAGGCCGGCGATCTTACCGGCATCCTTGGTGGCCTGACGCTGGGCGTCGTTGAAGTAGGCCGGGACGGTGATGACGGCGTCGGTGACGGTCTCGCCCAGATACTTCTCGGCGTCGGCCTTCATCTTCGCGAGCGTCATGGCGCTCACCTGCTCGGCGGTGTAATCCTTGCCCTCGATGTCGACGACGGCACGGCCACCCTGGCCCTCCTTGACCTCGTACGGCACGGTCTTAATCTCGGAGGTGCACTCGGAGTACTTGCGGCCCATGAAGCGCTTGATGGAGAACACGGTGTTCTTGGGGTTGGTGACAGCCTGGTTCTTAGCGGCCTTACCCACGACGCGGTCGCCGTCAGCACGGAAGCCGACAACGGACGGAGTGGTGCGGTCGCCTTCGGCGTTCACGATAATGGTCGGAGAACCGCCCTCGAGGACGGCCATAGCGGAGTTAGTAGTACCAAGGTCGATACCAAGAATCTTACTCATTAGAAATTCCCTCTCTCTTGTGCGTTCGCGCCGCCTCGACGGTCTTTCGCGCGGCGCTTCGGCTTGTCTTTCAGGATGTAGTGTATCCCCTTATGGGCCGGAATATACAAAATCTAAGTCAATTCATATAAGATTTCTTATCTCTGAGAGTTTAGGTTCTTAAATGCGCAGGTAGATGCGCTGATTGAGTTCTCGGCAAATCTATTGAGATCTATGTAGAGTTGACTGAGGTGTGAGCCTGAAACTGTGTCCCGTTTTGGACGTGGATTACGGGATGCGGTTTCCGCAAGCACGCTCAATCGCCCTATATTACGAGTCACCTTTAGCTAACATTTACGCAGCTCACCGGCCCCACCTGCGCGTTTTTTAGTAAACCTTGGCATACTCGGCGAACGGTATGAAGATGCCGGCCAGAGGGTATTGCAAACGGTCGCTCCCGTGGTATGTTTTTGCCCGAATCAAACCGGCGCACATCGTCTGTAGCGTCGGTCAACAGAGAGGAAACTACCATGGCTCATCCCGTAATTGATGCCGACGAGTGCATCGCTTGTGGCGTTTGCGTCGACACCTGCCCCGCTGGCGTTCTGGAGCTCCAGGACGTCGCTACCGTCGCTGACGAGGACTCCTGCGTCGCCTGTGGCGCTTGCCAGGACGCTTGCCCCGCTGGCGCGATCACCGAGATCGTCGAGGAGTAACAACTCCCCACTTGCACACTCAAAAGTACACCGTGCACAAAAAGGAGGCCTCCGCATCGCCGCGGAGGCCTCCTTTTTTGTACGGATAGCTAATTTAGGCTTATAGGACAAAATGTGTGTCCACGTTGGGGGCATCGGCACAGGTCGAT
>CATWCP010000048.1 GCA_958349325.1 uncultured Collinsella sp.
ACAACGTATCGAGCACGGCCTCGCAGCCATCCACCACGTCCTGCGGCAGCGGCACAATATCGGGGACGGCAAAGACGTGGCAGCCGGCCGTGATGCCCGAGACGCAACCATTGCGCGAATCCTCGACCACGGCGCACTCCTCGGGGGCAAAGTCCGCACGCTCGCAGGCGAGCAGATACATCTCGGGGTCGGGCTTGCCGTGCACGACGTCCTCGCCACACGTTACCGTTTCAAACTTGTCAAAAAGACCGACCATCTTAAGGTTGCGCTCGGCCGTAACGAGGCGCGACGACGTCGCTAGGCCCACGTGATAGCCCGCAGCCAGCAGCTCGTCTAGGCACTCGGCGGCGCCGGCCTTAAGCTCCAGCTCGGTCTTGACCATCTCGTCGCGAATCTCCTTGTGGCGGACATAGACCGCCTCGGTGGTTTCATGGCTGCCGTAATGCCTATCGAGGATGTCCATGACATCGGGCAGCGTGCGGCCGATAAACTGATGGATCAGCGCATCATCAATCGCGAGCCCCAGCTCAGCGGCGCCTGCCTTCCAGGCCTTAATCCCCAAACGCTCGGTATCGACCAGCGTTCCATCCATGTCAAAAATAACAGCCTTGATCATATCGATCCCCCATCGACTCTCGCTGTCGCGTTGCTGCAACTCTACCGCATTTGGCAACTTGTATATAACGTATATGCCATATTGCACTTTCGTTACACAGATAGAAGTCTTATGGCAAGTAACGCATTAGGATTATAGTTTTCGATCGAGTACTCAACGATAAGGAACGTTTCATGATTTTAGACACCACGGCACCCGCAGAGGAGCTTCAAGACAAGCTATCGGCGCTCGAACAGCTGCTTTTGGCATACGGGCGCGTGGCCATCGGGTTTTCCGGCGGCGTTGACAGCAGCTTTTTGGCCGCCGTGTGCGCCCGCATCATGCCTACCAATACCCTCCTCATCCATCTCACCACGCCGCTCATCGGCACGCCCGAACAGACTTCGTTTGAGCAGTCCGTTGATGGACAGGCCAATGAGGGGCCGCATTTTAAGCTCCCCGTGCTCAATCTTTCGGTGGATCAGCTGCAGCTCCCCCAAGTAGCCTGCAACGATGCTAATCGCTGCTACCACTGCAAGCACGCCGGCTTTACCGCCATCGTCAACCACGCCAAGTCGCTCGGCTTTCCCACCGTCATCGATGGCAGCAATGCAAGCGATCGCGGTGACTACCGCCCCGGCATGCGTGCGGCAGAAGAGCTCGGCGTACGCTCCCCTCTCATGGAGGTCGGCTTTACCAAGGACGAAGAGCGCGAGCTGCTGCGCGCATGGGGCTATCCCGTTTGGAACCTGCCGGCGGGAGCATGTCTTGCCACCCGCGTCCCCACGGGCGAGGAGCTTACGCGCGAGAAGGTCGATTTGATCCGCACCTGCGAGGACTACCTGCACGATCTTGACCTGGCACAGGTACGCGCGCGCTTGGTCGGCGGCTGCATGCATATCGAGGCCGCACCCGCAGATGTCGCCAAGATTGCCGCGCTCGGCGGCACCGCCGTCGATGCCGAGGGCAAGACCCCGCTGCCCGCCGCCATCGAGTCCGCGCTGCGCGGGCTGGGCTGCGACCATATCTCCCCCGAGGTTACCCCCTACATCCACGGCAACATGAACCAGTAACCTGCCAAAAAGGGACAGGTTTATTTTGGCAGGTTTTATCTGGTGAAACGCCGAATAGCCCCACATTCACAACCGCCGCAGCTCCATATGAGGCAAATGAACCAGTAGCGTTTGTTCCAAATCTTAAGTATTTGTTCGATAGAACGGCCCCTGCCGGCTCCTGCTAGACTGGTAGATTCCCAACCGTCTAGCCAGGAGCCTCAATGTCGCGCAAGTCCGCCTACAAGCAAGTACTTTCCATCGGCACCGCCGTGGTGCTGGGGTTTGCGCTGTTTACGGGATCGCTCGACGGAGCTCCCAAGCTGCTGTCGCCGCAAAGCGATGAGCAGGCGGCGGCTCTGGCCGAAAAACAAAACGAGAGTCCCAGCCGCACCGACGACGAAGCAGACCTGGTTGCCCGGCTCGAATCGGGAACAGCGAGCTCTTCGGACTCTCAAAATGGCCATGACTCTGGCGATAGCTCTGAATCCGCCGCAACCGACACCGGTGACGACACTTCCACAGACAGCGCCGCCACCCCCATCGACGAGGTCGAAAACCCCGACCTTAACCGCGCCCGCGGCGTATATCTCAGCAGCATTCCCGACTACGCCGGCAACCCCTACGTTGCCCTTCGCGCCGACAGCACGCACCCGCTCGGCACGCCATCATTCACACTCGATGAATACGATCGCGCCACCGAAGAGGGCTGCTTTAAGAAATTCTCCAAGCTCGACAGCCTGGGTCGCACTCGCAAGGCGCTCGCCTGCGTAGGCCCCGAGTCGCTCGGACAGGGAAAGCGCGGCGATATCTCGCGCATCCATCCTGCCGGTTGGCACCAGCAGCGCTACGACTTTATTCCGGGCCAGAGCCTCTACAACCGCTGCCACCTCATCGCCTGGTCGCTCTGCGGCGAAAACGCCAACCGCAAGAATCTCCTCACCGGCACGCGTTATCTCAACGAGACGGGCATGCTGCCGTTTGAAGAGCAGATTCTCGGCTACATCCGCGATACGGGTAACCATGTGCTCTACCGTGTCACGCCCATGTATAACGAAGAGGAACTTGTCTGCCGTGGCGTGCGCCTTGAGGCGCAATCGGTCGAGGACCACGGCAAGACCCTCTGCTTCCACGTATACTGCTACAACCTGCAGCCGCACGTGCAGATCGACTACGCCACCGGCCGCAACCAGACCTCGGGAGTTTAGGGCCGACCAAGCTGCCCGTAACCCAAAAAATGATCCGTTTTCCTCCGTCCCCAAGGAATCAAATAAGGCCGCCCCGGTTACCCAGGGTGGCCTTTTCGTCAGCACCTACATTGCAGGCAAAATCGCACGCTACTTGGCGCGACCCTCCTCATAGCGCTCCACCAGCTTGGCCTGAACGTCATAGGGAACCTGCTCGTAGCCAGCGGGCTTCATGGTAAAGTCGCCCGTGCCGCGCGTGATGGAGCGCAGGCGCGTCGAATAATCCGTCAGCTCGGCCAGCGGTGCCTGGGCAATGACCACGGTATCGCCGCGCTCATCGGTCTCCATGCCTGTCACGCGACCGCGCGAGGCCGAGATGTCGCCCATCACGGCGCCGGCGTAGCTCTCGGGAATAGTCACCGTGATTTCCTCGATGGGCTCCAGCACCACCGGGTCGGCATCGGCGCATGCCTTGCGCAGGCCGATGCGAGCCGCCGCGCGGAACGCCATCTCGTTGGAGTCGACGCTGTGATACGAGCCGTCGTACACAGCCACGCGAATGCCCGTGAGCGGGTAGCCGGCAATGATGCCGTCCTTCATGGTCTCCTGGACACCCTTGTCCACGGCGGGGATCAGCGAGCGCGGAATGCGGCCACCCACGACCTCATCCACAAACTCGTAGCCGTCGCTCGTGCCGTCGGGCCCAATAAGCGGCTCCACGCGCAGCCAGCAGTCGCCGTACTGACCGGCGCCACCGGTCTGCTTCTTGTGGCGACCCTGGGCGCTCGCCGTGCGGCGGATGGTCTCGCGATACGGAATGCGGATCGGCACGCTCTTGGCCACGACCTTGGTGCGATCCTCCAAACGGTTGAGCAGCACCGAAACCTGCGCCTCACCAACGGCGGAGATGATAGTCTGGCCCGTTTCCTCGTCACGATCGATGCTCATGGTCGGATCAGCCTTGCACGCCTTCTCGATAAACGTATAGAGCTTCTCTTCGTCGCCACGGTTCTCGGCCTCGATGGCAATGCGGTACTGCGAGTTGGGGAACTTAAACGCCGCAGCCTCGACCTTACCGGTAATGGAGAGCGTATCGCCCGTCTCGGCCGCCAGCTTGGGCGCCACGATGATGTCGCCGGCATAGGCGTGACCGACCTCGGTCATGTCGCGGCCGCACATCACATACAGGTGGGCCAGACGATCGCTCTTGCGGGTACGCGCGTTGATCAGCTCAAGGCCCGGCTCAAGCGTGCCCGTCAGCACCTTGATAAAGCTGATGCGACCCTGCTGAGGATCGGCCAGGGTCTTAAACACAAAGGCCACCGGGCGGTCATCGTCACTCGAGATCTTAAGCGAATCGCCGTCAATGAGCGGCATCTCGCCATAGTCGGTCGGCGCCGGGAAGTACGTGGCGATGTCGTCCATCAGCGAGTTGACGCCCTGCTCCTTGATGCAATCGCCCGCAAAGACCGGCACAAAGATGCGCTCGGCGATCGCCTTCGACAGCAGGCCTTCGAGCTCCTCCTGCGTCAGCGTCTCCTCGCCTTCCAGGTACTTCATCATCAGTTCGTCGTCAGCCTCGGCCACCAGCTCGCACAGATGGTCATGGGCTTCCTCGGCCTGGGCACGATACTCCTCGGGAATCTCCGACTCAACGGCTTCGGTGCCGTTGCAATGGCGCGCCTTCATGCGCACCAGGTCGATGATGCCGTCAAAGTCCTCGCCCTCGCCCCAGGGAAGGGTCACGGCGCCCAGGCGCGTGCCAAAGCGCTCCTGCAGCAGGTCCATCGTGGTCGCAAAGCTGGCCTCGGAGCGCGACAGGCGGTTTACGAACACCGCACGCGCCAGGCGCAGGTCCTCGGCGGCATACCAGAGCTTAACCGTCGTAGGCTGCGGGCCGGCCTCGGCGTCGACCACAAACAGAGCCGTCTCGCAGACGCTCATCGCGGCAAAGGCGTCGCCGATAAAATCGGGGTAGCACGGGGCATCGAGCACATTGATGCGCGCGCCCTTCCAGTCGATCGGCGCGATGGTCGTCGAGATGGAGAATGAACGCTTGACCTCTTCAGGGTCATAGTCGAGCGTAGGCTTGGTGCCGTCGTGGCCGCCCAGGCGGGCGGTCTTGCCGGAAAGGTGGAGCATGGCTTCGGCGAGTGAAGTCTTGCCCACCCCGCCTTGGCCTACGAGCACCACGTTCCTTACGTTACCGGTCTTGGGAGCACCCATGATGACCTCCTTGCAGGGCCGCGCGCAATGCGCGACGCCAACGGGGAGAGTTCGCGGTCGGTGCCATCCCGGGAGCAGCATGGTCGGCAACCGAGCCGACTCACCCTCCAAATGTCCTATGCCACCACCCTACCCTCACGGGCGACCGTCCATGCACACCTTTCGGCACACGTATGAATACAGGCGGCGAGAGGAAGGAGAACGTACGCGAGGCGATTATTGGACCCCGCCGATGCAAATAAAATGCCGCCGCAGGCCATAAGACCTGCGGCGGCTTCGCCTTAATTAATAGTTGGGTAAATACCTGAGCCTACCCCTCGATACGGCTCAAGAACTCACGCGTGCGCTGCTCGCGCGGATGATCGACAACCTGATCGGCAGGCCCCTCCTCGACAATGCGGCCGCCATCCATAAAGACCACGCGGTCGGCAACATCGCGCGCAAACTGCATCGCATGGGTCACGATTACCATCGTCATATTCTGTGCGGCAAGGTCTTTAATGACATGCAGCACCTCGGCCGTCAGCTCGGGATCGAGCGCCGAGGTCGGCTCGTCAAAGAACAGGATCTCCGGGTCGAGCGCTAGGGCGCGGGCAATACTCACGCGCTGCTGCTGGCCGCCCGAAAGCTCACACGGCACCTTGTTCTCGTTGCCCACAAGCCCCATCTGAGCAATCAATTCATGCGCACGAGCTTCCGCCTGTTCGCGCGGGCGCTTAAGCACGCGGATCGGTGCATCGGTGATGTTTTTCATCACGGTATAGTGCGGGAACAGATTGTAGTTCTGAAACACCAGACCAAACCGCGAGCGCACCTGTTTAGGCACATCGCCCTTTGCGTACACCGAGCCCGAACCCGCATCCGTCGCAACGGCAAGGTCGCCAAACGAGAGCGAGCCTCCGTCGAGCGTCTCGAGCAGCGTGACACACCGCAGCAGCGTGGACTTGCCGCCACCCGAAGGCCCGATAATCGCCACGACCTCGCCACGCTTCACCTCAAGCGAAATATCCTTGAGCACCTCATTGCCGCCAAACGCCTTACGCGCGTTCGATATATTCATTACCGAATTAATCATGGTAGTAATCCAATTTTTTCTCGGCGGCGCCCAGCAGCATCTCGACGACGAAATTAAAGACCCAGTAAATCAGCGCCGCGATCGCAAACGGCACCATGCTCACCTGCGAGGCGACCAGCGCCTTGGCCGTCGAGAACATCTCACCCACGCCAATGGCAAACGCCAGCGACGTGTCCTTGACCAGCGTGATGATCTCGTTGCCCATCGCCGGCAGAATACGCTTGGCGACCTGCGGCATCACGATATACAGAAACGTCTGCACGCGCGAATAGCCCAGCACCTCGGCAGCCTCGTATTGACCGCGCGGAATGGACTGCAAGCCCGAGCGATAGATCTCGGCAAAGTAACCAGCGTAGTTGATGATGAACGCCACGACGCACGCCGTCCACTTGGAATCGGGCGTGAGCGAAATGCCAAACACGTAGTACGGGGCAAAGTAGATGGCAAACATCTGCAGCATGAGCGGCGTACCGCGCATGACCGAAATGTAGATGCGCGCAATCCAGCGAAGCGGCGCGATTTTGCTCATGCGCATAAACGCCACGGGGATTCCCAGCGGAATCGACCCCAGCAGCGTCAGCACAAACAACTGCAAACTGACCAAGAATCCCTGGCCAAGCATCTGCATCATGACTTGGATAGACAACCTACCTTCTCCTTCGCAGCAACAGAACGGCTGATCTTATTCTCAAATAGGCACAGTGCCCAAGATTGCGAGCGACAAGCCCGACGAAGCGCACTTTGGTACGCGAGGAGGGTTGGAGCCGCAAGGTTGGGTGCTGTGGCTATTTGAGAACCAAGTTGTCGAAGGACAGGCCGTAGCTCGCATATTTGTCGCACAGGTCCTTAACCGTACCGTCCTCGTAAAGCGCCTTGAGCGACTCGGTCACGGCATCGGCGGACTTGGTATCGCTCTTTTTAAAGCCAACGGCGTAGTGCTCGCTGGACAGCGGCTTGTCGAGCTGCGTATAGGCATCGGGCTTGGCGGCAAGCTGATACTGGGCAATCGAAAGGTCGCAAGCCACGGCATCGACCGCGCCGCTCTCGAGCTGCATGAAGGCCGTGTTGTACTCGCCGATCGTGTCGAGCGTGGCAAACGTCGCCGCCAGATCCTTCTGGTCACCCTCAAGCACATCCTGCGCAGCGGAATCGGTCTGGATAATCACGGTCTTGCCGGCAAGATCGTCCCAGCTCTTGATGCCTGCATCCTTCTTTACCACCAGCACCTGCTCGTTGAGCATGTACGGCTCGGAGAACGTGTAGTCGTCCTCGCGGCCCTCCATGGTAAAGCCGTTCCAGATGCAGTTGATGGCGCCCGAGTTAAGCAGCGTATCCTTGGCATCCCAGTCGATGGCCTCGTATTTGACCTCCCAGCCCTGCTTATCGGCAACAGCCTTGGCCAGATCGAGATCAAAGCCGGTGTACTCGCCATCGTCGCCCACAAAGCCGTACGGAGGATAGGACTTATCAAAGCCCACCACGAGCTTCTTGGACTCCGCAGCGCCCTTCACATCCTTGGCCGCGGCAGAGCCAGCAGCGGAGCCCTTGCCGGCACCACCGCCGCAGCCGACAAGACCAAGGCCGAGCACCGTGGCAAACGAGCCGGCTAGACCAACAAACTGACGACGAGACATATCGGTATTCATGGTATTCCCCCTTGGTGGCACTTTAGTTAGGTAAAGTGAGTCATGTAACGTTCAGAATCATACACTTTAGCGTGATAGAGCACAAGGCGAGTTTGCCCGCCGCGTGAGGGGTGTGGGGGTTAAGTTTCCTGCTCTACAGTCCTGCTCACGACGGAGGCCACATTAAGTGGCCTCCT
>CATWCP010000049.1 GCA_958349325.1 uncultured Collinsella sp.
GCGTTGGCATAGTCGCCCGACTGGAACAGCGCGTTACCCAGGCCCAGATAGGCCTTGAACGGCGTGGCATAGGAAGCATCCTGCGTAGCAGCAGAGAACGCCTGAGCGGCCGTCGTGTAGTCGCCCACGGCGGCGAGTGCCTTGCCGCGGTTGGTGAGCAGCGCGCCGCGCTTGCCGTAGGTGCCGTCATTGAGGGCAGCGGCGTAGGCCTCGGCGGCCTCGGCATACATGCCCAGGTGCATCAAGGCGTTGCCACGAAGGTGATCGGCCTCGCCCATAATCTCATCGGGAGTTTTTGCCGCCCCAAGCATCTGGGCTGCAGCGGAAAAATCACCCGCGCGGTAAGCGGCGCGGCCCTGTTGGATCAGCTGGCTATTCAAGGAAGTCCCCTTTACTCGTGAACGATCTCGACATGGACGATCTCGTCGCCGGCACGCAGCTGCGAAATCACATCGAGACCCTCGACCGTGGTACCAAAGACGGTGTAACCGGAATCGAGGTTATGCTGGGCGCCCAGGCAGAAGTAGAACTGCGAACCCGCGGAATCGGGGTCCATGGAGCGTGCCATGGCAAGGGCACCATCGACATGGCTGTTGCGCGGATTGGTGGCAAACTCGCCCTTGATGCAGTAGCCGGGGCCACCGGTACCGGGCATGCCGTCGGGGCCCTCAAGGCCGGCAGCGACGTCGGCGCCGGACATGTCGCGGGTATTGGGGTCGCCACCCTGAATGACAAAGCCGGGCACATAGCGATGGAACTTAAGGCCATCATAGAAACCCATCGTGGAAAGCTCGCAGAAGTTCGCGACATGAATGGGAGCGCCCTCGCCGTCAAACTTGACCTTGATGGTACCCTTCGACGTCTCGATAACGGCGCACTCGTCGCCGGCAAGCTGATACTCGGGCGTGTAGAGCTCTTTCTTAAAACCAAACATGTGGTTCCTTCCTCGTGCGTTTAAAGCATATTTGTACGAATTGTAGCAATAAGCATGCGCTTACATCAATTGCGCACGTAGATTATGCCGACTATGGCGAACTAATTTTAGGAACGCTGCTGCGGCTTCCAGGAGCCCACGTTGGCGTCGTACTGATTCAGCGCGCTGTTGCCGCCCTGTGCGATGGGCGCCAGGATCTCGCTTTGGTGGGAACTCATCGACTCGCCATCGGGAATGGCCAGCGAGATATCCCAGCTCTGGCAGATTACGTCGACGCGCTCATACATCCACTCGGCAAGCTGCTTTAAGTGGGCGAGGTCATCCGCATAGACCGTATCGTCCTGATACTTAAGGTTGTTAAGCTCATCTTGCGTCTTTTTGATCTGGTCGCGCAGGGCGTAGGCACTCTGCGACAGCTCCTGACGGGTGGACAGCGGCGTTCGAAGATAACCGTTGTTAAAGGAATCGATGACCTCGCCGATCTGGTCCTCGTCACCGTAGGACACGATGGTCTGATACAGACCGTCGAGCCTGGTATAGAGCTGATCATCGGTGAGCACGGTTTCTTCCTGGACCACCTCGGCAGAATCGTCTTGCTTGGTATCGTCCTCAGTCGCCTCGCCCTTTTGGCGCGTAGGGAAGGTCGTCTGCGCGGCCTGACCAAACTGGTCATAGAAGCCAGGCATGACACCCATGGGATCGGCCGTCACGAACCAATAGGCACCGCCGCAAACGACGGCAAGGACCGTGATGACGATGAGCGGCTTGGGAATATGACGCTTGTGCTTGTGATAGGCGTCCTCGTCGGGATGCACCTTGCGCTTGGGTTTTTGAGCATCGTCATGCAGGGAAACGGGCGTGGGAATATCGACCTTGGGGATGCCGAAATCCTTATCGAAAGCCGGCAGCACGCAGGTCTCGTTAGGATCGGCGGCGTCCGAAAGCACCGCAGCGGCAGAGGCCGGCGCATGAGGCACCTCGGTATCGATCTGCTCTTGCGTTAGGCGCGGAAAGCCTGCCGTGCGGCCCGCTGCCAGGTCGGATGCGGCCGCGTCCTCGGAGAGGATACCCGGAGCGGGGCGTCCGCATTTGGGGCACGTACGATCATGCGGAGAAAGACGGGCACCGCAGCCCTCACAGAACACGAACTCGGTGTGCTCGGGACCATCGCCCGGACCCACATAGGCGTTGCAGTAGGGGCAGAACGAGACGCCGTCCTCGATAGTCTTAAGGCAATGCGGGCAGATCACGGCATCCTCTTTTCGAAGCAATTCAAACAATCGAGGTTAGAGCATAACATCGCCACGGCCCCACAGGAACAAGGCACCAATTCAACATCGCCAGGGCGCGTAGCTACTTTTTCTTTTTGCTTGGCATCGAGACTTTGATGCCTTGGGCGGACTTGGTCACGCGAGAGCGCTTGGCTCCGGTACTCTTCTTTTTCTTGGGCTGGGCCTGGACCACGCCCTCAAGTGCGCGGGCCTCGGCCTCGCGAGCGGTGCGATCTTCGCGGCGCTGCGCCATGTCGGCGGCGACGCGCTTGGCAAAACGCTCGGCCGTCGAACCCGTCGAGCTCACCTTGCCGCCACCGCGACCCAGGTGAACGCGCACACCACGGCCAAAACCAGTTGCGGCATGACGACGACGCGGCTTGAGCGAATCCATCATCGTGGCGAGCTTAAAGAACACCGAGCAGGTAAAGATCACGATGACAGCCAAGATAACCATCTGGCCTATCGACAGGTTGGCAATAGACAGCAGCTCCGGGAAACCGATAACGCCCACCAGGATGCCGGCGACTACAAACACAAAAAGCACCACACGTAAGGGCGTGAGAGGCTGCGAGATGCGCCAGATCAGGCTGACGCTCGCCGCGCACGACGTAAGCAGGCACATCGTAGACAGCGTGAGCTGGCTAAAGCCAAACACGCGCGCCACAAAGATATCGAGCGCCGCAGCCAAAATGACTGCAATCGACGCCGGCAGCGCACGCTTGAGTACGTTAGTCAAAAATGACCCCTTCACGCGAGCATTGTTGGGCTCCAAACCCAGCACAAAGCCCGGCGCGCCGATGCAGAAGAAGTTGATGAGTGTCATCTGGATGGGCTCGAAGGGGTACGGCGGCAGTGCAATGCACAGCGCCGCCAGGCCCATCGAGAACAGCGTCTTGGTCAGGAACAGCGAGGCCGAACGCTGCAGGTTGTTGATGGAGCGACGGCCCTCGGCCACCACGGCGGGCATCGAGGCAAAGTCGTTGTCGACGAGTACGATCTCGGCCACGTTACGTGCGGCATCGGAGCCAGCCGCCATGGCCACGGAGCAGTCGGCCTCCTTGAGCGCCAGCACGTCGTTGACGCCGTCGCCCGTCATGGCCACGGTGTGCTCGCGGCGCTTGAGCGCCTGCACGAGCTCGCGCTTCTGCTGCGGGGTCACACGACCAAAGACATGGTAGCGGTCCACTGCGGCATCGAGCTTGGCCGGCGTATCGAGCGTCGTGGCGTCCACATAAGCGTCCGCCCCCGGCACGCCCACCACGCGCGCGATCGACGACACCGTACGTGGGTCGTCGCCGCTGATAACGTTGAGGGTCACGCCCTGCTCGTTAAAGTAGCCAATAGTCTCGGCCGCCGAGGCACGAATCTCGTCGCGGATGGTTACAAAGCCCACGGGCTCGGCCTCGCCCACCATATCGCCATCGGGCGTAAAGCCGTCCACGCGCGCCACCACGAGCACGCGGCAGGTATCGGCAAGCTCGGCGACACGGTTCTCGACCTGCGAAAAAACACGATCAGAGAGCACAAATTGCGCCGCACCCATCACATAGGAGCCCTGCGCAAACGAAGCGCCACTCCATTTTTTAGACGACGAGAATGGAATGACCGACAGCGGCTCAGACACCTCGACCGGGCGATCGGCGTAATAGTTGAGCAGCGCCTGGCAGGTCTCGTTGGCATCGGCCGAAGTCGCACGCGCGACGTTAGCCAGCGCAAAATCGAGTACCGTGGTATCGACGGGAACGGCCGCCTTGTCCGAGCCGGCGCCTAGGCTCACGCCCTCAACCGGCAGCTGATACGTGCCCTCGACCTCCATGCGGCCCGACGTGATGGTGCCCGTCTTGTCCAGGCACAGCACGTCGACGCGAGCGAGCGTCTCGATGCAGTAGAGCTGCTGCGCCAGCACCTTGCGGCGAGCCAGGCGCACCGTGGCGATGGCGAGCACCGACGAGGTCAGCAGCACCAGGCCTTGCGGGATCATGCCCAGCAGGGCGCCCACCGTGGACAGCAGCGCCGACGAAGGCACATGACCAGCCAATAGCTCGGAGAAGCACCACGAAAGCGCGCTATCGCCCGGGGTTCCCGCGGCATCCCACAGTTCGCTCACACTCGAGGCAAACAACGCCAAACCGAGCGGGATCATGATGATGCTCGCAAAGCGAACGATGGCGTTAAGCGCGTTCATGATCTCGGAATTGACCTTTTTGACGTACTTGGCCTCGTTATTAATTTTGGCCACGTAGTTGTCGGCGCCGACATGAATCACGCGGGCACGCAGCAGGCCCGAGTCGATAAAGCTGCCGCTCATGAGCTCGGAACCGGGCTGTTTCTTAATAAGGTCGCTCTCGCCCGTCAGCAAGCTCTCGTTCACGAGCGCATCGCCCGAAACCACCACGGCGTCGGCGGGAATCTGGTCGCCGCGCCCCAGGCGGATGATGTCGTCGAGCACGATCTGGTCCAGGTCGAGCTCCACCTCGGCGCCGTCGCGCACCGCGATGGCCTTCTTGGAGGTCAGCAGCGTGAGCTTATCGACCATCTTCTTGGAACGCATGGACTGGATGACGCCAATAGCGGTATTGAGGAACACCACGAACAGGAACGTCAGATTCTTAAACGAACCGGTCAAAATGACCAGGAACGCCAAGATCACGTTGATCAAATTGAACAGCGTGCAGAGGTTCTCGATGATGAGCTCTTTGACCGACTTGGTCTTGAGCTCCATGTTGCGGTTGATCTTACCGGCGGCGATGCGCTCCTCGACCTCGGCGGTCGAGAGTCCGCGCTCGATATCCGTTGCTGCCATACCACGTCCCATCACGTCGCGTCGGTATAAGAAAAACCGCCCGGACCATGCGAGGTTCGGACGGTCTTACGTTCGATGGTGCCCCATGTTGGATTCGAACCAACGGCCTTCTGCTCCGGAGGCAGACGCTCTAATCCCCTGAGCTAATAGGGCGAACAACTGCCATTATACCCAAGTGCGCCACGGGCTATCAAAATAAAAGAAAAAGCTTTGCAATTACGTGGGAGACACGGCGCAACGGCCCACTTTAGAAGGCAAAAGCGAGTCAGATAGTATAAACTCTCATGCACCATATATACACGGCTCGCGATGCGGGCCGTTTTTTGCAAAAGTTATCCATCGAGGTGAGAGGCACACCATGATTGCAATTTTAAAGCAGAGCGCCAGCGACGAGGCCGTCAGCCACATTGTCAGCTGGATCGAGAAAAAAGGACTCAAGACCAATGTCTCGCGCGGCGAGAACGAGACGATCATCGGCCTGGTGGGCGATACGACCAAGATCGACCCGTTCCTGCTCGAGTCCATGGATGTCGTCGAGCGCGTGCAGCGCGTCTCCGAGCCTTTTAAGCGCGCCAACCGCAAGTTCCACCCCGAGGACTCCGTCATCGACTGCGGTCACGGCGTCAAGATCGGCGGCGACCAGTTCCAGGTCATCGCCGGCCCGTGCTCCGTCGAGGGCGAGAACCTCATCCGCATCGCACGCCGCGTGAAAGCCGCCGGCGCCACGATGCTGCGCGGCGGTTCCTACAAGCCCCGCACCTCCCCCTACGCCTACCAGGGCATGGGTCCCGCCGGCCTGGACCTGCTGTGCGAGGCATCCGCCGAGCTCGACATGCCGATCGTCACCGAGATCATGGACCCACGCGACGTGCAGGTCTTCTTGGACAAGAAGATTGACGTCATGCAGATCGGCGCCCGCAACGCCCAGAACTTCCCCCTGCTCAAGGAGGTCGGCAAGACCCAGACCCCGATTCTGCTCAAGCGCGGCATGTCCGGCACGATCGACGAGCTGCTCATGGCTGCCGAGTACATCATGAGCGAGGGCAACGACAACGTTATCCTGTGCGAGCGCGGCATCCGCACCTTCGAGACCCGCACCCGCAACACCTTCGACCTCAACGCCGTGCCGGTGCTGCACCACCTGTCGCACCTGCCCGTCGTCGCCGACCCCAGCCACGCCACCGGCTACACCCGCTACGTCGAGCCCATGGCGCTCGCCGCGACCGCCTGCGGCGCCAACGGCTTGGAGATCGAGGTCCACGACGAGCCGAGCCGTGCCTGGTCCGACGGCGCCCAGGCCCTCACCCCCGATCAGTTCGACGACACCATGCGCCGCATCCGAGCCATCCGCGAGGTTGTCTGCCAAGAGACCATGGAGTAGCCCATGGGTACGGTGAGAAACGCGCGCGTTAACCAGGGCGGCCCCAAGTGCGCCGGCATCGTCGGCCTTGGCCTCATCGGCGGTAGCTTTGCCCGCGGCTATGCACAGGCGGGCGTCCGCGTGCTGGCCTGGGACCCCGATGACGATGTCATGACGGCCGCCAGCATGGGCACTGTCGCCGGAGAGCTCAACGACAAGACACTCGGCGAATGCGACATCATCGTCCTGGCTTGCTACCCCGAGGCCTGCATCGAGTGGCTCGAGGCGCATGCCCAGGCGCTCGCCGACGCCACCGACACCGAGGCCATTATGGGCCCCGTGGTGATCGACACGGTGGGCGTCAAGGACATCGTGTGCGAACGCGCCTTTGAGCTTGCCCGCGAACACGGCTTTTACTTTGTGGGCGCGCACCCCATGGCGGGCACCCAGTTCTCGGGCTACGCGCACTCCCGCGCCGACCTGTTCCAGGGCGCCCCGCTCGTGCTCGTTCCGCCCGCGGTGGACGATGCCCTTAAGCTGGAGCTCTTGGGGCAGGTGCGCGAGATGGTGCGCCCCTTGGGCTTTGGCAAG
Source organism: uncultured Collinsella sp. (assembly GCA_958349325.1). Classification (GTDB taxonomy): domain Bacteria; phylum Actinomycetota; class Coriobacteriia; order Coriobacteriales; family Coriobacteriaceae; genus Collinsella. The sequence goes on from CATWCP010000049.1 coordinate 6,963, forward strand.
TTCAGCGTGACCAGCGCCGCCGAGCACGACCGCGTCATCGCCTTCACGAGCCAACTTGCGCACGTGGTGTCCAACGCCTACGTAAAGAGCCCGACCGCCCAGGTCCACCACGGTTTTTCGGCCGGTAGCTACCGCGATCTCACCCGCGTGGCGCACCTCAACCCGCAAATGTGGTCCGAGCTCATGATCGACGACGCCGACGCGCTTGCCTTCGAGATCGACCACCTGATCGACTCGCTTGGCGCCTACAGCCGTGCGCTCAAGAACCGCGACCAGCGCTATCTGGAGAATCTCCTTGCCGAGGGCGACCGCATCAAGCGCGCACTCGACGACGAGGCCTCCCACTAGACCACCTATCACGCCAGGTCGAAAGGACCGAAGCTTATGGCGATTACCATCGATATCGACACTGCACGCCCCTACCAGGTGCATGTTGGCACGTTTTTGCTGGAGCAGGCGGGACCGCTCGTTCGCGCCACTGCCGGCGGCACCAAGGCCGTCATCGTGACGGACACCAACGTGGGCCCGCTCTACCAGATGCCCGTTAAGCAGAGCCTGGAGGCGTCAGGCTACGAGGTGAGCATCTGCACCTTCGAGGCAGGCGAGGCCCATAAGCGCGCCGAAACCTATGTTGCCATTCTTGAGTTTGTGGCCGAGCACGAGCTTTCGCGCTCCGACGTGATCGTGGCACTCGGCGGCGGCGTCGTGGGCGACGTTGCGGGCTTTGTGGCCGCCACCTACATGCGCGGCTGCAAGTTTGTGCAGATCCCAACGAGCCTGCTCGCCATGGTGGATTCGTCGGTGGGCGGCAAGACTGCCATCGACCTGGCCGCCGGCAAGAACTTGGCCGGCGCCTTTTGGCAGCCGAGCGTGGTTATCGCCGACGTGGGGTGCCT
>CATWCP010000050.1 GCA_958349325.1 uncultured Collinsella sp.
GCTTAGCGCACCCTCGGCGCGTCCGGCAGGCTTTGCGAAATGGGATCCAGGAGACTTCGGCGCAGCATCATCTTGCGGAATGCTTCTAATGAGCCTCCCATCCTTCAAAAACAGAATCTCATCGCACAGCCTATCGACCGAATCCAAGATGTGGGATGACATGATGATGCACGTACCAGAATCGGCCAGCTTCCTGAGAATCTCGGAATGCAAGTCCACCCTGCTGGGGTCGAGCGCGTTCATGGGCTCATCTAATAGAAGGTACCGCGCGCCCGTCGCATACGCAATCGCCAGGGTAAGCTGCTGCTTCATGCCCTGGCTCAGAGTGCGGATCCTCATCTTCGCGAACTCGCCTATCTGCGTTTGCTCCACTATCTCTTCGACATCGCGAGCATGCGGCCACATATCGCAAACCATCTTGAGGTGATCTTCCGCACGCAATCCGGGATACAGCAGCGTCCCCTCACCAGGTGCATAGAAGATCATAGAACGGACCTCTCTCGCACCCGTACCCTGCACCTCATCCAGAACGATGCTCCCGTCCACGCGAGGACCCGGCAAACCTGCCATCGCACGCAGCAACGTCGTCTTTCCATGCCCGTTCGGAGCGACGAGACCGTAGACCGTACCCGGGGCAAACTCAGCGTTCACCGAATCTACGAGCACCTTCTTTCCATAAGAGATCGTCAGCGTTTGAAGGTCAATCATCGAGATCATCCCCTTTCGATCTTTGGAACACTCAGGCGCACCATCAACGGAGATACGGCGCCCAAGACCACCAGCAGAGCGCCCGATGCGCCGACGACCTCTCCAAAAGGCATCGCGTTCGTCCCTCGCCCAAGGAACCCAATCGTCCCCACCTGGGAAGCGGGATCAAACGAGGCGAATGGAGCCAGCAGCGCGACGCCCATGCCCACGCTTTCAACATGAGCGCTCAACGAACCCAACACCAAGAGAACCGCGCAAACCATTCCGGTGACAACGGGGTTGCGGCTAATCGCTGCTGTCAACGCAGCGACGACGGAAATCACGCCGTATGCCATGACCAGCAACGGAATACTGCACAACACCGCCTCCCCCACCATGGACGTTGTCGAAGCTCCCGCCCGAATGAGAGCGACGGGATACTCCGATCCACCCGCACCGTTCTTAATCACGGACACAACGACAGCGGGAACCATCGACACCAAAAGCAGCACCAAGCCAAGCAGGAGAGCCAGCGCAACAGCCGTCAGAAAACGCACATGCGCTGTTGCGGGGATCTGGAGAACCAGAAGGGAACGACACTGCAGGTGGGTGCACGCGAGCGATGTGACAACCACGGGCAACAGCAAAAATAAGGAGGGAAGCGCTGCCTGGAGATACGAAAGGAGGATTAATGGGGGCATCTTCGTACTTAACTCGTAAACCTTGGGGTCCGGCAAGCTCGCGATCGACTCAAGCAGAAGGGCGCGCGCCTCCGCACGAGAAGGAGTCTCCGGCTCGATTCCGATCGATTGCAGGAGAGTCGCATCTGCCGCGCCCAGCTCACCTCGAGCGCGCTCGTACGTCGCAAGGCTTCGAAACCCCTCCGCAGGCATAGGCGCGTACACGAAACCCGAAAGAGCATCCCGCATGTCTTCCAGGGCCGCTTTGCCCTCGACGTCCATATTCGCAGCGTTCTGCTCTAGATACCGATCTATTGAACGGAGCTCCCCATCCCTATACCGAACAGCGGAAACGTTATCAGCGTCAGGAAACATCTCGACCAGAGCCGGGGCCAGCATCGTCGTCGACATTGCAATCGCGCATACGGCGAGGGTAGGAGAACGCAGGAGCAGTTTCCCCATCGTTCTTACGTATGCAACGGCGGAGGCACAAGCGCTCGAACGAGTTGCCGTTCTCGATGCAGTGAAGGAACCTCTCTCAAGACAAATCGGGGATATCGGGCACGCGCAGCCGCTCTTTCCAGCAACGCAAAGCAGGCTAATTGCCAGCACCTCGATCCCGATTGCGCATACGAGGGCAATCGCGCCACGCTCGAAGCAAAGTCCAGGCAGATTCACTATCTGCGTTGTCGGGTACGGGCTATAGGCGCCGACGGTCAACTCAGTGTTCGCATACGTAAGGGGATTCAACAGGGCGAACTCACGTAAAGCGATGGATCTTCCGTAATACCCGGGAACCATCGTCACCCCCATCAGGGCACATACGAACACGATTCCAAGCGTAGGGTTATTGGCAATCTTCACGGCAAGGTGAACGACAAGCGAGATGAACGCTGCCACCAAGAATTGCAAGATGGCCGTCTGCGCGAACACCAGCCAAGCCGGTTTGATAACCGGAGTCGCATATTGAATGTAGCCTATCGGATAGAACGGCGAGCCCGGGCCATTCTTCACAAGCGCGGCGATTATCCCTGGAAGATTGATGGCGAGGACGGCAAGCATTGCAAAAACACTCGCCCATACGCTCGATGCAACAAGTCTACCCAGCTCGCCCATCGGTGCCTGGATGATGAGCTTTTCACGTTTGTTAAGACGCGCGGCAAGGAACGAGACGGCAACGGCCGTTGCGACCCATAGCAAGTACTCCTTCGATCCGTCATAATAGGTGTACTCTCCATCCGATATCTGCAGAAACGGAAGTAGGGGAGAGAGCGGTGCCAAGATAAGACGTCCCGCGGCAAGAGGGTACAGAAGCGCGGGCATGCTTGATGAAGAGGTATAGACACCGTCCTCCCCCGCATTCACAAGCGCATCCGCATAGGATGCTGACAATTCCTGCTCAACACGGGTTATTCCCGACTCGAGGTATTCGACCCGTCCGTCGATGCCAGCCGCGCTCCTGAAGACGGGCAGAGCACAAAGAACCATCAACGCAACAACGACAACACAGAGCGACCTGGAGGAGAGAAGCGACCTAAAGATCGCCTTCGAGATTTTGAGCATATTCATCGCCAACCTTAACCCCATCCACCTGGAACAGCGGGGCTGAACAAAATGCTCGGCCCCGCCTCGCATCTAGTGATTGCAGCATGCTGTGATTACTTGCCGGCAAAGTCAATTTAACATAAACTGTTAAAAAGTAACCTGAGTTTTTTAAATTCTTCGGAGGTTATTATGAGTTCCGACAATCGCACTCCCCGGCTTCATTCCTTCCGCATCGCATGTGCGATAGCCTCTGCGACCCTTTGCGCCACCGCCATCGCACAAGTGGCGTTCTCCTTAAAGCCAGCAATCGAAGTGCTCGACAACCCTGTAATTGCAGACTCCCCCGCGTATCCAGCCCTTGCGATCTCGACATTGGTCCCTGCCGTCATCGGTATCGCTACGACCATCCTCAGCGCCGTTCTCGTGTGGACGATCAAGAGCGGAGACCCCTTCAAGAAAGGGTCTGCGACATGCTTGAAGGTGCTCGGCATTCTCTTCGTTGTTCAAGCTGCCACCAGCCTCTACGCCGGCTCACTCAAAACCTCCGTTTCGATGTTTGGCGGCGAGGGGGCCGTCGGCGCCCAAGAGATCGCTTCATCATTCGATTGGACCTCTCTGGTTCTCGGCATCGTCCTGTTCATGCTTTCCCAGCTCTTCTTGTACGCCCGAGAGCTGTACCTCGACTCCGACGAGATTGCGTAAGGAAACGCCATGCCCGTAATTGTTCGCCTCGACAAGATCATGGCCGAGCGAAAGATTTCCTCGAACGAACTTGCCGAAAGGATTGGAACCACGCCCGTGAACCTGTCCCGTATTAAAAAAGGGCATATTCGCGGCATTCGCTTCAACACACTCGAGCAGCTATGCCTCGCCCTTCGTTGCCAACCCGGAGACCTTCTCGAAGTCATGAGCGAAGAGGATGCCCGAAAGGAGTTCGGACTCGATTGGTCCGCCGAGGATTAGAGGGCGGTCGTACTCGCCCTGCACACGGGGATGCGAATCGGCGAGGTCTGCGGCCTTCGGTGGTGCGATGTGGATTTCGAGACGGGCCTGATCTCGATCAGACACTCGGTGGCGTACGCGAAGGGAATGGGTTCGTTCATCAAGGACACCAAGACCCATGACGCCAGGGGTATCCCCATCGACCCGGTCGGCCTACTCCCCTTCCTGAAGGAGACCCACGAGATCGACTGCGGAAAGCTGCGCTTGCGCGGCCTTACCGGGGCGGTCGAGATCGGGGACTGCTACATCCTGTCGGAGCCGGGCGCGACCTTCGCGACGACAAGCTATATCCGCAGGGCGTTCAAGACGTTCTCGGAGACCAACGGCCTCATGGGCACCAACGACGAGCTGATCACGTTCCACGGCCTTCGCCACACGTTCGCAACGCAGTGGATCCGCCAAGACGGCGATATCAAGGCGCTCCAATCGATCCTCGGCCACAAGGACGCCATGACGACGCTCAACGTCTACGCCGACATCGAGCCCATCTCCAAAATCCATAACATGCTGCGCGCCACGCCGTGCCTTTGGCGCGGGCACCTCGGGCCGAGGGTCGATCCGGGTCCCATGTTCCAACAGAGGATCCAGGAGTCCATCGAGACGCTCCAGGCGTTCGGCTACGGCATCACCGAGCCGGACGACCGAAATATCGCCATACGCGACGTGAAGACGAACAGTTGGCTCTAGCTCACCGAGTACGCGGCAGTGCTGGGCCCATCCCAACTGAGGTCACGGTGGTCCGATAGGGGCGCCGCCCGCGGCATGCGCCGCGGAGCGGTATCCCCTACCGAAGGGCGGGGATGCCCTCCGCTTCCAGTTCGGAATCAGCCGTCGGAGGCGTTCGGCTGACTGCGGGAACGGCCTGTCCGCTCAATGTGTTCGGCTGAGATCGGAAATCAACCCAACACGAGCCGGACACGCGCCAGACGGCTCTTCCCCGTACGGCCTTCCCCCTTACGCTCATGTTGCAGGCATGTAACGCCGCAGCGAGCGCGCCTTTTTTGCGCCAGACAGGTACAATGATGAACACTGTACCGTAGCGGAGCGCCCCGCGCGCGCCGCAATCACGCGAAAGGGTTTCCCATGGCCGAGATCTCGTCCTCCCGTATCGTCATCACCGTCCTTGGCAAGAACCGCCCCGGCATCGTCGCCGGCGTCACCCGTGTCCTAGGCGAGGCCAACGTCGACATCCGCGACATCACGCAGTCCATTATCGAGGACATCTTCACCATGACCATGCTGGCCGATACCGCCGAGTCCAAGCTCGACTTCGCCGAGCTGCAGAAGGCGCTGGCCGAGGCCGGCGAGCTTTCGGGCGTCAACGTGTCCATCCAGCGCGAGGACGTCTTCAACTTTATGTACCGCCTGTAGCGAGCAAGCCGCTGGGGATAGCCTGACGCGCGCATGCCCATGCAAGTCACCCCGATGCGGCCCGGAGAGGAGCGCGCATGGCCTACGACGCCAAGAAAATCTATTACCGCTTCGATGACCACTTGAGCCGCCTGGTTCTGGATTACGAAGCAAGCCGCCAGATTTCGCCCGAGAGCGAAAGCCTCTACCACGGCCTGCCGACCGACCCTTATGACGAGGGTCTGTTTGTCGAGCACAATGTCAAGCGCGGCCTGCGCAATGCCGACGGCTCGGGCGTGGTCGCGGGCCTCACTCGCATCTCGGATGTGCACGGCTACAACAAGGTCGACGGAAAGGTCGTGCCCGATCAGGGCAAGCTCACGCTTCGCGGCTACAGCATCGAGGATCTGGTCAACAATGCCCAGGCCGAGAATCGCTACGGCTACGAGGAAGTCGCCTATCTGCTTATCACGGGTTCGCTGCCCAACAAGGAAGAGCTCGACGGCTTCTGCGAGCGCCTAGGTGCCTTTAGACATCTGAGCGACGAGTACGTCAAAGAGTTCCCCATGACCACGGTGTCGTCGAGCATCATGAACGTGCTCCAGCGCGCCGTGCTGCTGCTCTACGCCTTCGATGCCGAACCAGACGTGATCACGCCCGAGCACGAAATCGACGTCGCCATTTCCATGCTCGCACGTCTCCCGCGCATTGCCGCCTTCGCACACATGGCCTCGGTCGCCAAGCTTCGCGGCTCCGAGGTTCACGTGCCGCACCCTACGCCCGGTCTCTCCACCGCCGAGACCATCCTACAGGTCCTGCGCGGCGGCATGGCATTCACCCGCGATGAGGCGATGCTGCTCGACGTTATGCTCATGCTGCATGCCGAGCACGGCGGCGGCAACAACTCCACCTTCGCTTGCCGCGTGCTGTCGTCTTCGGCCACCGACCCGTATTCCGCCTACGCCGCGGCTATCGGCTCGCTCAAGGGCCCGCGCCACGGCGGTGCCAATGCCAAGGTCGTGTCTATGCACGAGGACATCCGTGCGCATGTCTCCAATTGGGAGGACGAGGACGAGGTTGCGGCCTACCTGGGCAAGATTCTCGGCAAGCAGGCCTTCGACGGCACGGGTCTCATCTACGGTATGGGCCACGCCGTCTATACGCTCAGCGACCCGCGCGCCGAGGTCTGCCGCCGTTACGCGCGCTCACTGGCAGCCAAGAAGGACTTGGGCGAAGAGTTCGCACTCATCGAGCGCATCGAGCGCCTGGCACCGCAGGTGATGCGCGACCACGGCATGACCAAGCCTATCTGCGCCAACATCGACCTGTACACAGGCTTTATCTACAAGATGCTCGGCGTGCCCGAGACGCTTTTTACGCCGCTTTTCGCCGTCGCCCGCATGGCCGGCTGGTCGGCACACCGCATGGAAGAGCTCTTCTGCGCGCATCGCATCATCCGCCCGGCATACCGTCCGGTGATCGAGCCGCTGGAATACAAGCCGCTCGCCGACCGCTAGGACGCGGACCGTTATAGAACCCGAGCGTGGCCAGGGCATCACCGCCCTCGGCCACGCTTTTTATGCCAGCAGAAAGGGCTGCATCAAATGATTGTGTTTTCCGATATGGATGGAACGCTGTTGACGAGCGATAAGCAGATGAGCGATGCCACCTGGGCGATGCTCGACGAGCTCGCTCGACGCGGGATTGAATTTGTGCCCTGCACGGGACGTCCGCTGTCGGGCATCTTTGAGCCCATCCTCGCCCATCCCGCCGTGCACTATGCCGTCTGCGCCAATGGCGCCAGCGTCTGGCAGCTCGACGACGATGTGCCCACCGACGCCTCGCGCGCCACGCGCATCTTGAGCCGACCGCTCGATTGCGGCATTGCCCATCGCATCCGCCGCATCGCCGCCGGCCACGATGTGACCTTCGATATCTTCGCGGACGGGCAGTGCTTCCTCCCCCGCTCGCTCTACACGCGCCTGGATGAGTTCTGCGGCGGCGACCCCCACATCGCAGCTTCGCTCAAGCGCACACGAACACCGATCGACATGGATATCGACAGCAAGATCGACGAGGTCGAGACGCTCGAACGCATCGCCATGTACTGGCACGACCCGGCCGATCGCGACGCCATCGCGGCGGAGCTCGACACGCTCGGAGGCATTGAGGTCACGCGTTCGTACGCCATGAATATCGAGGTCATGGGCGAGGGCGCCACCAAGGGAACGGCCCTCACGTGGCTATGCGAGCACCTGGGCGAGCGTCTCGCCGACGCCTGGGCGTTCGGTGACAACATCAACGACATCCCCATGCTGCAGGCAGCGGGCCATGGCATGGCCATGATCAACGCCGAGCCCGAAGATCGCGAGGCCGCCGACGCCATCACCGAATACGACAACGACCACGACGGCGTCGCCCGCACCATCATGGACGCCCTCGCCTAGTCATTGG
>CATWCP010000051.1 GCA_958349325.1 uncultured Collinsella sp.
GGTTCGAGCCCGAAAACGGATGGTTTGTTCTGCACGGTCCTGTTCATAAAGGCGGACCGGACCCTCGTTTTGCGCCCGACATGAGTTATCTGAAGCACATACCCGTCGATATTGAGTTTGCCGGACAGGGTGTGACCGACGACGAAAAGGTCCGCTATGCGTTAAGGCGCGAGCGATTGGGGCAGCAATGGTTCCGCAAGCAGCTCGTTGCCGCCTATGATGGCCGTTGCGCGGTGTCGGACTGCGGCGTCAGCGAAGCTCTGGAGGCTGCACATATCGAGAATTACTCGGGACCCAAATCGCAGGTTGCCAGCAACGGTATTCTGCTTCGGCGCGATCTTCATTCCCTATTTGATGCTCACCTGATTTCGTTTGAGCCTGTTTGCGGCGAATATCGGCTGTGCGGATCGTACCTGCTGGATAAGACCGACTACGCTTCCTTTGCGGGTGCGACGCTAAGGCAGCCGAATGAGCGTCAGTGGCGACCCGATACGGTGTTTCTTGAGGCCCATCGCATTGAGTTCGATCGCTCGGAAAAGAAGCGTGAAAAGGCGGGGCTTCTGCCGTATTAGCGTATTTGGCTTTGGCATTCTTTGACGATCGTGTTGTTTGATCGGATCGCGTGGCGATGCAATCTCGCGCCCGCCCGCCGGTGCATGCTCTTCCTGATTTGTATAGCGAGAGGGGAGCGTGTATGAGCTGGCGAGGCGATATTGCGATGGGGAAGTACGGAAAACTGCCGTGTGCCCTTATAGACAACAATATGTTTCCGAGCGTAGAGGTTGATTGCGGGTCGTTTGTCGTCACCTGCCCTTGCTGCGGCTCGCAAATACCGTGTCTCGACATTCGGTTTATCGATGCGCGCGACAGACTCAGCGACGAAGTGAGAAAACGGACAGGCGTTCATATGCCGGTGTATCCGGAGAAATGCCCTGTTTGTGGCCTCGATATCGTGTACGACGCCGGCGACGAGGGATAGGTGATGCGGAGGAGTTGGCTGTGAAGGCCTCTCCGTCCCTACAAATAAATCCCCTCACCGAGCTGCTTGTGGAACTCGGCGTGATGGTCGCGTGCCCAGGTAAAGAGCGCCTGGTCAAAATTGGTGCGCGTGGCCGGGACGCCAAAGACGCCGGCAACTTCGACGCGCACAAACTCCAGTGCCGGTAGCTTGTTGATGGCAGTGAGGGCAAACGGGGACGAGGGCTCCTCGAACAGATAGCGGCTGCCTTGCAGCGCGTCGCAACTGGTGCACGTGTTGCCGAGCGACGAGGCTTTGGAGGCTCGCGCGCCTACGGGCTTGTAGCCGCAGCGCTTATGAGGGTAGTCGCGGATCTCGCCCGGCACGCAGCCAAGAGTGGGCACGATGGCGAGTGCGTTGGCGCTGGCCGTGTCGATGGCAATGTGCCCGGCTTCGTTAGGCGCGTGCGCGATGGCGATGCTCTCGTCGTTATCGGTTCGATAGGGAATGCCGAAGGCCGCGACCGAGGTCTCTTTGTGACACTTCCAGCACTCGCGCTTGCCCAGTACTAGATATATATACGGCGCTGAGGGGTCGGATCGGTCAACGCCGGGCAGCCACTCGGCAAAGGGCTCGGGGTTAACGCCGCTGGGTACATACCAGATCTTCTTAGCCCGATCCCACTTGGCGCCCAGGGCCTTGGCCTCGTCTTTGTGCGAAAAGGGAACATCGAGCTCGGTGCGCATGGCGGCTCCTTGGTGCTGCAGGTGCAAGTGGCTCAAGGATACCGCAGGGCGCAGACATCGCGGCGTTTTGCTGAGAAGTTGCGGTGCGGATGGGTTCGAGACGTGTTGGTCTCGGCCTCGGTGGCTATTGGGGCGGTTTTGATTGACTACGGAGTCAGCCGGGATAGGCACTTGGGTCGCTGACGCGGTTTTGTACATGGGCAGGGTGGTTGGAGCAGTTTGCGGCGCAGTTTTGTGCCCGGCTGTTGTTGATGTTGGGGTATTGAATTTGTTTGGCAGCCATTCGTCAGGTGAATTGATGTTACGTTGCGATGACGGTTGGAGTTGCCAGCGGATTTGGCGACATAAAACAAAACAGCTCAGAGACATAGCCTCTGAGCTGTGAACATTTGGTGGGCGTTAGAAGATTTGAACTTCTGACCTCTTCCGTGTCAGGGAAGCGCTCTCCCCCTGAGCTAAACGCCCGATCAAGGGTGCGCAAGCGCGCAAGGGATAATATAACGGAGCCTGAACTCGGTGGCAAGAACATTTTTAAAAATCGCTTACATTGTGGAATTCGGGGGCTTTGTCATATCCATTTCAAAAGAGCCTGCTGCCGCGATTTGGCTGTTGCATAATGCAAGCCCATTGTGGTATCGAGCTATGGAAAGACGTCTGCGGAATTGTCCTACCGATAAACGGACAAGCCTCCAGCTGGTGCCTTTGCCGTGGTAAGGTAAGCCGAATTGCTTCCAGACTGTTTCGGGGGAGTGGAATGAGCAAAGAGTGTGTCGAGCAGGCCGAAGGCGCAGGGGCTTCGGTGCCGATGACCGATATATCGAACATTGATGTGCCCGAGGGCACTGACGAGCTCAGCCGCAGTACCCGCCGTGCATGGCGCGACCGCCTGAACAGTGCGTCGACGCGCAAGATGATTACGGGCGTTCTGGCCACGCTGGTGGGTGGTTCGTTTTGGGGTTTTTCGGGTACCAGCGCGAGTTTTTTGTTCGATACCTACCATGTCGATACGCTGTGGCTTATGAGCATACGGCAGATTCTCGCCGGCCTGCTCTTTATGGCTGTGGTTGTCACGCGCGACCGCGCACGCCTGGTCAAGCTTTGGACGACGCCCGCTGATCGCAAGCAGCTGCTGCTCTTTACCGCTTTTGGCCTGCTCTTTAACCAGTTTTGTTATCTTTCGGCCGTGCGCCTGACCAACGCCGGAACCGCGACGGTCCTTCAGTGCCTGCAGCTGGTCATCATTATGGGCTACACCTGCGTGATCGACCATCGCATGCCTCGCGTGCGTGAGGCCGTTGGCATTGGGTTGGCCCTGGGCGGCACCTTTTTAATCGCTACCGGCGGCGACCCTACCAGTCTGAGCATATCGCCGCTTGGCCTGGTCGCAGGCCTTATGTGTGCGGTCAGCGCCGCCTGTATGGCGGTGATTCCCGCCAAGATTCTGTCCAAATACGGCAGCCCTATTGTTACGGGCTCGGCTATGCTTACGGCGGGTGTCGTTTCGAGCGTCTTTGTGCAGCCGTGGGCTCATATGCCGGCCCTCGATACTGCTGCCGTCGAAGCGCTCGCGGTGTTTGTGATCGTGGGCTCTTTCCTGGCGTATATGCTGTATATGCAGGGCGTCAAGGATATCGGCTCCGTACGCGCGAGTCTCATCGGAACTGTGGAGCCGGTCTCGGCAACCATTACCAGCGCCGTTATGCTGGGCACGGTGTTTTTACCGACCGACTTGATTGGCTTTGCCATGATCATCGTGATGATGTTCCTGACGGTATAGCTTGCGCCGCTGCCTAGACGGACACGGTGTTGCACCACAATTCCGCGAATTGGTGCCTGCATCTGGAGTTTAACTGACGATGCCAAATATGTCATAAACTAATAGCGTTATTGACTTTTAGTATTGCGAGGACTCCTCTATGGCTGGTAACCACTTTAAGAACGGCGACGGCGAGCGCTCTGCAGTTCCGCCGCGTTCAAATGGGACTGGAAACGCTGGCGTACCGAGTGGATCCAGTCAAAACGGTGCTGGCAACCGTACGTCTCCGGGCGAAACGGCGATGTTTGCCGCTCTGTACGAACAGTCTCAAAAGGCAAAACAGGCTGGTCGCGTAGGCAGGCAGGCATTTCCGGGCGGGGCGGGCTCTGCGGCTTCGCCGGCCGGGGTCCGTCCGGCGCCAACGGGCGGTGCAAATGTCGCCGGCCCCACTGACCCCGCTAGCAACGCTCATCGCGCCCACAACGCCGGCCCCATCAACTCTGCCAATCCCGCCAATAGTGCTTCTTCTGCTGGAGACGCAGGGCTTACGGGTAACCTAGGCACTATCTATACGGGCGCTTCCGAAACCGGCACGTTTGCCCGTCTCGATGACGACGGTGCCGAGTTTAAGGGCTCGGGCTCTAAAGAAGATTATTACGATTTTGGCTTGAACTACGGCGGTGATTCCTCGACGAGCCCGACCTCGAACGGTCTGGTTCGCCATCGCCATCGCAAGGGCGAGCGCAAGAACCGCCGCGTTGCAGCCGTTGTCGCTGCCATCGTCGCGGTGGTTCTTGTCGTGTTTGGCGTGAGTGGCTTCATGCTGCTTAGCTCGGCAAAAACCGTGAAGAGCCAGGCAAAGGAAACTGTCGAGATCGTCGGCGGCCTTAAGGACAAGGTCACGTCGGGCGATTTTTCGACCCTGCCCGACGATGCGAAAAAGATCGACGAGCTCTGCAGCAGCATGAAGAAGGAGACCTCGAGCCCGGTGTGGACGATGGCCTCGTTCATTCCGGTGTACGGCAGCGATATTAACGCCGCCCGCACCATGGTCGACGCTCTGTCCGATGTTTCGAGCGGCGCGCTGGTCCCCATGGCCGATAATCTCGCTCAGGCAACGCCCGGCAAGCTGTTCCAGGACGGGACAATCAACGTGTCCGCGCTGCAGGCGGTCGCCGATTCGCTCTCCGATAGCTCGAAGGCGTTCAAGAGCGTCAACAAAAAGGTGCAGGGTATTGGCGATACGCATATCGCCCAGGTGACCGAGCTGGTCGATAAGGCAAAGGACGGCTTTGCCACCCTGGACGGTGTAGTCGATGCGGCAGAGAAGATCGCCCCCGTTCTGCCCCAGATGCTCGGCGCCAACGGCCAGACGCGCAACTACCTTATGTACGCCATGAACAACGTCGAGATTCGTGCCTGCGGCGGCTTTGGCGGTTCGCAGGGCCTGATTTCGGTCACCGACGGTCAGATGTCGATTGGCGAGTTTGTTCCCCGCATTGGACTCAGCGAGGATGAGGCGGTCGAGAGCGTCGACGAAGAGGATGAGGCGCTGTTCGGCAACCACAGCAACCTGTACAACTCGGGCAATACCTATTCGCCTGATTGGCCCCGCAACTCGCAGCGTGTCGCCGCGCTGTGGAAGTCCCAGTATGGACAGGACGTTGATGGCGTCATCGGTATCGACCCGGTGTTCCTGCAGTATCTGCTGGGCCTGGTCGGTAACGTGTCACTGCCCGACGGAACGGTTGTCGACGGCACCAACGCCGCAAAGGTCCTCATGCATGATGTGTACTGGAACTATCCGGTCGAGGAGTCGGACGGCATCTTTGCATCCGTCGCCAGCGCTGCCTTCGACAAGGTCCTTGGCGGTATCGGCGATGTCGATGTTACGAAGCTTGTCAGCGCCGTTGAGCGCGGTGCCGAAGAGGGCCGCCTGATCGCGTGGATGAGAAACGATGATGAGCAGAATGCCATCAAAGAGACAGGCATTGACGCTTCGCTGCCCGATCCGGATGATCCGAGTGCCGATCCCGTTGCCGGCGTTTACTTTAACAACCTGAGCTTCTCCAAGCTCGACTGGTATCTGAACGCCGACACTCAGATTGGTCAGGGCATCAAGAACGGTGACGGCACGTGCTCCTATCGCATCACCGTTACCCTGACGAACATCATGACGCAGGAGGAGGCTGGCAAGCTGCCCGACTACGTTGCGGCGAGCGCACCCGATGCCGCGCGTGACGACGAGCGTCTGAATGTCTCGTTGTTTGCCCCGACGGGTGGCAACATCAGTGACCTTACGGTTGAGGGTACCCAGTTTGGTCTTGGTGCCGCTACGTGGCATGGAATCCCCTTCTATTCGGGCACCGTTGACCTGCATGCTGGCGAGACGACGACGATCACGTATACGCTGACCACGTCGGCCGAGGCGGGGGACAAGCCGCTTACGCTGCGTCAGACTCCTACATGCCAGGCGGCTCGCGACAGCGCGTCGGCGTAGGGTTTTTCTGGTAGCGCAGATAATCGAGTACCATTTTGGGGCGGACAGGCAATCTGTCCGCCCCTATTTTGTAAGGAGAGCGCATGAAGTACTTTGGCACCGACGGCTTTCGCGGTGAGGCCAACGTTGGGCTGACGGTAGAGCACGCTTATAAGATTGGCCGTTTTGTGGGCTGGTATTACGGCGCCAACCGCAGTGCTAAGGCGCGCGTCATCGTGGGCAAGGACACACGTCGCTCGAGTTATATGTTCGAGGCGGCGCTGGTGAGCGGTCTGGTCGCGAGCGGTGCGGACGCCTATATGCTGCACGTGATCCCGACGCCGGGCGTGGCGCATCAGACCGTGGAGGGCTGCTTCGATTGCGGCATCATGATCAGCGCGAGCCACAACCCGTTTTGCGATAACGGCATTAAGCTCGTCAATAGCGACGGTTTTAAGATGGACGAGGACGTACTGGAGCTCATCGAGGATTACATCGATGGCAAGAGCGAAGTTCCGTTGGCCACGGGCAACCACATCGGTGCCACGGTGGACTACATGCAGGGCCGCAACCGCTACATTGCTTCGCTCATTGCAAGTGCGAACTTTTCGCTGCAGGGCGTCAAAATCGGTATCGACTGCGCCAACGGCTCGGCTTCCTCGGTGGCCAAGCCGGTGTTTGACGCGCTCGGTGCCGACGTGCGCGTGATCAATGCCGCGCCCGATGGCTTTAACATCAACGTCGACTGCGGCTCCACGCATATGGAGCGTCTGCAGCGCCATGTGGTGGAGCAGGGCCTGGACGTGGGCTTTGCCTACGACGGCGATGCCGACCGCTGCCTGGCCGTGGACGAGCGCGGGCGCGTGGTCGACGGCGACCAGATCCTGTACGTGTGCGGCGTGTATCTGAACAAGCACGGGCGCCTCTCGGGCGGTACCGTGGTGCCGACGATTGCCAGTAACTTTGGCCTTGTCAAGTCGCTGGAGCTTGCCGGCCTGAGCGCCGTGACCAGCGGCGTGGGCGACCGTCACGTGTATGCCAAGATGCGCGAGGGCGGCTACAGCCTGGGCGGCGAGCAGACGGGCCATACGATCTTTGGCGATATCGAGCGCACGGGCGACGGCATTATGACTTCGCTGCGCGTGATGGAAGTGATTCGTGCCGAGCGCGAGACGCTCTCGCAGCTCACGGCTCCGTGCAAGTTGCTGCCGCAGGCGCAGGTGGCCGTGCGCGTGGCGGACAAGGACGCCGCGCTCGAGAACATGGGCGTGCAGAACGCCATCGCCGAGGCCGAGGCTGCGCTGGCAGGCGAGGGCCGCGTGCTCGTGCGCAAGAGCGGAACCGAGTCGGTTATCCGCGTGCTGGCCGAGGCGCCCGACCAAGCATCCGCCGATGCCGCCATGAAGCGCATCGCCAACGCGCTCGAGGCTTTATAGCTACGCGGTTTTACCAAACCGCGTAGCTGCTCGACGCTGCAAACGGCCCCAAGCGGCAATCTGACGTTCAATTTCAAGGGCGCGACCAGAAGGTCAGCGCC
>CATWCP010000052.1 GCA_958349325.1 uncultured Collinsella sp.
CCGATGCCGAGTTCCCGGTCTGCAATGCCGAGAAGGGCCAGTTTGGGGCGACGTTCGTGAGCCCCAAGATCGACGGCGGGCGCATCGTGTCGTGGAGCGGCTCCGAGGCGAGCAATGCCATTCCGTCGCAGTCCATCTGCGAGCTCGCGATTGCCGCCGATGAGCTGCCGGCGCCGGTCGAGAACGCCGATCGTCTGGAGATCACGGCGCTTGATAATGGCCATGCGCAGATTTTCGCCCACGGTATCGGTGGCCATGCTTCGATGCCCGAGGGAACGATCAATGCCGTCGGCCTGATCGTGTCGTATCTGCGCGAGGCCGAGGACGCGTTTGGTGCACGCGACGATCGCCTGCTGACGCCTGCCGAGCATGAGTTCGTCAAGTTCCTGGCCTTTGTGCATGCGGACGCCTATGGCCGCGGCCTGGGTATCGACGCGACGAGCCCGGCGTTTGGCCCGCTTACCTGCAACGCTGGCGTCATCCGCGTGGCGGATGGCCATATTGAGCAGGTCATCGACGTGCGCTTCCCCGACAGCACGAGTGCCGATACTATCCGCGAGCAGCTCGACCCGCTCGTGGGCCGTTTTGGCGTGACGTGCCAGCTGGGTCGCGCGAAGGTGCCGTTCTCGGTGTCTGCCGACGATCCGGCCGTGAAGGCGCTTATTGATACCTATAACGAGTTTACGGGCGAGCATGCTGAGCCCTTTGCCATGGGCGGCGGTACGTACGCGCGCAACTTTGCCCGCGCCGTGTCGTTTGGCCCCGAGGAGACCGGTCTGGAGCTGCCCGCATGGGGCGGCCAGATGCACGGTCCCAACGAGTGCGCCAGCGAAGAACAGCTCAAGCAGGCGCTCAAGATTTATATCGTGGCCATCCTGCGCCTCAACGAACTTGAACTGTAGGGCTTCCCCAGGCACCCGACCTTGCCCCTCAAACCGTCGCTTGCGTACCAAAGTACGCGGCGCTCCTCTTTCGGGGCAATCTCGGGCACCTGGGAAACCCCTATATCCTGCTTGGATACAAACTTGCATTACGAGCCCGGTGCTTCGGCCCGGGCTTTTTCTGTTGCGGTGGGGTAGTCATTGGGGACGTTCCTTTGGTGTAAAAGGTGCGCCATGTTCGGCGCTGGATTGTTATCCGTTTGTAAAGGCTGGGCAGAGCTTGCGGTAAGGGTCTATCAATAGCCCGTAAGAAACCGCAGATAAGGCGGTCGTCGCCCGATCGGGGTCGTATCTTTCCGAACAGCAAAGCGGGCAGGGTGCCCGCGAGTCGCATGTATGAAAGGAAGATCATGCTCGATCAGGCTTATTCTCGTCGTCAGTTCCTCGGCCTCGCTGGTGGTCTCGCCAGCATCGTCGGTCTCGGTCTCGTTGGTTGCGGCGGCGCAGGCGCTTCCAACGCCGCCGACAAGGGCAGCGCCGCTGCTGCCGAGTCCGTCTCCGGCGAGGTGACCTACGACGGTGCCTCTTCGTTCCAGGCTCTCGTCGAGGCCGCTGCCGAGAAGTTCATGGATGCCAACCCCGACGTCTCCGTCTCCGGCTCGGGCAACGGTTCGGGCAAGGGCCTGACCGCTGTCGCCGCCGGCACCGTCACCATCGGCAACTCCGACGTCTTCGCCGAGACCAAGCTCGAGGCCGACCAGGTCAAGAACCTCGTCGACCACGAGGTCGCCGTCGTGGGCATGGGCCCCGTCGTCTCCAAGAATGTGAAGGTCGACGACCTGTCTCTCGAGCAGCTCAAGGGCATCTTCTCCGGCCAGATCACCAACTGGAAGGAGGTCGGCGGCGACGACGCCAAGATCGTCGTCCTCAACCGCAAGGCCGGCTCCGGTACCCGCGCCACCTTCGAGGCCGCCGTCTTTGGCGACGAGACCGTCGACTTTAAGGGCGACGCCGAGCTCGACAAGTCCGGCGACGTCCAGACTCAGATGGGCAGCACTGATAACGCCATCTCCTACCTCGACTTCTCGCACTTCGATGACTCCAAGTTCAACGCCATCAAGGTCGAGGGCGTCGAGCCCAAGAGCAAGAATGTCACTGATGACTCCTTCAAGATCTGGGCTACCGAGCACATGTACTGCTCCAAGGACGCCGACGAGGCCACCAAGGCCTTCCTGGAGTTCATGCTTTCCGACGACGTCCAGGGCAAGCTCGTCGAGGAGCAGGGCTTCATCCCCGTCTCTGCCATGAAGGTCGTCAAGGACGCCAGCGGCAAGGTCTCTGCTAAATAAGTAATCGCCCCCGGAAAGGTTTGCAATGGCAAAACAGCTGCCAAAGCGCGAGCTTGAGAACGTGGGCCTGGGCGTCACGGGTGCGTGCGTAGCGCTCGTGACGCTTGTCGTTGCCGCGCTCATCTTTATGGTCGCCCAAAAGGGCCTCTCGGCTTTTTTCAAGGACGGCGTCTCGATCGTCGAGTTTTTTACCGGTACCAAGTGGGACCTGGCCAACACGGCCGAAAACGGCCTGCCCTACACTGGCGCCCTGCCCCTGATCGTCACCTCGTTTGCGGTCATGGTGCTCTCCACGCTCATCGCACTGCCCATCGCCATCGGCTCTGCCATCTTTGCGGTCGAGATTCAGCCTAAGTTTGGATCCAAGGTTTTTCAGCCGCTCATTGAGCTTTTGACCGGTATTCCCTCGGTCGTCTTTGGCCTGATCGGCTTTCACGTGGTCGTCGGCCTTATGAAGAGCGTTTTCCACGTGAGCACGGGTCTGGGTATCTTGCCCGGCGCTATCGTGCTGGCAGTCATGATTCTGCCGATGATGACCACGCTTTCGGTCGATGGCCTGCGCGCTGTGCCCGACAGCTACCGTCAGGGCTCGCTCGCGCTGGGCTACACCCGCTGGCAGACCATCTGGCACGTGGTGCTCAAGTCCGCCATGCCGTCGCTCATGACCGCGGTCATCCTTGGCATGACCCGCGCCTTTGGCGAAACGCTCGCCGTGCGCATGGTTATCGGCGGCATCGAGGCCATGCCGACGTCGCTGCTGTCGTCGGCGTCCACCATCACCACCACGCTCACCACGTCCATGGCGGTCTATGCCGAGGGCTCGGCCCAGGACGATGTTCTGTGGGCACTCGGCCTGCTGCTGATGGGCATGAGCCTCATCTTCATCCTGATCATCCACCTTATCGGCCGCAAGGGGGCGAAGGCTCGTGGCTAGCACGCGTATCCACATCGACGAGGCGAGGCTCGGGCGTGTCCAAAAGCAGGACCGCTTCGCCACGGGCGTGTTGACGGCGATCGTCGCCATCGTCATGCTCATCGTCGTCTCCATGGTGGCCTATATCCTGTTCGAGGGCATCTCGACGCTGTTCCAGCCGGGCTTTCTCACGGAGCCGTCGCGCGCCAACGGAACGCAGGGCGGCGTGCTCTACCAGCTGTTCGACTCGTTCTACCTGCTGCTGATCACCCTGATCATCTCGGTGCCCATCAGCCTGGGTGGCGCGGTCTTTTTGGTTGAGTACGCACCTGACGGACCCGTCCGCGACATTGCCTCCACCGCCATCGAGACGCTGTCCTCGCTGCCTTCCATCGTTGTCGGCATGTTCGGTTTTCTGGTGTTCTCGGTGCAGCTGGGCTGGAAGTACTCCATCATCTCCGGCGCCGTCGCGCTCACCATGTTCAATATCCCCATTCTGGTGCGCGTGATCCAGCAGGCGCTCGAGGACGTGCCGCAGGCCCAGCGCGATGCGTGCCTGGCCATGGGCCTCACCCGCTGGGAGGCCACGCTGCACATCCTGATTCCCGAGGCCATGCCCGCTATCGTGACCGGCATCGTGCTTTCGGCCGGCCGCGTCTTTGGCGAGGCCGCGGCGCTGCTCTTTACCTCGGGCATGAGCTCGCCGGTTCGCCTCAACTTCTTGAGCCTTAACCTGTCGAGCCCTACTTGCGCCTGGAACGTGTTCCGCCCCGGTGAGTCGCTCGCCGTGCATATCTACAAGATCTATGGCGAAGGCAGCCCCGAGGCCCAACAGATCGTTTGGGGTACCGCGGCACTGCTGATGATTTGCGTGCTGCTGTTTAACGTAATCGCCCGCATTGTGGGCAAGCAACTGGCAAGGAAGATGACGGCCGAATGAGCGAGATGAATGTAACGCCCGCAACCGAAGCGGCATCGTCCGACACCCGGGACTTCCTGTCGAGCGTGGGGGAGAGCGAGAAGCGCGTGCGCGTGAGCGGCAAGGCCGTGAGCGACGAGGTTGTGCTCTCCACCAAGGACGTCAACGTGTACTATGGCGACCACCATGCACTGCACAATACGTCGCTCGACTTCCACAAGGGCGAGATCACGGCGCTCATCGGGCCTTCGGGCTGCGGTAAGTCGACCTTCTTGCGTAGCCTCAACCTTATGAATCGCGAGATTCGCGGCTGCCGCGTGGAGGGCGAGATCAACTATCGCGGGCGCAACGTGAACACCAAGACCGAAAACACCTACGAGCTGCGCCGTTCCATTGGCATGGTGTTCCAGCAGCCCAACCCGTTCCGCAAGTCCATTCGCGACAACATCACGTTTGCGCCCAAGCGCCACGGCATCACCGACCGTGACGAGCTCGACCGCATGGTCGAGGAGAGCCTGCGCGGCGCGGCGCTGTGGGACGAGGTCAAGGACAAGCTCGACAAGAGCGCCCATGCGCTTTCGGGCGGTCAGCAGCAGCGCCTGTGCATCGCGCGCACGCTGGCGCTCAACCCCGACGTGATCTTGTTCGACGAGCCCTGCTCGGCGCTCGACCCCATCTCGACGCTGGCGATCGAGGACCTCATGTCGTCGATCGTTGCCGACCGCGCCATCGTCATCGTGACGCACAACATGGAGCAGGCGTCGCGTGTGTCCAACCGCACGGCGTTCTTCTACATGGGCGATATGGTCGAGTACGACGAGACTGACGAGATTTTCCAACGGCCCAAGGACAAGCGGCTGAATGATTACCTCACCGGCATGTTCTCCTAGTCCGGGACATGCTTGAGGCCCGCGGTGGCCACGGTCGCCACGGGACTGATTGGAGAGGCGGGTCATCTCTTGTGAGAGATGGCCCGCCTTTTGCTCTGCGACCGAAACGACCACCACAAAGGGGACAGGCGCCTTCGTGGTGGTTTGGGGTGGGGCTCGCTGCTATCATGGACAACGTTGAATTTCTACGAAGGAGCAGGGCATATGGCGATTCTTTTGGGATGCGATTCCGTCAGCCTAGAGTTTCCCACCAAGCATATTTTCGATAGCGTGACGCTCGGCGTGGGCGAGGGCGACCGCATTGGTATTGTCGGCAAAAACGGCGACGGCAAGTCGACGCTGCTGAGCGTGCTCGCCGGCACGCTGGAGCCCGACGACGGCCGCGTGACGCACCGTCGCGGCACCACGATTGGTCTGCTCGGCCAAAAGGACCAGCTTGTCGACACCGATACCGTGCATCATGCCGTTGTGGGCGACACGCCTGAGTACGAGTGGGCGTCGAGCCCCCGCACGCGCCAGATTCTCGCCGGTCTTATTAGCGATGTGCCCTGGGAGGGCACGGTTGGCGAGCTTTCGGGCGGCCAGCGCCGTCGCGTGGACCTCGCGCGCCTGCTGATTGGTGACTACGACGTGCTCATGCTCGACGAGCCCACCAACCACCTGGACATGCGCACCATCAACTGGCTCGCGCGTCACCTTAAGGCCCGCTGGCAGCGCGGTCAGGGCGCCATGCTCGTGGTCACGCACGACCGCTGGTTCTTGGACGAGGTCTGCACCAGCATGTGGGAGGTCCACGACGGCCAGGTCGATCCCTTCGAGGGCGGCTATTCGGCCTACATCCTGCAGCGCGTAGAGCGCGACCGCATGGCCGCGGTTACCGAGGAGCGCCGTCGCAACATGGCGCGCAAGGAGCTCGCGTGGCTGAGCCGCGGTGCCCAGGCTCGTTCCACCAAGCCCAAGTTTCGCGTGGATGCCGCTCGTGAGCTGATCGCCGACGTGCCGCCCGTGCGTGACGAGCTGGAGCTCAAGCGCTTGGCCGTGAGCCGCTTGGGCAAGCAGGTTATCGATGTGGTCGACGTGGACGCCGGCTATGCGGATACCGATGGCGCGCCCAAGCAGGTGCTCTCTGACGTGACCTGGCTCATTGGTGCGGGCGACCGCTATGGCCTGCTGGGCGAGAACGGTGCCGGCAAGTCGACGCTGCTCGACGTGATCCAGGGCAAGATTGAACCCACGCGCGGCCGCGTGAAGATTGGCCAGACAGTGCGCTTTGGCGTGCTGTCGCAGCAGCTCGAGGAGCTCGAACCCTACATGGGCGACACGATCCGCGAGGTGCTCGGCAACTATAAGAAGTACTACGTCATCGACGGCAAGGAGACTTCGCCCGAGAAGCTCTGCGAGCGTCTGGGCTTTACGACGCAGCAGCTCTGGAGCCGCATCGGCGATCTTTCGGGCGGCCAGCGCCGTCGCCTGTCGCTGTTGCTGACGATTCTGGACGAGCCCAACGTGCTCATCCTGGACGAGCCGGGCAACGACCTGGATACCGACATGCTCGCGATTGTCGAGGACCTGCTGGACGGCTGGCCCGGCACGCTGATCCTGGTGACACACGATCGCTTTTTGATGGAGCGCGTGACCGACCAACAGTGGGCACTGCTCGATGGCCATCTGACGCATATGCCCGGCGGCGTGGACCAGTACCTGCGCCTGTGCAACGCTACCGCCGAGGGCGAGCCCGTGGGCGCGCCGAGCGCTAAGACCGGCACGTTCGACACCGGTGCGGCGGCTGCTGCCGACAAGCCCAAGTCGAGCGGTCAGCCCAACGGCCTTTCCAACGCCGAGCGTCAGAAGCTCCGCCGCGAGGTGAGCTCGCTCGAGCGCAAGATGGAGACGCAGCGCGCCCGCGTGGAGGAGGCCGAGGCCGCCATGGCCCAGGTCGATCCCACCAACTACACGGCGCTCGGCGAGCAGCAGGCAAAGATCGACGAGGCTCACGCCGCCATGGACGAGCTGGAGATGGCGTGGCTCGAGGCGAGCGAAAAGCTCGAGGGCGAGGAGTAGGCGAGAATGATCAAAGCCGCGTTTTTCGATATCGACGGTACGCTGCTGAGCTTTAAGACCCACCGGATTCCGGCGTCGGCGCAGCAGGTGCTCGACAGCTTTCGCGAGCAGGGGATTGCGTGCGTGATCGCCACGGGCCGTCCGACCTACCAGATGCCGGACTGGCTGTTCGACCTGGGCTGGGATGCGTACATTACGCTTTCGGGCCAGCACTGTTTTGATGCCAAGGGCGTCTACCGCAGCTGCCCGATCGATCCGGACGACGTTGCGGTGATTGTGGACCAGGTGGCGCAGGGGCGCTACGACTCACTGTGCATGCAGGGCGAGAACTCGTTTGTGAACCGCCTGTCCGAGCGCGTGGTGACGGCTGGCAGCAACGCGGGAATCGTCTACCACGAGGAGCCGTTTGAGCATGCCTTTGACG
>CATWCP010000053.1 GCA_958349325.1 uncultured Collinsella sp.
TGGAAAGGCACGGTACATCACATCGGGATCGGACGCCACGGCAAAGGCATGGGCGTGGCCGTGCTCCTGGGTCCGCAACTCCTCGCGCACGCCTACCAGCATTGGTTTTGACGCCGGCGTGGCATAGACCTCCTGCAGGTCGCGCGTTAGAACTTTGAGGTCAAGCGGCAAGGTGTCGAAAATGCCGGCGATGTCGTGATATGACGGAACGACACCGCAATCGAGACAGATTTCCATCGCCACCACGCACAAGACGCAATAGACGAGCGAGAAGTTGAGCCTCCATGCCCAGGGCACGCGCAACGCATATGAGATGGCAAAGAACGCGCCGCCCAGCAGCACGAGCGCCGCCGTGCCCGAGAAACGTTGGATGCGAAAGGACGAGGACCGGCCCACCAGGATAAAAAAGGCCACAAAGTTAAAGGCCGTCCACACGAGGACGGCGAAATAACCCCAGCCGTACGTGTAATCGTTGCTCCAGGTGTCGCTTGTACGGTCAAAGTGGAAGACCTGCTGGTGAAAATCGTTGGTGAGCACAAATCCGATAAGCAGGATAGCCATAATCCACAGCGCAGCGCAGTAGCGGCGACCCAGGCGGTGTTGCTCCAGGCCCGCAAGGCGCAGACCACACAACTGGTAGAGCAGCGGAATGAGCGTCATGGGCACGTAGTACAGGTACCACAGCACGGTGGCATAGAACGGCGTGAACGACTTGTACTTGAGAATGACTTCGATCATCCACAGGGCGCAGATGGTGGCGATGGCAACAAGACGGCGGCGCAACACATAGTCCAAACAGCGCAGATAGACCGATACGCCCCAGATCGAAAATGCAATTGCGGCAACAAGCAACGGCAGAGAGCTCGAATGGACGAGCGCATCCACGACCTCTTCGGACACCTCGCTATAGGCGGGCACGGCGTTAGAAAGTTTGGGGTCGAAGGCGAACAGCGCCGGCAAGACCGCCAAAAGCATGAGGAACATCGCGGTGATGACACCGGCGATAGCAAAGACGCGGTGGCGGTACACCTGATGTGTTATGCCAACAAGGAATCGCGGCATGGCGAAGAGCCTGCCGCCCCTGGGATCCGCCACGGGTGCGGATCGGGCGGCCGCGTGGCCGATATGTCGCTCGCGGGTACCCATAGTGCTTTTAGTGTACCGGCAGATGGGTCGAAAAAGCGGGCCGCATGTCCCAAAATCCGCAGACGGCAAGGCGCCCGGCGAGCACATACTCGCCGGGCGCCTTGGTTAGGAGACTATAAGGTTGAGTGTCTCAGCTTCCTTAGGACAGGTCCTCACCATTCGTTTCAATGACGTGCTTGTACCAGTCAAAGCTCTTCTTCTTGGAACGCTTGAGGGTACCGTTGCCGGCATCGTCGCGGTCCACATAGATAAAGCCGTAGCGCTTGGACATCTCGCCCGTGCCGGCAGACACCAGGTCGATCGGGCCCCAGGTGGTGTAGCCCAGCAGGTCAACGCCGTCCTCGGTCACCGCGTCGCGCATCGCGGCAATATGCTGGCGCAGGTAGTCGATACGGTAGTCGTCGTTGATGGAACCGTCCTCTTCGACAACATCCTTGGCGCCCAGACCGTTCTCAACCACAAACAGCGGCTTCTGATAACGGTCGTACAGGTCGTTGAGGGTGATGCGGAAGCCCAGCGGATCGATGGCCCAACCCCACTGGCTCTCCTGCAGGTAGGGGTTCTTGGCGCCGGCGAAGGCGTTGCCCTGGGTACGCTCGACATCGGGGTTGTCGGCACCGGCAGAGCAGCGGGTGCTGTAGTAGCTAAAGCTGATGAAGTCGACGGTGTTGGCGGCTAGGATCTCGCGGTCCTCGTCGGTCATGCCCACATCGATGCCCAGACGCTCGAGCTTCTTGACGGCATAGGCCGGGTAGTAGCCACGGCTCTGAACGTCGACGAAGAAGTAATTGTCCTGATTGTCGAGCTGCGCCTGGCGCACATCGCCCGGACGGCAGCTGTAGGGGTAGTAGCTACCTGCGGCGAGCATGCAGCCAATCTTGACCTCAGGATCGATCTCGTGAGCGATCTTGGTTGCCCAAGCGCTGGCGACGAGCTCGTTGTGGGCGGCCAGGTACTCGACGGCCTCCTTGTTCTCGCCCTCCTCAAAGACCAGACCGGCACCCATAAACGGCAGGTGCAGGATCATATTGATCTCGTTAAAGGTAAGCCAGTACTTCACCAGACCCTTGTAGCGGGTGAAGATCGTGGTCGCGAGGTTCTTGTAGAAGTCGATGAGCTTGCGGTTGCGCCAGCCGCCGTACTCCTTGATGAGGTGAATCGGGCAGTCGAAGTGCGTGATGGTCACGAGCGGCTCGATGCCGTGCGCCTGGCACTCGCGGAATACGTCCTCGTAGAAGGCCAGGCCAGCCTCGTTGGGCTCGGCCTCGTCACCGTTGGGGAAGATGCGGGTCCAAGCCAGGCTCATACGGAAGGTCTTAAAGCCCATCTCGGCAAAGAGGGCGATGTCCTCCTTGTAGTGGTGATAGAAATCGATGCCGGTCTGCGCGGGATAGTAATAGCCGTCCTCGAAGTCGAGCATCTTGCGCTGGCCGGAGACCACCGCATAGCGCTCGGGGCCGTGCGGAGCCACGTCCACGTTGGCCAGGCCGCGGCCGTCCACGTCGTAGGCGCCCTCGCACTGGTTGGCAGCCGTCGCGCCGCCCCACAGGAAGTCATTACGGAAAGCCATGCATCAATCCTTTCGCACGCTGTTGTCATAGGCTCAGTATCCCTACAAACAACGCGTCGCTCAACGGCAACGACGCAGGTCGATACTTCTTTTCGCGTGCAGGCGCCCGGCAGCCGCCCCGCCTGACACTTTCTGATACCCGCCTGCCCAAACCACCACAAAGGGAACAGGCACCTTTGTGGTGATTGGGCCCGGTTTGTCTCGATCTGTAACAGTTAGGCCGCCAAAACCGGGCCTGGTGTTACAGATTGAGATCTTTCGGGCAGCCCTCTGCAGTTTGTCTCGATCTGTAACAGGTAGAGACGATTTAGCCCGCTAGATGTTACAGATCGAGACAGAAGATTCTAGTCGCAGGCGATGTCGAGGTTTTTGCCGATGAGGCCTACGTAGCCGCCCTCGGCAGCCTTGGGGCTGTCAGCATGGCAGAGAACCCACTTGTCGGCCTTCCAGTAGCAGTAGCTGTCGCCGACCGCGGGCATGTTGGCCGCAGCCTCGGGACGCGGACCATTGGTGCCAGCGGGCAGCGCCACCATCACCTGGAAGCCGCCGCCGTCGACCATGCAGGGCGTGTAGTGGAGCGTGGTATTGAAGACCTCGACAACCTTGCCCGCCGGCACGCGGAACGCCTTGACGCACGCGGTATCGAGCTTGCCGCCCTCGATCTCCCAACGATGCGCCACGAGCAGGATAAAGTCGCGTGCACCCAGGTTGAACTCGCTGGCGCGGTGATACTCCAGGCAGTTGAGTCGTGTATTGTGGCCGTTGCACCAGCCCAGCTGGAACGGACGGCCACCAAACATGAGAAAGCCAAGCTTGTCGGCATCCTTGACGTCCTCGAGCTCCGGCGCGCTTGCTACGTACTTGCTGCCCTCGGGGATGAGCGTGGCAGAGAGCGCCTCGAGCACAGACGACGTGAGCTCGGACGGAACGTTATTCCAAACGTTGCCATAGGATTTGAACTCGGGATCGTTGACAGAGTAGATATGCATGTTCACTCCTGTTCGTAAATGTGACTATACGAACATTCTAGAACAAACATGAGCGATTTTGAACGCTCGTCCCGACCAATCAACAAAAAGGCGCCCCCGCATAAGCGAAGGCGCCCAATGCGCGCGTTTTGGGCGATAAAGCCCTTATGCCTGCTGATAGTGCAGGTGCTTCTCGTCGATATCGGCCAGGTCGCGGTCGAGGTAGCGGCGCGCGAGCCAGTTTGCCATGGGAAGGTTCTGGTCCAGGTAGTTGCCGCACTCCTCGGGAGCGGCACCGGGGACATCGCCCTCAAAGTCGGCGACAAACTCGAACAGCTCACGCACGAGCGGCAGGATCTCCTCGCTCGTCACCTCGCCAAACACAACCAGGTAAAAGCCCGTGCGGCAGCCCATGGGGCCAAAGTAGACAATGCGGCCCGACCACTCGGCATGATTGCGAAGGAACGTCGCGCCCAGGTGCTCGATGGTGTGGCACTCGGCCGTGTTCATGACCGGCTCCTTGTTGGGCGTGGTCAGGCGCAGGTCAAAGGTGGTGACGGCGGCGCCGGTCGCCGGATCGCGGTCGATGCGGCTCACATACACGCCGGGCTCAAGCAGCAGATGGTCAACGGAAAAGCTGGCGATGCGCTCCATGGCAGATCCTCTCGATAGTCAAATTGGGACGGGGCTCTTTTAGCTGGTTCGATTGGTCGCACCAATCATACCAGTCAAAAAGCCCCGTCCCAAAAAGACAACTTAGCCAAGGACACGGGCCATACGCGTCTTGAACTCGGACAGGAAGCGCGGAGCATCCACGGTCAGTGCCACAAGCGCGCTCTTGTCCGGATCGGACAGGCGACGCTCATCGCAGATGGTGCGACCGCGGTACTCGCCCAGCAGATCAACACGCAGGTTGCAGCCGAGTGCGCCCACGAGCGTGGGATCAATCGCCACGGCAACGGCAAGCGGATCGTGCAGCGCGCAGCCGCCCAGGTAAGGGGCGTTCATCTCGTACGAGCCAATGTAGTGCTCGACCATACTCGCAAATGCGCAGCCCGCCATGGTGCCCGAGCCCGTCCAACCGGCAATGTCGCGGCGCGTCAGCACCACGCGATGCGTCACGTCAAGACCAACCATGGTGAGTTTGCGGCCCGAGCGCAGCACGGCATCGGCCGCCTCGGGGTCGCTTGCCATGTTGGCCTCGGCACCCGCACTCACGTTGCCGGGCACGGTCAGGGCGCCACCCATCACCACCACGCGGCCGATAGACATCATCGCCGCCGCGTCGCGCTCAAGGGCGAGCGCCAGGTTGGAGAGCGGACCGGTCGCCACATAGACCAAGTCGGGACCATAGGTACGCGCGGCATCAATCAGGTAATCGACCGCCGCATTGCCATCGGCCGACGTCGCGCCCACCGGCTCGTACGGCGAGGCGGGCACGCTTGCGCCGCCGATGCCGTTCTTGCCGTGGATAAGCGTGGTGGACGCCGGCGGCGTGTAGGGTTCGGTCGCCTTCACGGGACGATCGGCGCCCAGGTACACCGGCACCTCGGGACGACCCAACAGGTCGAGCACCGCCAAGCAGTTGTGCGCCGACTGCTCGACGCGCACGTTGCCAAAGCACGTGGTAATGCCGACGAGCTCCACCTCGGGGCTCGCGATGGCATAGGCAAGCGCCATCGCATCATCCACACCCATATCCAGATCAAGGATCAGCTTCTTGGTTGCCATTGTTCTACTCCGCTTCTCCGTCTACATCCAAACCGTCTAAACCAAACTTGTGCTCGACTTCCGCACGCGTGGGAATTGATTGCTGAGCGCCCAGGCGCGACACCGTCACCGCCGAGGCGCGAGCGCCCGCCGCCATGCACTCAAAGAGCGGCAGGCCCTCCAGGCGAGCCGCGGCAAGCGCACCGATAAATGTATCGCCCGCGGCCGTCGTATCGACCAACGTGCTCGAGAGCGCCGGCATGCGCAGCGGCTCGCCGTCATCGCCGAGCGTAACCGACCCGGCGCCGCCCAACGTGATGACCGCAGCTCCGGCACCCTTGGCGAGCAGGGCATTGAGCGCCGCGACGCAGCTCGCATCATCCGCGGGCAAGATGCCCGTCAGCACCTGGCACTCAGTCTCGTTGGGACAGACCAGGTCGACCGCAGGCCAGGCCTCCGCAGGCAACTCGCAGGCAGGCGCCGGATTAAAGACCGTATAGAACCCGAGCTCGTGAGCGCAAACAAGCGCCTCGGCCGTCGCCGCAAGGTCACATTCGCCCTGGGCGATAAAGACGCTTCCGGCAGCCGGGGCAATATCGCTGGCGTCTCCGTCGAGCTCATCGGCTACCAGACGCCTCAGCGCGCGGGCAACATCCTCGCCCGCGAGCGCATGGTTGGCACCCGGCGACAGCACGATGCGGTTGTCACCCTCGCAGCGAATGATGGTCGCCGTTCCCGTCTCCACGTCATCGCGACGCGCTACAAAGACACAGTCCACGCCGGCGTCTTGGAGCCCCGCCACGAGCGACGTACCAAATGCGTCGCAGCCGACCGCGCCGATCATATGCGTGTGCGCGCCCATGCGCGCAGCAGCTACGGCCTGGTTGGCGCCTTTGCCGCCGGCGTTGGTGATAAACCCGCTGCCGCCAACGGTCTCGCCCGCACGCGGCATGCGCTCGCACGCCACCGAAAGGTCCATGTTCATGCTGCCGAACACCGCAACGATGCCGCTATCTGCCATGGAAACCTCCTCGTCCGCGGGCTCTGCACCCGCCGTTGGCCGTCAATCGTGCGCTCTCGCGCCTCTATAACTTTAGTTCACTTTGATGTGGACGCGCGCTTGAGCTTGCGCCGGCAGCAAGCATTCACAGGAGCAGGCGGTTACAATGAAGACGTGCTGATTATTCTCGTCATTGGATGATGTTTTATGGAACAATTCCCGCGATCGAGTTCGCGCAGCTCACGCCACGCAAGCGATCAACAAGCGCCGCACGAACGTTCGCGCGCTAACCGACAAGCCACCGAGCCGCGCCACGCCGCAGGCTCTCATCGTGCGCCCGCCAACAAGGGTGCCCACACCAACAGCGCTGCAAAGGAACAGACGCCCACGCGCCCCAAATCTCGATATATCCCCGCCCTCGACGGCCTGCGCACGCTTGCCGTCGTCGCGGTGGTGCTCTATCACCTCAACCTCACATGGGCACAGGGCGGTCTGCTTGGCGTCACGGTTTTCTTTGTGCTCTCAGGCTATCTGATCACGCGCCTGCTCATCAACGAGGTGTCAAAGACCGGCCGCATCGACCTCAAGAGCTTCTGGATCCGCCGTATCCGCCGCCTGTTCCCCGCCGTGGTAACCGTTGTGGTGGTGACCTGCGCGCTGTGCACCATCTTTAACCATGTGATGCTCACCAAGATGCGCCCCGACATCCTGCCGTCGCTGCTGTTCTTTAATAACTGGTGGCAGATTGCCCAAAACGTCTCGTACTTCAATGCTCTGGGCGACCCCTCGCCGCTCACGCACTTTTGGTCGCTCGCCATCGAGGAACAGTTCTACCTGATTTGGCCGCCATTGCTGTTTGCCATGGTATCCATGCATGTGAGCAAGCCCAACACGCGCCGCGTGGT
>CATWCP010000054.1 GCA_958349325.1 uncultured Collinsella sp.
ACCTTTATCATGTGCTTTTGCATGGTGCTCTGGATGAGCATCTACAACGTTGCCCTGCAGCATGGGGCCATCAACGGCGAGGTCGTTGCCGCTGCGTGGCTCGGCTTCCCCGTTGCCTACATTTTTGCCATGTGCTGCGACTGGTTCGTCGCCAGCCCGCTCGCCAAGGGTTTCGCCTTTAAGTACTTGGTCACGCCGGGCAAGAGCTCGCCGCTTGCCATGACGCTCGCCGTCAGCTCCTGCATGGTCGTTCCCATGGTTATCATCATGTCGCTGTACGGTGCCTGCGAGGGTCTGACGCACATGCCCGGCGGCATCCTTGCGAACCTGTATTCCGTGCCCGCGATCTGGATGATCAACATCCCGCATAATTTTGTGATGGCGCTGCCGTGGAACCTTTTGGTAGCCGGTCCGATTTCCCGCTTCGTCTTCCGTCGCGCCTTCCCTGTGGGGACGGTTTTCGAGGAGGAGCATGCCGAGCTCTTGGAGCAGGCTATGGCTCCTGAGTGCGAGTAGCTCGCTTAGGGATCTGCTGAGCGCGGGCGACTTGCTTGGTTGGAGCCCTAAGCGTGGATAGCTCTCTCGGCGACATCGCGGGCGTGAG
The DNA here is from genome assembly GCA_958349325.1 of uncultured Collinsella sp. GTDB lineage: Bacteria > Actinomycetota > Coriobacteriia > Coriobacteriales > Coriobacteriaceae > Collinsella. The sequence continues at coordinate 605 of CATWCP010000054.1, forward strand.
CGGTGCGCATGACCGGAGGGCCCGTGCTGCTCCGTTGCCCGACGTGCTAGCGCGCAGAACAATCTGTTGGTGCATTCGGCGGCTGCTGAAGCGTTTCGGCAGCCGCTTTTTATACGGAGTTTAAATACAACAGTCTGTTGTATTACGTAGAGTGGTATATCTCTAGCGGGAAAAATGCGAGAGACGGAGCATTATGGCGTTGCTAGTAGGACTGGACGTAGGGTCGACGACGACCAAAGTTTACGCGATGCACGAGGATATGACCGAGGCGTGGTGGGGATATCGCCGCCACGGGGCGTGTCAGACAGCGAGCGTGCGCGCCATGCTCGGCGAGCTCGCCGAGCGCTTTCCCCATGAGTCACTGCGCGTTGCGGTGACCGGCTCGGGTGCGCGCGATATCGCGACCGCGCTGGGCGCCTCGTACGTTCAGGAGGTGGTCGCCAACGCGCTCGCGATCAGCAGGTTCTATCCGCAGACGCGCTGCGCCATCGAGCTGGGCGGCCAAGACGCCAAGATGATCTTCTTCCGCACCAACGATAAGGGAGACATCGAGGTTGCCGACATGCGCATGAACGGCTCGTGCGCAGGCGGTACCGGTGCATTTATCGACGAGATGGCAAAGCTCATGGGGGTCGGCACCGAATCGGGCGAGTTCGAGCAGCTCGCAAGCCGGGGAACGACCGTCCACGAGGTCTCGGGCCGCTGCGGCGTGTACGCAAAGACCGATATCCAGCCGCTGCTCAACGAGGGCATTCCTACCACCGACCTGGCGCTTTCGGCGCTTCACGCGGTCGCCCGCCAAACGATCGGCGGTCTGGCCCAGGGTATCGACATCGAGCCGCCGGTAATCTTCGAGGGCGGTACGCTCGCCTACAACCCCACGCTGGTCCGCGTGTTCCGGGAGCAACTGAATCTATCGGACGATCAGGTTATCGTCCCGCGCGATCCGCAGATCATGGTCGCGCGCGGTGCCGCCCTGTCGCTGACCGACATGTTCGCATCGTCCCAACCGATCGACCTTCCCGACGCTTTTGTCCGGCTGGATAAGCTCGAGACGGTCGCGCCCGCAAGCGGGGAGGGACGTCTTGCCCAGCCCTTTTTTGCCACACCTGCCGAGCAGGCGGATTTTACGGCACGCCATGGCAAAGAGACGCCGGCAAAGGGTCCGGATGCGTATGCGCCCGGAGAGACGGTGCGTGTGGCGCTCGGTATCGATTCGGGGAGCACGACGACCAAGTTCGCCCTGGTCGATGAGGCGGGTGAGCTTGTCGATTCGTTCTACGCGTCTAATAACGGCAGACCGCTCGACGTCGCCCAACAGGGTCTTGTCAGCTTGAAGAACCGCTGGGAGACAGCGGGAGTCACGCTTGCGATCGATGCCGTGGGCACCACGGGATACGGCGAGGAGCTTTTCGCGCGCGCGTTCCACGCCGACTACCATACGGTCGAGACGGTCGCGCACGCCCGCGCCGCGTGCGCATGCGTTCCCGATGCGACCTTCGTGCTCGACATCGGCGGACAGGATATGAAGGCCATCTGGCTCAACCACGGCGTGCTGACCGATATCGTCGTCAACGAGGCGTGCTCTGCGGGCTGCGGCTCGTTCCTCGAGGGTTTTGCCAAAAACCTCGGAATAGCCGTTGAGGATATCGCGACCGAGGCATTTTCGTCCAAAGCCCCCGCCGTTCTCGGCAGCCGCTGCACGGTGTTCATGAACAGCAGCGTCGTTTCCGAGCAGCGGCGCGGTAAGGGTCCGGGCGACATCATGGCCGGTCTCTGCCGTTCGATTATCGAGAACGTGTTCACCAAGGTCATTCGCGTTTCAAATCTCAACCGTCTGGGCGACAAAGTCGTCGTCCAGGGCGGCACGTTCCGAAACGACGCGGTGCTGCGCGCATTCGAGCAGTATCTGGGCAAACCCGTCACGCGTGCGCCCCACCCGGGGCTGATGGGCGCTATCGGTATCGCCCTGCTCGCGCGCGAGGAATGCCGCAAGGGCGACGCCGGCACGTCGTTTATCGGGCTCGATGCCGTGGAGCGCTTCGAGCATCGCGAGTTCGGCGGCGTTACCTGCCGTCGGTGCAACAACCGCTGCCAGCGCGCGGTCGTGGCATTTGGCGACGGCTCGCTTTACGTCACGGGCAATCGCTGCCCGCGCGGCGGCGCCATCTCATGGGATGAGCTCGTGCGCGAGGTTCCCGCGGCGGAGGAGCTGCGTCCGCAGGGTGCTTGCGAGGCACAGGCACCCGGCACGGGGCGCGACCGGACCGCGGCTGCCCCCAATCTCTTTGTCGACCGCGAGAAGCTGCTGTTCGAGTCGTACCCCACGGTTCCCGTCAGCGGGGGGCGCGATGTCACGATCGGCATTCCCCGTGTGCTCGAGTTCTGGGACACCATGCCGTTCTGGTCGACGTTCTTCAGCACGCTCGGCTTTAAGGTGCGCGTCTCGGGACGCAGCACCAAGGCGATGTACGAGCGCGGTCTGGCGCACGTCACATCCGACACCGTGTGCTTCCCGGCCAAGCTCGTCCACGGGCACATCCGCAATCTCGTCGACGCCGGCGTCGACCGCATCTTCATGCCCATCATCACGACGGTGCCCACCGAAAACACCGCCTCTACCAGCGAGTGGATGTGCGCCGTCGTAAAGGGATACCCCTACGTGATGCGCAATTCCGATAACCCGGAGGAGCGTTTCGGCGTTCCGTTCGATACGCCGCTGTTCCACTGGTACGACGAGGGCGACCGAAACCGCCAGCTCAAGGCGTGGTGCAAGGAGACCTTCGATATCGATGCCGACCTGGTTGCCAAGGCGACCGAGCAGGCGGACCGCGCGCAGGAGACGTTTGAGAACCAGCTGCAGCTGCGCGGCAGGCAGGTGCTCGAGAACGTGCGCGAGGACGGCGGCTACGCGGTGGTGATCGCTTCGCGCCCGTACCACAACGACCCGCTGGTCAACCACGGGCTGCCCAAGCTCTTCTCTGAGCGCGGCATCCCCGTGCTGACGCCCGATGCGGTGCCGGGGGTCTGCAACGTCGATCTTTCCAACAGCCGCATCGACATCGTGAACAACTACCATGCGCGCATGCTGTCGTGCGCGGTCATCGTCGCATCGACGCCCGAGCTCGAGCTCGTGCAGATGGGCAGCTTCGGCTGCGGCCACGATGCGTATCTCACCGACGAGATCGCGCGCATGATGGGCGAGATGGGCTCCAAGGTTCCGATGATGATCAAGCTCGATGAGAGCGACGTCGCCGGTCCCATGGGCATTCGCGTGCGTTCGTTTATCGAGTCGGTCAACCGTCGTCGCGCGGAGGAGCGTGCCGAGGGCGCCCGGGTGCACGCGGTCCATCCGCTCGACGACCCGTATAAGGTCAAGTACACCAAGCGCGACCGGCACGACAAGATCGCGCTGGTCCCCAACACCTCCCATGCGTTCTGCAGGCTCATGACCGCGGCGATGCGCAATCAGGGCGTGCGCGCCGAGGCCCTTGATATCGGGCGCGAGGATGCCATCCGCCTGGGCAAACGCTATGTGCACAACGACATCTGCTTCCCCGCGCAAATCGTGATCGGCGAGGCGCTCGCGGCACTCGAGAGCGGTAAGTACGACCCGCACGACGTCGCCGTGGTGACTGGCAAGTATATCGGCGACTGCCGCCTGACGCACTACATGCCCCTGCTGCGCCGCGCGCTCGACGACGCGGGATACGACTATGTCCCGGTGCTCACCAACGACGACGTCGATGCCCACAATGCGCATCCGGGCTTCAAGCTCGGCCTTGGCCCGAGCATCCAGATCGCCTACGGTCTTCCCATGATCGATGCCCTCGAGGCCATGCTTAGGCGCATCCGTCCCTACGAGCTCGAGAAGGGCGCGGCGGACGCTGCGTTCGACCGCGCGCTCGATGAGGTTATCGAGGGCATGGAGCGCTCCGGGCTGAGAGGCCAGGCGACGGGCTTCAAACGCGCGCTTGCGATCATGGACGCCGTTCCGTACGACCGCTCGAACCCGCATCCGACCGTTCTCATCGTGGGCGAGTACCTGCTCAATTTCCATCTCGGCGCCAACCACGAGATCGAGCGCTACCTCGAGGACAACGGGCTCGAGGTCATCGAGGCGCGCATGACCGACGTGATCCGCAAGACCTATTTCTACAAGCATGCGCAGTCGCGCGAGTTCCACGTCGACCTGTCGCTGCCCGAAAAGGCCTGGTACGCCACGGCGGACAACCTGTTCGAGCTCGCGCACGACCGTTGCGACCGCCTGGGCGCGGCGAGCCCGCTCTACGAGCCGCCGACGCGCATGCCCGAGCTCGTGCGCGCGAGCGATAAGATCCTGCACCATACGTTCGATGCGGGCGAGGGCGTGCTGATTCCGGCGGAGATTCTCGAGCACGCCAAGCGCGGCTGCCGCAACTTCGTGATCCTGCAGCCGTTCGGGTGTCTGCCCAACCATGTCGTGGGGCGCGGGCTCATCCATGCGCTCAAGGAGCAGTATCCCACGGCGCAGTTCCTGCCGCTCGACTACGATCCCGACGTGAGCTTCGCCAACGTGGAGAACCGTCTTCAGATGCTCATCATGAACGCCAAGGCGCAGGGGTGCGGTGAGGCGCATGGCGAGACCGCGTAAGGACGCCGATGCGCCCGATGCACGCACCCGTATCATCGAGGCGTTTTGGGAACTCATCGAGAACAACAGCATCTTCGAGCTGTCGGTTGGCGAGGTGACCCGCGCCGCCCAGTGCAATCGCGGAACGTTTTACTACTATTTTCACGATTTCGATGAACTCGTCGCCATCGCCATAGCCCAGCTGCTGCAGGATAACGAGCTCATCACCGATGCCCTCTGGCATTTTTCGAGCGAGGGCGACCTTTCGGCGTTCGACCGGCGCGACGTCCGCTGCCTGCTGTGGCGCATCGTCATCACCATGAGGGCGGGTGCCGCCGAGCAGGTCGTGCAGGGCATCCATACGATCATCATCGACCGCGTGAGAGAGATCGTCCACCCCGACGGAGAAGAGCTCAAGGCAGATTCGAGCTTTGCGGTGGGCTTTCTGGTCTCGGGCATCATGGGCTTTGTGATGGCGGTCGGCTTTGCCCGGGAGGGCGGCGAGGAGATAGACCTCGAGCAGCCGGGGGACAGCGCGTGCGCGTACCTGAGGGCGGTCGCCATGCAGACGGTGGAAACGGTCGCGCAAGTCGAGGGCGTCGATACATCCGAGCTGCTCGAACGCGTCTCCAAGGAGGCCGATGCCTATCGCGCATCGCGTGCGACGAGTCCCGACGTGGTGAAAGACGTCTAGGGTTTCTCTTGCGGGGCGCCCGTCGCGCATCGCGCGGTGAGTCCCGCGATGCGGTCATAACCTGCATTCATGTGAGCCGGGTTTATAGATATTCCTCCAGCTGTTAACATAGACAACCTGTGGGTAAAGAGACAAAAGCGCCGCCGACGGGCGGGCGTTTTGATTTCGATGAACTCATGTAAGGAAACGAGCATGTTAGATAGATTTACCGATCGAGCGCGCAAGGTCATGTCGATGGCCAAACAGGAGGCGCTCGATCTGCACTCAAATAAGGTGGGCACCGAGCACCTGCTGCTCGCACTCGCCAAGGAGGACGAGGGCATCGCTGCCGAGGCGCTGCGCTCGCTTGATATCTCCTACGACGACATCATGGACACCCTCAAGGAGGTCCAGACCACGGTTCCCGAGCCCAGCGAGGAGACCGAGGCTGCCAAGCTTGCCTTTACGCCGCTCGTCATTAGCGTGATGGAGCGCTCCTTCCGCGTGGCACGTGAGAACAACCAGACCTACGTGTCGACCGAGCACTTGCTGATTGGCATCGTCGAAGAGGGTAACGGCATGGCCATGGACATCCTCATGCGCCTGGGTGTGTCGTCCGCCTCCATCAAAAAGGCTATCGAGAAACTTACCGCCAAGGACCAGGACAAGAAGCGTCCGCTCGCCGGCGCCGGTGCCGGGCGTCCCGGTGCGGGCCTGCCGTTCTTTAGCGGCTCGGACGCGTCGCAGCAAAAGGGGAGCGGCACCGATACGCTTAAGCAGTTCGCCACCAACCTTACGCAGAAGGCGCGCGACGGCGAGCTCGACCCTGTAATTGGTCGCGAAAAGGAAGTCCAGCGTATGATGGAGATCCTTTCGCGTCGCACCAAGAACAATCCGCTTATCTTGGGCGACCCCGGCGTGGGCAAGACGGCCATCGTCGAGGGTCTGGCTCAGCAGATTGCAGCTGGCAACGTGCCCGAGAACCTTATGAACCAGAACATCTGGACGCTCGACCTGCCGGGCCTCGTTGCGGGCGCCAAGTATCGCGGTGAGTTTGAGGAGCGCCTCAAGAACGTGATCCAGGAGGCCACCGAAGCTGACGACGTCATCCTGTTTATTGACGAGATGCACACCATCATCGGTGCCGGCTCTGCCGAGGGCTCCATCGACGCGAGCTCCATGCTCAAGCCCGTGCTCGCGCGCGGTGCCTTCCAGATTATCGGCGCCACCACGGCCGAGGAATTCCGCAAGTACCTCACCAAGGACCCGGCCTTCGAGCGTCGCTTCCAGACCATCGATGTCGAGGAGCCGAGCGTCGAGGACACGGTCAAGATCCTGACCGC
>CATWCP010000055.1 GCA_958349325.1 uncultured Collinsella sp.
ATCTTTAGCATCGGCGACACCGTGTGCTCTGGCAAGCGCCACGTGCAGTATCCGCAGATCCCGACGTTTGCCCCCGAGATGTTCGCTCGCATTACGCAGGTCGATACGCTCAAGCGCAAGCAGTTCGTCAAGGGTATGGAGGAGCTTGCCCAGGAGGGTGCTATCCAGATCTTCCGCGAGCTGGGTGCCGGCATGGAAAGCGTCATTGTGGGCGTGGTCGGCGTGCTGCAGTTTGAGGTGCTCGAGCGCCGTCTCAAGGCCGAGTACCGTGTTGAGGTTCGTCGCCAGCCGCTGCCTTATACGGACATCCGCTGGATCCAGAACGACCCCGACACTATTGATATCCCGGGCCTTTCGCTCACGCGCGACACGCTGCGCGTCGAGGACATGCGCGGCGGTAAGCTGCTGCTGTTTACGAGCCCGTGGAACGTGGATTGGGCAACCGACCACAACCCCGACCTGATCCTGTCGGAGTTTGGCAACGTAGCCTTTTAACGTATCGGCGCGGTGGTCCTGCGGGGCTGCCGCGCCGTTTGCTTGCCTTATGCCGTGTGAGCGGCTATTATACCCACCGTCGTCTCAAGACCGGGGCGTCCGAGCAGTTCGGGTCCGATATCCTGCTCGTTAAACCTAAAACCAAAGGAGTACATAATGATCAAGAAGGTCATGGAGGACTACAAGGTCCTGTTGCGGAGCATTCCCGCGGCAACGGTTTCGCTGTTTTTCGTGAGCGTCATCATGATGAACCTGTTGGCCAACAAAGAGCTTATCAGCCTGCCGTATCTGGCACTCGATTGCGGTTTTGTGGTGAGCTGGGTTTCGTTTTTGTGCCAGGACATGATCTGCAAGCGCTTTGGTGCCAAGGCATCCATTAAAATCTCTATCCTCGCGCTGCTGGTCAACCTTGCCGTGAGCCTGTGCTTTTGGGCATGCTCGCTCACGCCCGGCATGTGGGGCGCTTACTACGACACGGGCATGATCGAGGTCAACACCGCTCTTAACGCCACCATCGGCGGCACCTGGTACGTGGTGCTGGGCTCTTCGCTGGCAATGCTCGTTTCTGCCGTGGTTAACTCCACGCTCAACCAGTCGCTCGGCCGCATGCTCAAAAAGAATAACTTTGCGAGCTTCGCCTTCCGCTCCTATGTGTCCACGGGTGTTGGCCAGTTTATCGACAACCTGGTCTTTGCCATTGTGGTGAGCCACACGTTCTTCGGCTGGACCTGGGTGCAAGTCCTCATGTGCTCCCTGACGGGCGCTGTTGCCGAGCTGCTGTGCGAGGTCTTCCTAAGCCCCGTGGGCTACAAGGTCGTGCGCGGCTGGGAGCGCGAGAATGTGGGCTCCGAGTACCTCGAGCGCCACGCAACCGCCTAAGGAGCAAGTATGCGGGTTTTGATCACGGGTGCTTCGGGCGGTATCGGAGCCGCATGCGTGCAGCGCTTTTTGGACGAGGGCCACGAGGTCGTGGGCTTTGATCTGCTGCCGGCGTCGATCGAACACGAGCGCTACCGCCATCTGATTGTTGATGTCTGCGAGCCGGGCTCGTTTCCAGGCGACCTTGAACCCCAAGTGATCGTGAACGTTGCCGGTACGCAGGATTCGGCCGACGATATCGCCGCCAACCTGTGTGGCACCATCAACGTGACCGAGCGCTACGCTTTTGTGGGGGAGGGGCTTGTCGCCAAGCCGGCGCCGGATATCAAATCCGTGGTTAACGTGGGGTCGGCGAGTGGGCATACGGGATCGGAGTTTCCCGCCTATGCCGCCAGCAAGGGCGGCGTTATCGCCTACACCAAGAACCTTGCAAACCGCCTGGCACCGCAGGCCATCGCCAACAGTGTGGACCCGGGCGGCGTTATCACGCCGCTCAACCGTTGCGTGATGGAAGACGAGCGCCTGTGGAATCAGATTATGGAGCTCACGCCGCTTAAACGCTGGGCCACCGCCCAAGAGATCGCCGAGTGGATCTACTTTGTGGGCGTGACCAACCGGTTTATGACCGGACAGAGTCTGTTGATCGATGGCGGCGAGGCCGGCCGCACGCAATTTATTTGGCCCGAATAGGAAACGCGCCCGATGGAAAGCCGTCGGGCGCGTTTTTGATGTATCGATTTTTAGCCGAGGCAAGTCCAGTTGACGGGGGTCGAGCCGTGCTGTTCGAGTAGCCGATTGGCTGCCGAGAAGGGACGCGACCCCATAAAGGCGGGGAGTTCTGCCGTGGCACGATTGGCCGAAAGCGGCGAGGGGTGCGTGGAGGCCAGACAGAACTTGTCGGTTGCCTTGCCCGCGTCAGTTGCGACGAGCTTGCCCTCGACCATCTGCTGGGCAAAGCGGCCCCATGCCAAAAAGACAACCGGTTGGGGCAGCTGGCAGCAGCGTTCGATAACGTAGTCGGTGAGCGTGCTCCAGCCCAGCTTGGCGTGCGAGTTCGCGGCATGCTCGCGCACGGTGAGCGTAGTGTTGAGAAGCAGGACGCCCTGTTGTGCCCATGGCGTTAAATCTCCTGTGGCGGGAATGGGACAACCCAGATCGGCATTGAGTTCCTTGTAGATGTTGCGCAGGCTCGGCGGCAACTTGGTTTGCGTCGCGGGGACCGAGAACGACAGCCCCATGGCCTGGTTGGGTCCGTGATAGGGGTCTTGACCCAAGATGACAACCTTGACCTGGTCGGCCGGCGTGTAGGCGAGGGCATTGAGGATGTCGTCTTGTGCCGGGTAGATAGTCTGCTCGGCACGCAAAAGGGCGATGCGCTCGAGCAGCTGGTTCGTAGTGTCACGTACCGGCTGCGGTGCATCGCCCAACCAAGTTGCTATGTTGCGGTCGCGGGTCGCGGCGTCCATGGGGCTCCTTTACGTCAGATGCTCTGTTGGCATCTATTGTAAAGGCGCACCGGTTGCCTTTATGCCGCGGCCGTATGAAGAGCGGGGTCTACGAGACGTGCTCGGGCGCTCCTGCCATGCGAGCCTGTCCATGTGCGCGGAGGCGCGGAAGCTCGACGGTTGCCACCATGACGCCGGTGAGGATGAGGGCGGCGCCAAAGAAGGCGATGGGGCTCAGGACCTCGCCGACCAGGAAGAACGAGAAGACGGCGGAGCAGACTGGCTCGAGCGAGAAGGCGAAGCCGGTGGTCTCGGCGGGCACGTGGGGCTGCACGAGCGTCTGGGTGATAAAACCGTAGGCAGAGCAGATGAGCGCGAGGGCAACGACGACCACGATCTCGCTGGGCGTACTGGGAAGTGTGAAACCGCCAAAGACGCATGCGGCAATGCCCGAGAACAGGCCGCCAAAGCCCAGCTGCCAAACGCCCAGGGACAGCGGGTCGACATCTTCGACAAAGCGCTTGGCTACGATAATGTGGCCGGCATAGATAAAAGCGGAGAGCAGCATGATGAGCGCGCCCGGATTCAGGCTGGTGAAGTCGGTGCCCGAGAGCAGCAACATGCCGCAGGTGACGATGGCGGTGCCGATGAGCACTTTGCGCTCGGGGGCGCGGCGCAGCAGGGTGGCGTTGGCAAACGGCACGATCACGACCGTCAGGCTCTGCAAAAAGCCGGCAGTGGAGGCAGAGGTGAGGCTGGAGCCCAGGCACATGCAGGTGAGCTCGGTTGCCATGATGGCGCCGATGATGGCGGCGCGAACCATAAGGTCGCGGTTGATGCGGAACGCGCGCTTGTGGAAGAGCAGCAGGCAGACCACAAAGGCGATGATGCAGCGTAGCGCGACGATGCTCGTGGCGTTCATGCTGTCCATGCCGATCTTCATGAGAGGGTACGAAAAGCCCCATGCGACGGGAACGGAAAATGAGAGCGCGATTGCTTTTTTGCGATCCATGGGACTCCTTTTGTTACAGAACGGTTTCGTACAAAGGATTCTGCTCCCAGATGTGGATGTAGTAAAGCGAATGTATCTTCAGTATGATTAAGAAATGCTAAAGTAGGCGCGAAAAGCGCTGACAAAACGTTTTACGGCTGCATTGATGTGGAGGCACGATGACATCGCGGTATCAGATTGTTTGTATGGTGGTCGATCGCGGCAGTCTTAAGGGCGCGGCGGACGAGCTGGGCTATACGCAAAGTGCGGTGAGCCAGGCCGTCAAAGCGCTCGAGCGCGAGCTGGGTACCACGCTTATCGAGCGCGGAAAGCAGGGCGTTTCGCTTACGCGCGACGGTAAACAATATCTGCCGTACCTGCGCCAGATCGTGACTGCCGAGGCCGAGCTCGAGGGCAAGCGCCAGGAGCTGCTGGGGCTTTCGTCGACCGATATTCGCGTTGCGACGTTTACCAACGTGAGTCGAACCGTGTTGCCGCGCGTGATCCGCGACTTTGGGGCCCTGCATCCGGGCGTGCACTTTACCCTCAAGCAGGGCGATTACACGCGCAACGCCCAGTGGGTGCACGATGGCGTGGTTGACTTTTGCTTTACGGCACGCGGGTTTACCGCTGGTCTCGAGAAGCGCGTGGTCTATCACGACGAGTTGGTAGCATTATTGCCGGCCGCGCATCCACTGACGGCAAAGGAAAAGGTGACACTCGCCGACCTGGCGTCCGAGCCGTTTGTGCTGCTGGATGAGGGCGAACAGAGCCTGGTGCTCGATGCATTTGCTGCGCATGGCCTGTCGCCGCATGTGACGAGTGAGGTGACCGACGACTACACCATCATGGCGATGGTGGAGGAGGGCCTAGGCGTGAGCATGCTATATCGCCGTACCGTTGAGGGCATGCGAGCCGATATTCGCGTGCGGCCCATCGTGCACGCCCCCTCGCGCGACGTAGTGGCAGCCTGGCGCAGTTGGGACACCATGCCTATCGCCACGAGGCGCTTTATCGACTACATGAGCTCACATATTGTCAATTAATGACTGGCGTGGCGTTGAGTGCGGTGTTTAGCGGGCTGTCGCTTTGGCTTGGGTGGCGCGATAGGTGCGTGCCGGGTGGCAGAGCAATACCGCTACGACCATAAAGAACGCCGTGGTGCCCAGGCTGATGGGGTAGACCATCATGATGTTCGCAAAGGTGCGGAAGTGCGGGAACACGCAGAACACCCAGTAGAAGCGGATGCCGCAGACGCAGATCATGGTGATGAGGGCGGGCGTGAGCGAGATACCAAAGCCGCGCAGGTAGCCCGACATGTTTTCGTAGAACATGCTAAAGGCGTACGCCGGGAAGATCGAACATACGCGGATATAGCCGATCGAGACGATGTTGGGATCGCTGTTGAACAGCGACAAGATCTCGCGCCCCAGGCCAACAATAACGATAATCGTGGTGAGCGCGACGATACCGCCTTCGACTAGGCAGACCTTGAGCGTCTTGGTGCAACGGTCGATCTGGCGGGCACCGTGGTTTTGTCCCACAAAGGTGGTGCAAGCCTGACTAAAGCTGTTGAGCAGGTTGTAGCACACGTACTCCAGGCTCATGGCGGCGCTCGATGCCGCCATGACCTCGGTGCCCAGGCTGTTGATGGCGGACTGGATGATGATGTTGGCGACGGCAAAGACAGCGCTTTGGATGCCGGCGGGCAGGCCGATCTTAACGATGCGCTTGAGGGCGACGGGGTCGATAGCCAGGTCGCGCGGGGTGACGCGGACGACGGAGTCGGTCTTGAGCAGGCGAATAAAGAGCGTAGCGGCGCTGACGGTGTAGGCGATGGCGGTGGCGATGGCGACGCCCGCGACGCCCCAGTGGAGTACGGGGACAAAGATGAGGTCCAGGCCAATGTTGAGGACGGTGGACACGGCAAGCGCCTGCAGCGGCATGCGGGTGATGCCGACGGAGCGGAAAATCGCGGCCTCAAAGTTGTAGAGCAAAATCGAGGGCATGCTCAGCAAAAAGACGCGTAGATAGAGTGAAGCGAGCGGCATGGTCTCGGCGGGAACGTTGAGCGCGGCGAGCATGGGCTCGGCAAAGACCTCGCCCAGGGCGATGACGACAAAGCCCACGAGCGCCATTAAAATCGAGGTATGGACGGCGCGTTTGACCATGTTCTGATCGTTGCGGCCGATGGCGTTGGCGATGACCACGTTGGAGCCAAGCGACATGCCAATAAACAGGTTGAGCATAAGACTGGTAAGCGGAACATTGGAGCCGACCGCTGCCATGGCGAGGGTTCCCTGGTCGCCCGAGAAGTTACCGATGATGACCGTGGCGATGAGGTTCGACAGCTGCTCCAAGATGCTCGTGGCGGCCACGGGGAAGGCGAACAGGGGAATATTGCGCCACAGCGAGCCGGTGGTCATGTCAATGTGCTTAGATACGGTGTCAGCCATACGCTCTCAATCTCTAACATGCTTTTTCGTGCTCATTTGCGCAGACGATGATACTCCTAATGCAACCAGTCGGCACTTAGGGACGTTCCTTTTCTGTCGGCAGCTGGGGACACTCCTTATCTCTTCTAACTAGTCATTCAAGAACGTCCCCAATGACTAGGTGGGGAAGGCGTGCGACAATGGTGGGCGTTGTGTTGTTCGCGCTAAGGAGTTGCCATGTTGTTGTGTCCCGTTTGCCATGAGTCGTTGGTGGACAATGAGCGCGGTGCTGCATGCGCGGGCGGACACCGGTTTGACCGTGCGCGCGAGGGCTATCTATATCTGCTGCGCTCGTCCAAGAGCGGCGACTCCATGGGCGATCCCAAGTCGCAGGCGCGCAGTCGTCGTGATTTTCTGAACCGTGGATACTACGCGCCGTTGCGCGATGCGATGGTTGAGCTGGTGCGCAAGCAGGTGTCTGGGCGTGCTGCGTCTACGAGCGGCCCCATGACGCTGCTCGATATTTGCTGCGGCGAGGGCTATTACACGAGTGCCATGGGCGCGGTGCCGGGCGTGGACGCTTACGGGTTCGACTTGGGCAAAGAAATGGTACGCCTGGCCGCCAAGCGCGGCGATGCGACCTATTTTGTGGCCAACATGAAGGATATCCCCGTGGCCGATGGCGCCTTCGATATGGTGACTGAACTCTTTGCTCCCTTTAACGAGCGCGAGTTTGCCCGTGTACTGGAGCCCGAGGGCTCGCTCTACACCGTGGTGCCGGGCGCCCGTCATCTGTTTGGGCTCAAGGAGGTGCTCTACGACACGCCATATCTCAATGACGAGAAACTGCCGAAGACTACCGAGCTCGAGTTGGTCGGAACGCAGCGGGTATCTGCGAATATTACGCTCCAGACGCAGGCCGACATTG
>CATWCP010000056.1 GCA_958349325.1 uncultured Collinsella sp.
GTTGCAATTGGGACGTTCGTCCTGTCTTTTGGCAGGTCGGCGGCGTATCCTTGTACCTACAGCAAAACGAGAAAGGTTATGTATGGATCGAAACGAACTCGACCCCAGCGTCCCCAGCGCCACGGAGGTCAAGAAGATCCCCCTCATCATTAAGGTGTACGCCGTCCTGTGCATCCTGTCCGGCGTGGGTACGCTCCCGTCGGTCGGCGCCTTTATGTGGCAGGTCATCACCGCACTCATCAACGGCAACGCCGCCGCCAAGCTCGGCGACAACACGCTCGTCGCGGTCGGACTGATTGTCGCCGGCATCATGCTCTCGGCTGCCAGTGCCGTCATCTTGATCATCTTTGGCCTGGACCTCATCAAGAACCAGCGCCGCAATGCCGCCCGTCTGTCCTATATCCTTATCGCATTGACCGTCGTCGAGCTTTTGGTTGACGTGATGCTCCAGGGCATCGGGCCTTTCTTGCTGCGCCCTGCCATCCAGCTCGGCATCCTCGTCGCGCTTTCGACCACCGTCGACCCCACGCTGCGCCAGGAGCGCGAGCTGCAGCGCCGCCTGCAGGAGATGCTCGATCGCGACGCCGCCGCCGAGGGCATGCTCGGGCGCGATGAAACCGGCGAAGGCTACATCAAGCTCAATTACTTCAACCTGTTCTGGGTATTCTTTGTCTGCTGCATACTCGGCCTGATCGCCGAGGACATCTGGCACATGACGGTCGACGACCCCGGCGTCTACCAGAACCGCGCCGGCATGCTGTTTGGCCCCTTTAGCCCCATCTACGGATTTGGCGCCGTACTCATGACCATGGTGCTCAACCGCTTCTACAAGAAGAACCCCATCATTATCTTTTTGGTGAGCGCGCTGCTCGGCGCGAGCTTTGAGGTGTTCGTGGGCTGGTTTATGCAGACCTCGTTTGGCGTGGTCTCGTGGAGCTACTCGCACATGAAGCTGTTCGGCATGCCCGACCCGCTCGCCGTCCTTACGGGCGGACGCACCTGCACGGGCTTTGCCTGCCTGTGGGGCCTGGGCGGACTCATCTGGATCAAGCTGCTGCTGCCGAGGCTGCTCAAGCTCATCAACATGATTCCGTGGAAGAGTCGCTACTCGGCTACTGTCATCTTCACCATCATTATGCTGGTCGATGGCGTTATGACGCTGCAGTCGCTCGATTATTGGTATCAGCGCGTCAACGGCACGGAACCGGATATTCCCGTTGCGCAGTTCTACGGCAAGTATTTCGATAATGACTTTATGGAGAATCGCTTCCAGAGCATGACCATGAGCCCCAAGGATGCGACGCGCGTGTAGCGCCAACCGCGTCCAAAACGCAAAATGCCCGCCGGTATCACACGTACCGGCGGGCATTTTTATAAACGAGTCTTCTATCGACGCAAGCCTCTACGCCTCGCGCTCGACCTCACTTACGCATTCGTTCTTGATGGTGCCAACAAGCGCCTGCAGCGCATCGACCACGTGCGGGCGAATGTCCCCGCCGATGAGCACGAGCATGATGTCGTCACCCACGGCGAGTTCGCCGCTTGCCAGCCACACGCGCACATAGCCGATACCCGGCATCGCGCGCGTGGCCTCGATAGCAGCCTGCACCTTCTGAGCATCGAAGCCGAATACCATGCCGCCCACCCTGCGTCCGGGAGCTACGCCATCGGTTTCGATCCCGCGGACCTCGGACTTGGGCGTCGCGCGCACCACGCCGTTATGCGTCAGATACATCCCACAGCCTGCCGCCGACGAATCGGCCTTGGCCTCGCGCAGCCAAGCATCAACCGAAGGCATCGTTTTGCCATTCTCGAGCATCATTTCCCCTTTCACCGTCATTGAGTAGCCCATTATCTATTCCTCGACCGGCGTGAGCACCATGACGGCACGCGTGTTGCTCAGCGATAACGAACGACAGGTCACAAGCGTTACGACCTTGGTTGCCGAAGCGGCACGATCGGTGGCATCGCTCGCCACGGCAGAGGCACCGTCGAGCATCTCGGACAGGTAGTTCTTGAGCCCGTCGTCGCCCTCAAAATTGGGCGTGCGCGCCTTGGAGTACGTATCCTCAACGACCTTGGTCGCCAGCGGACGCAGCTTATACGTTGCATCGCGCGTGATGTAATACACGTACTCGATGCTATCGAACGTCGCTTGGTCGGTGGTGTCCGAAATCACGTTGAACATCGACCCATCGTTCATATGGTGGCCGTAGATCGTGGTCTGCTGATCCACCATGCCCGGCGCGGTGTCGTCGCTATCCAAGAAGATGGCACCGGACGCGTTAGCCGTACCGTCAAACAGCGTATTGAGGTATTTGGAGTTGTTGTTGGTCTGCACGACGGGATAGTTGATGTTGGTGCCGGGCGCGTAAATCCAACCCACAACCTCGGGATTCGTCTGGGCAAGTGCATCAAAGTCGATAATCGGCACGCCGCTGGCGTCCTTGTCGCTTATATATTGCTTCTCGATTTTCTGATACGAATCGCTCGCCTGCTTATAGCCAATCTGCGCGTTGATAAAGATGGCAGCGGCGGCAACAATCAGACCGATGCCCACGATGATGAGCAAGATGGGAATGATGGATCGGCGTTTCTTACGCGGCTGCTCGGCATAGTTGGACGGCGCGTCACTCAGCTGCCTCGTCGTCCGAGCCTGCTTCTTTACCGTGCCATATGACGAAGGGCGATACGCAGCCGGCGTATCCTGGCGGCGATGGGACGTCGGCGTTACGGAACGCGGCGCGCGCGGCTGCTGAGGAGAGGATGTCCGACCCTGCTGTGCCGCATGGGCAGCACCCGGCTTCGACGGATCGGGAATCTGAGAAGCCTTGAATCGTTTTCCCTGATAGTCGGACATGGCTCTCCTTATACTGCGGCGAAACGGCGGAACGTCTAGGCGTCGGCCATCTCCTGCTTCATCTTCTCGATAACCTTGCGGTACTCGGGGTCGCATGCGCCCAGAATCTGCGTGGCGTAGATGGCGGCGTTCTTGGCGCCGTTGATGGCAACGCAGGCCACGGGCACGCCCGAAGGCATCTGCACCATCGACAGCAGCGAATCCATGCCGCCCAGGTCACTCGTCTTCATAGGCACGCCGATGACCGGCAGCGGCGTAAAGGCAGCCACGACACCACCCAGGTGAGCGGCCTTGCCGGCGGCGGCGATAATCACTTTGATACCGCGATCGGCGGCAGTCGAGGCCCACTCGTGGACCTTCGCCGGCGTGCGGTGTGCGCTCGCAATGACAAGCTCATAGGGCACACCAAGCGCCTCGAGCTCGGCGGTGCAGCCTTCCATAACGCCCAGATCGGACTTGGAACCCATGATGATCCCGACAACCGGCTTCTGATCTGCCATAAACAAAGACCTCCTGTTGAGAGCGGTGACGCGGCGGATCCGCGACCCTTAACTACTGAGAGTAGTATAGCTGCTCCCGTCCCTGCGGTCTTTGTGGCGCTTCGCGGGCGGGCCAGGCTTTATCTTCACTCCGGTTGCTTCGCAAAGTCGTTCAGATAAAGCCTGGCCCGCCTGCGAAGTGCCCTGCGACCTACCGGGAATTGCCATGACGTACGTTGGCTGAATTATTAACGTGGGATCCGCCGTTCGAATGAACGGCGGATCCCACACTCATTTTCTATTCAGCCCTAGTCATCGCGCAAAGCCCCTTCGGCAGCACACGGTGCAGCCAAGTCACCGCAGGCCGGGGCGGGAGGCGGTCCTGCAGGGCGATGACGTCCATGCCCATGTCGTTGGCGCTGCCGTGACCCTGCTGGTCCTCACGCACGGCCTCGATAGCGCTCACGTACGTGTTGGCCGCGGACATCGCGGTCACGCAGGTCACGCCGCGACGCACTGCCTCGGTGCGCAGCAGATAACCGTCGCCACGCGAGCCCGGGCCGTATGGCGTATTGATGATTACCGCAATCTTGCCATCGGCGATGAGATCGCCGATATTGGGACGCTCGCCGTCGTGCGGGCCGCTAATCTTTTCCACGACCTCGCACGTCACGTTGCCTCCACGCAGCACGCGCGCCGTGCCCTCGGTGGAGCAGATATCAAAGCCCAGGTAGCGCAGGATACGGGCGACCGAAAGGATATGACGCTTGTCGCGGTCGCACACGCTAATGAACACCTTACCGGCGCTCGGGTCGGGCAGCTTGTAGTCAATCGCCAGCTGCGTCTTGGCGTATGCCTCGGGATAGCTCTTGGCGATACCCATGACCTCGCCCGTAGACTTCATCTCGGGCCCCAGGATAACGTCGGCGCCCGGGAAACGGCCCCAGGGCATAACGGCTTCCTTCATGCAGAACCAGTCCAGCTGACGCTCGTCGCTCGGCAGGCCCAGGCTTGCGATGGAATCGCCTGCCATGATACGCGCCGCGCACTTGGCCAGCGGCACGCCGGTGGCCTTGGAGATAAACGGCACGGTGCGGCTGGCACGCGGGTTGGCCTCGATCACGTAGACGGTCTCGCCCTTGATGGCATACTGCACATTGACCAGGCCGCGTACGCCCAGCGCCATCGCGATGCGGCGCGTGGTCTCGCGAAGCTTTGCCTGCAGGCTCTCGCTAAAGCTGAACGGCGGAATGCAGGTCGCAGAGTCGCCGGAGTGAATACCGGCCTCCTCGATATGCTCCAGAATGCCGCCGATGTAGACCTCTTCGCCATCGCACAGGGCGTCGACATCGGACTCGATCGCGCCCTCCAAGAAGCGGTCCAGATACACCGGGTAGTCGGGGCTAATGCGCGCAGCCTCGGCCATGTAATCGCGCAGATGCTCGGCATCGTAGGCGATCATCATCCCGCGGCCGCCCAGCACGTAGCTCGGACGCACCAGCAGCGGGTAGCCGATGTGCGCGGCCACGGCCTCGGCCTCCTCAAACGAGGTTGCCTGGCCCGCCGGCGGGTACATGATGCCCAGCTTGTCGAGCAGAGCGGCAAAGCGCTCGCGGTCCTCGGCAAAGTCGATGGCATCGGGCTTGGTGCCCATGATGTTGACGCCACTCTCCTCGAGCATGCGCGCCAGCTTAAGCGGGGTCTGGCCGCCGAGCGTCACCACGACGCCGTCGGGTCGCTCAACGTCGATGACATCCATGACGTCCTCGTAGGTGAGCGGCTCAAAGTAAAGGCGGTCGGACGTGTCGTAGTCGGTCGAGACGGTCTCGGGATTGCAGTTGACCATGATGGTCTCAAAGCCGCGGGCCGCCAGCGCATAGCTCGCATGCACACAGCAGTAGTCGAACTCGATACCCTGACCGATACGGTTGGGGCCGGCGCCCAGGATCATCGCCTTGGGCTTGTCCGCCGGCGTGGTCTCGTCGGGAGCCACGCACTTCTTGGCATCCGGGCTCGTGCGGTAGATGTTCTCGTACGTCTTGTAATGGTACTCCGTGGCACTCGAGAACTCCGCAGCGCAGGTATCGACCGTCTTCATGCTGGGAACCACGCCCAGACCCTTGCGATAGGCGCGCACAAAGCGCTCGTCCGAGCTGGTCAGCGCGGCGATCTCGGCGTCGCTCGTACCGTACTGCTTGAGCAGGCGCATCGCATCGGCGTCGATATCCTCCACACGCAGGCCGCGGATGCTCTCCTGGACCTGCACCATATCGTTGATACGGTTGAGGTACCACGGATCGATACCGCAGATGGCATGGATGCGAACGATGTCCCAGCCACGGCGCAGGGCCTCGACCACAAAGAAGATGCGGTGCTCGGTCGGCGTGGCCACGGCTTGAGCGAGCTCGTCGTCGCTCAGCTTATCGGCACCTTCCTTGCCACCGGCGCAAATGCCCTGGTGACCGTCCTCCAGCGAGCGCATGGCCTTGCCAAAGGCCTCCTCAAAGGTGCGGCCAATCGCCATGATCTCGCCCACGGCCTTCATGCGCGTGGTGAGCGTGGGGTCGGTACCCTTGAACTTCTCGAAGGCAAAGCGCGGCACCTTGACGACACAGTAGTCGATTGTGGGCTCAAAGCAGGCGGGCGTAGCCTTGGTGATGTCGTTGACGATCTCGTCGAGCGTGTAGCCCACGGCCAGGCGAGCGGCGGCCTTAGCGATGGGGAAGCCCGTGGCCTTGGAGGCCAGTGCGGACGAGCGGCTCACGCGCGGGTTCATCTCGATAACGATCAGGCGGCCGGTCTGGGGGTTCACGGCAAACTGCACGTTGGAGCCGCCGGTCTCGACGCCGATCTTCTCCAAGATGGCGAGCGAGGCGACACGCATACGCTGATACTCAAGGTCGGAGAGGGTCTGCGCCGGCGCCACGGTGATGGAGTCGCCGGTATGCACGCCCATGGGGTCGAGATTCTCGATGGAGCACACGATGATGCCGTTGCCGGCGTGATCACGCATGACCTCCATCTCATACTCTTTCCAGCCCTCGATGGACTCCTCGACCAGTACCTCATGGGCAGGCGAGAGCTCAAGGCCCTGGCTCACGATGGAGACGAGCTCCTCGTGGGTATGAGCGATGCCGCCACCGGCGCCGCCGAGGGTAAAGCTCGGGCGCAGTACGCAGGGATAGCCCACGCGCGCGGCGATGGCCTCGGCATCGGCCACGCTGTAGGCATAGCCCGAGCGCGCGACCTCCAGGCCGATCTCGGCCATGGCCTCGTTAAAGAGCTTGCGGTCCTCGCCGCGCTCGATAGCGGCCAGGTCACAGCCGATCATCTCGATGCCGTACTTGTCGAGCGTACCGTCTTTCGCCAGCTCGACGGCGGCGTTCAGACCGGTCTGGCCGCCCAGCGTGGGCAGCAGCGCGTCCGGGCGCTCTTTCTTGATTACGCGCTCGATAAACTCGGCGGTGATGGGCTCGACATAGGTACGGTCGGCAAGACCCGGGTCGGTCATGATGGTCGCCGGGTTGGAGTTGACCAGGATGACCTCAAAGCCATCCTCCTTGAGCACCTTGCAGGCCTGGGCACCGGAGTAGTCGAACTCACAGGCCTGGCCAATGACAATGGGGCCCGAGCCAATGACGAGGATACGCTTGATGTCAGTACGTTTCGGCATGTTAGTTCTCCTCGGTCTCGGTCGCAGCGGAACCATTGTCGGCAAAGTTCCAGCCCTGCAGGCGGTCCTTCGCGGTGTCGATGTCCAGGTAGTTCTCCTCGCCGTCCATGAGT
>CATWCP010000057.1 GCA_958349325.1 uncultured Collinsella sp.
GCCATTTGGTTGGCGATAACGCCGCACCCGATCACGGCCCAGCGGAGCTCGGGGGTCGTAAAGATATCATCGGGAAACGGCTGATCCTGGACCGAGGCAAACGCCGCCTTTGCGGCTGCCGCGGAGTCGAGTGGAACCTGCTTGGAATCTGCCATGAATGCCTCCTGCGTCGTGAAAAGTCTTTCAATTCTGACAGCTATATATTCGCACAAATACGCGTGTATGTGCGTACTTCTGCGTATATAACCGCCAAACGGTCAAAATACAACCGCAGACGGCGCATATACACGCATGGTCACGCAATCCTGCGCACGCAAATACGCACAAATGCGCACTAATCATTGCTCAGAGACGGGGAATTCTACTTAGAACTTCAAAGACAGGATGATCCGCTTCACCACGTCACTCATGGCGCGCTGCAACTCTAAGGACCGTCCCAAACTGCCGACAGAAAGGAACGTCCCCAGGCGCCGGCATTTCAAGAGCACTCATTTAAGTCTGTCCCCAATGAGTGGGAGTAATCAGAGACCCTTTGCGAGGGAGGTCGGAAACGGCCTCCCTCGTTTTTATTCATGGACTTTAGTCCGTGCCGCACGGCACGCGCGGCATAGAAAGCCACCCGCTCAGTGGGTGGAGGCCAATTTCCGCTACGCGACAAAAACCTTCCCCCTAGCATGAGGATTGTTCAGATCATCATGCTAGGGGGAATGTGATTGCTGTGGCCCAGAAAGCCGACAGCCTCGCGCACACGAAATGGCTATGCAAGTACCGCATCGCACCGAGGTCAAGCTCGTCGCCGCCATCGCCGAGAAGCACCCCAAGGTGCGCTTTGCCGTGAGCTACACCTCGGCCTACGCCGACCTTTACGACCGCATGGAGCAGGCCCTGCGCGAGCGCGTGGCCAACGCGGTGGAGATCGTCCGCTCCGACATCAGCCCCGCGCTTCTTGTCCACACCGGTCCAAACCTCGTGGGTGTAGCGGTCCAGGGACTCTAGCGGAGGCGGGGCGTTCTGCCCAAAAACAAATGCAAAAGACGAGCGCTTCTTGCCGCCCAATTGGCAAGAAGCGCTCGTCTTTTCTTAACGCGTTGTATGGCGGAGAGAGCGCAAGTCACGCGAGCGCCCTTCTTGCCAGCTCGGCCGCGCCGAGGACGATGCGGTGAGGCGAGTACATGAGCACGAGGTTCGCACACATCTGCCCCAGATAATCCCCCTCGAGCATCCACACCTCATCGTTGTCCGCGAGCTCGGCCGCGGGCTTTCCCCAGCGCGCGGCGATGGCGGGGCCGGAGGCGAGGCCCTCGAGGCAGCTCGCGTGGCTCGGGCAGACGCAGCGTCCTTCCTCGGTGGGACGGGTCCTTACCAGCATGTGGCCGGCCTCGGGGTGCAGCATGCCGTGAAGGAGCCTGCCCGCGCACATGACGCCCGCGCCCACGCCGGTGCCGATGGTCACGTAGACGGCGTCCTTGAGCCCCTTGCAGCAGCCGAAGACCGCTTCGCCGAGGCAGGCAACGTTCACGTCCGTATCGTAGGCCACCGGAATCCCGAGGGCGTCGGCAAACGCGGCGCGAAGACCATAGCCTCGCCACGCGAGCTTGGGCGTTTGGAGGATGGAGCCGTAGCGCTCGTCGGCGGGGTCGACGCAGGTCGGGCCGAAGGCGCCGATGCCCAACGCGTCCACATCGCGGGCGGCGAACCACTCGATCATCTGCGGGACGGTCTCGGCGGGCGCAAGCGTCGGGGTCTCCATACGGTCGAGGACCTCGCCGTCGCCGGACACCACGGCACAGACCATCTTGGTCCCGCCGGCCTCGAGGGCGCCGAGCCTCATTTGCTTTTCGCTCATGCGATCCTCCTTACAAAGGGACGCCCGCAGTCATGGTCAACCGCGGACGCCCATAACGTTGGCTTGTTTCGAGGCGACCCTACCTGGGCACGCGGTCCTGCCTTGCGGCAAACGGGGCGAGCACGGCGTGCGGTTCGCTTTGGTACCAGTAGGCGACGGTGGAGATGTCGTCCTCGCGCTCGTAGAGCTTGATGTCGTCGTTGCCGAGGTCCTGGAACGTCACGCGCAGGTCCTCCTTGAACGAGATCGGGTCGGGAAGGTGCCACCTGTAGAGGCCGTGCCTGGGCAGCGCGTCGTCGTTGGTCGCGAGCATCGGGTTCGGGTTCGGCTTGCCCGCGCTGAAGCGGTCGCGCGTGGCGTCGCGCGTCGAGCGGTACGGGTAGCCGGCGAACAGTGTGTTGAAGCACTGCGCCTCGGGCAGCGCGTGGGGCGGCCTGTCGAGGAAGGCCCAGGCACCGCCAAAGTAGTCCTCGGCTCCCGTCGAGGTGACCGTGGGGAACTCCTCGTCGCCGTCGAGGAAGAACTTCATCTCGCCCTCGCCCCACCAATAGCGCTCCAGGGCGCACAGGGCCATGTAGGTGCCGACGTAGTAGCCCTTACCGCGCACGCCGTCGAGCACGGTGTAGTCGACGCCCCTGCGGGTGCTGCGCTCGCGGTTAAAACGGGCGTGGAAGTACATGGCGTCGTCCGGCACGTCGGTGAGCGCGTAGTTGAACGTGTAGAAGATGTACTTAATGAACCCGGGGTGCTCGCTCGTAAGCGTGACTTTGGCGTGCTTCCTGAAGGGCATCTCGAAGTAGCAGTTCATGCCGCCCGTCGGGTTCACGCAGATGGGCATCGAGTTGACGATGGCGCGCTCACCGAAGCCGTTGCAGAAGAAGTCGCCGACAGGGCACTCGACCGAGGGGGTCTCCTCGTCGTCCCAGTAGAAGCGCAGCACGAGGTCGCGCATGACGAAGCTGCCGGCGGCGGTCTTGTCGGGGACGGTCATCCAGATGTGGCGGATGATGCCGGGGCCCTCGATGTCCGCGAGCGTGATGGTCTCGCCGGACTCAAGGGGCACGCAGCACGAGCCCTTGCGGCCGACGCCGAGGTGGCTGGCCGACATGGCGGCGTGGCCCTTCTCGCCCGTGATGTTCTCGGGGGTGATGGCGCGGCTTTCTTCACCGCCGTGCATCCACACGTCTTTAAGGAACTCTCTCATCGTCGACCTCCTCTATTCGTCGTCTTCGCACTCGGCGGAACTGGCACCGTTCACGTAGACGATCTGCTGGCGCGCCTCGTCGACGAGGGCGTCGAAGTCGAGTTTCTCGTCGGGGCGCGCGAGCGCGACCGTCATGGCGAGCGGGAGGTTGACACCCGCGATCACGTGGATCCGGTCGGAGGCGAAGCGGGAGAAGCGCTGGTTCACGCTGCCGCCGAGCGCGTCGGTAAGGACGACGACCTCGTCAGTGCCCGAAAGCGCCGCCTCGACCGCCGCGTCGAGCCCCTCGCCGTTGTCGTTCACGTAGGCGCAAACGGCGGTGACGGCGTCGCTCTTACCCGTAAGGAACTCGAGGGTGTCCTTGAAGCCCTGGGCGAGAAGGGAATGGCTCGCCACAACTATCTTTCTCATTGATTCACCAATCTCTTGGGTCGAAGCTAGGCGAGGATGCCGGCGGCGGAGGCGACCATCGCGAGGACGATCACCACGAGGATGAGGGCCGTCATGCTCGCGTTCTTCTTGGTAAGAAGGTAATACGCGCTTCCCGTGATGGCGGCGGGGATCATGGCAGGCAGGATCTTGTCGAGCAGCGGCTGAATCTCCATCGAGACGTCGCCGAAGCTGAAGCTAATCGGGCAGGTGACGCCGATGACCGAGGCGAGGAGGCAGCCGACCACGGTGAGGCCGAGCACGGAGGCGGCGGCAGTGAGGTTGGGAAGCTTCTCGCTGAAGTCGGTGACGAGCTTCACACCCTGCTTGTAGCCGAACTCGAGGGCGTGCATGCGGACCCAGAAGATGGCCAGGATGAGCGCGAACCAGATGCCGGCTCCCACGGGGTTGCCCTCGATGGCCATGTAGGCGGCGATGGAGCCCATGATGGTCGGGATCATGGTCATGAGCAGGGAGTCGCCGACGCCGGCGAGCGGTCCCATGGTGCCGATCTTCAGGTCTTGGACGGCGTCCGCCGCCGCGAGGCCGTCACGCTCCTCCATGGCCACGCAGGCGCCGAGGATGATGGCGGCGAGCCAAGGCTGGGTGTTGTAGTAGCGGAAGTGGTTGTTGAGCGCTTGCTTATAGTCCTCGTCGTTCGTGTAGATCTTCCTCAGGATCGGCGAGAGGGCGTAGGCGACCGAGGCGCCCTGCTGGGTCTGGTAGTTGAAGGTGCACACGCTCATGAGCCAGCGCCAGTTCGCGTTGCGCAGGTCCTTCTTGGTGACCTTATAGCCGGAGGGCTTGCCCTCGGCGACGGTGATGTTCTCGTTTTCCATGGTTACTCATCCTCTCCGATGAAGGCGTCTGCGGAAGCGTGGGCGGTGAGCTCGGCGTCCTTCTCGGCACGCTGATAGAACGCGATCGCGAGGGCAACGCCGACGATGGCGGCACCGATGATGGGCACGTTCAGGAAGGCCGAGAGGAAGAAACCGGCGAGCAGGTACTGGAAGTACTTGGCGGTTGGCATGTAGCGGAGCAGCATGGCGATACCGATGGCCGGGAGCATCTTGCCGGCGAGGGTGAGGCCGGAGAGGAACCACTGGGGCATGACCTCGAGGAGCCAGTTGACGGCGGGCTGGCCGAGCGTCACGGAGACAAAGACGGGCAGGGCGGCGCACAGGCCGAAGAGCGCGGGGCAGACCCACAGGATGGCGTTCATCTGATTGAACTTACCCTCGTTGCAGAACTTCTGGGACTTCTCGACGACAAAGCCGTTGAGGATCTTGACGACGACGTCGAGCTGGATGCCGAGCATGCCGACCGGCAGGCCGATGGCGAGGCCCGTGTCGGAGCCCAGGGGCACGCCGTAGGCGGTGGCGATGATGGCCATCGTGCCGTAATCGGGAATCGACGAGCCGCCGAAGCCCGCGACGCCGAGCTGCATGAGCTGGATGGTGCCGCCGATGACGAGGCCGGTCTGCCAGTCGCCCATGACCACGCCGGTGATAAGGCCCCAGAAGACGGCATAGTTGACGAAGATCATCGGGATGCCGTAGTAGTCCACGTGCTTGATGAAGGCAAGCAGGGTCAAAAGGACGACCTGCAGGATAGTGAAGTTGACCATGATCCCTCCTTAGATGAGGTCGGCGACGGAGACGGGCTTGTCGGCGGGCACGAACTGTGCCGTCACCTTGACGCCGTGGGCGATGAGCGCCTTGTAGCTTTGGACGTTCTCGGCAGAGGCATAGGCGCGCTGGGTGAGCTGGACGCCGCCCTCCTTGACAAGAGAGCCGCCGACGATCAGCGACGGGAGCTCGATGCCCGACTCGACCAGGTGAAGCATCGTCTCGGGTTCCTTGGCGATGACAAAGACCTTCTCGCGGTCGTACTTGCCCGCCGCGAAGTTCTTGAGCGCGGTCTCCTCGGAGATGATCGAGACGGCCATGCCCGCGGGGCGCGCCATCCTCATGGTGGACTTCAGGACCTCGTCGCCGGCGACCTTGTCGTCGATGACCATGACTCGGGTTGCGCCCGACACCGGGGCCCACTGCGTCACGATGATGCCGTGAAGCAGGCGATTGTCGATTCGTGCCATAACAACACTCATGTTTGCTCCTATCAAATCAAGTTTTTCATTCAGCACTGCCTTGGCGCTATCCGGATTCGCGCCGGGCGAGGGATTATCGGATTATTGAAGACGCGCGGTCAGCTCGTGACGGCGCGGGGGGTCACTCGTCGAACAGGAGGCTCGAGGAGCCAAGACGCTCCTCTCGCGCCGGGGCGGCGCTCACGCTGATGTAGTCGAAGACGTAGGCGATCTCGCTTACAGGAACCTCCACGCGATAGCGCGTCGAGATGCTCGAGAAACTCTGCCTGAAGGACTCGATGAAGTCGGCGTGCTCTTCCTCGAAGCGATCCTGGCCGACGTAGGTCTCGATGGGGTTGCGGGTGACGAGGCGCTCGACGAGGCAACAGAGGTGAACGTACAGCCCGATGATGGCGTTGCTGCTGATCTTCTCGCCCGTTCTGCGCTGAAGCTCGTGCACGGCGCTCTCGATCTCGTGGAACAGCCGCTCCGGGTCGAGGATGGTGATGGAGCGGATAACGTTCTGCAGCGTCATATTCGAAAGCAGCTTCTCGTGGAAAGAAGCGAGCTCGGAGACGTCGAGCCACCTGCCGAACACGGCATCGACCTTCGAGGCGGACGCCGTCGACATAATGTCTTCGAGGGCGACGAAGGGAACGGAGGCAATCCTGGGGTCTCCCGTGCCGATGACGGCGCAGACGCGGTGCTCGGAGAAAACGGCGTCGTTCGACCCGTTCGCGGCAAGCTGCTTGAAGGGCCTCGTGAGCAGGCGCGCGCCTATGGTGCGCGGGAGGCTCTGCGAGACGAGCTGACGTATCCTCTCGGCCGCGTCGACCCCGGACTCGGAGCAGAAGACGATGGCGTCCTCACGGTTGACGCGCTCGATTACCTTGCAGTGCGTCACGCACACGGCGGTCGCATCGCCAAGAACCTCGGCGATGGACTTGCCGCCGAGCAGCCCGGACCCGATCTCGAGCGCGAGCCCGGTGGAGACGTTGTTCACCACCCCGATGGTGGAGTCGGTAACGTTCTCGAGGGCCTTATAGGCCTCCTCCAAAGAGCCCATGTCAACAAGAAACACGACCCCGGTGCAGTAGGAATGGCGGTCGATGAGGCGCTGGAGCGGACCGACGATGTCCTTCAGCTGCTGGTCGTAGGGCATGTCGACCGCCTCGTACACATGCACGCCGAGCATACGGTTCGCCGCGTCGGCGATGCTCGTCGCCGTCGAGTAGCCGTGTGACACGATGACGCAGAGCGTCCGAAGGGCCTTCGCGTCGCGAGACTCCGATGCGACGCACAACGTCAGAAGCGTCTTCGTGAAGTGATCGAGCGAGATTCCGAGCGCCCCTTCCATGTCTGCGGCGACCTGATCGGAGACGCTCGAGGCAAACGGCAATTCGGAGGTCACGGCACCGAGGAGATGGGAAATTTGCTCCGCACAGGCAGACTTTCGCTTAGCCAGGCCGATGCCCGGCCACAACTGCAGGCAAATCTCCTGGGCGGGGGTGCGGACGATTTCTTGGACCGCGTCTAGGCGTATCCAAGCTTCCTGC
>CATWCP010000058.1 GCA_958349325.1 uncultured Collinsella sp.
GGTGTTGCCGGCGCCAATGACCACGACGTCCTCGCCCAGCTCGAGCTTCTCGCCCTTCTTGGCGGCCTCGAGGAACTCCAGCACGTCGAGCTCGGCGCCCTCGCCCAAGCCCGCAGAGCCGGGCATCCAGGCACCGGTGGCCACGACCACGTCAGTAAAGCCTTGAGCCTTGAGTTCGTCGATGGAATCCACGCGAGCGTTGAGCTGCACCTTGGCGCCAAAGGCCAGGCAGAGCTCGGCATCGTGGGAGATATCGTCGCTCGCGATGCGGAACTCGGGAATCACGTGACGGACCACGCCACCGAGCGAATCGCGGGCCTCAAAGATGGTGACGGGCACGCCGGCACGCGTCAGGAAGAACGCCGTCGCCAGGCCGGCCGGGCCGCCGCCGATAACGGCAACGTTGCGCTCGCCGTCGTTGGCGATGGCCTGGGCGCGCAGCTTGGGCAGCACGGCGGTCATGGCCTCGCGGGCGGCCTTGAGCTTGCTGGCGCGGATCTGGGCGCCCTCGGGCTCGTAGAACGCACGCTCGCAGGCACGGCCGCAGGGATGCGGGCAGATAGTGCCGGTAATGAACGGCAGGGCGTTGCGCTCGATGATGATGTTGAGTGCGTCCTCGTAGCGGCCCTCGTCAACAGCCGCCAAGTAGGCGGGAATATCCTGCTGGATGGGGCAGCTCGTGCGGCACGGCGTGGTAAAGCAGTCGGAAAGCGGGCTCTTGCCGGCGACCTTGCGGTCGGGCAGCGGGCGCAGCGGCTTCTTGTAGAGCGGGTTGGTGAGCGAGTCGGACTGGATCGCGGTCACGGCCTCGAGAGAGACGCCCGCGAACGGCTTGCCATCCAGGTCGGTAAACTCGCCGGCCATCTGGCTAAAGCGCTCGTAGCCACCGGGCTTGAGCACGTCGGTCGCCAGGGTAACGGGCCAAATGCCGGCATCGTACAGGGCGCGGATGTTGTAGACCGTGGCACCGCCAGAGTAGCTAATGCGTAGTTTGCCATCGAACTGCTCGGTAATGCGGCGGGCAGCCTCGATGGTCAGCGAGAACAGCGAACGGCCGGACATGTACATCTCGGTGGAGGGCAGCTCGTTCCTCGTCACGTCGACGGGGAACGTGTTGGTCAGCTTGACGCCAAACTCCAGGCCGCGCTCGGCGCACAGGGCAATCAGGCGCTCGAACATAGGCACGGCATCGGCCCACTGCAGGTCCTCGCGGAAGTGCGTGTCATCGAAGACGATGTAGTCAAAGCCCAGCTCGTTGAGGCGCTGGCGGGCAAACTCATAGCCCAGCAGCGTGGGGTTGCACTTGATGTAGGTGTTGAGACCCTTCTCGGTAATCAGATAGGTCGCGATGCGCTCGATCTCCGCCGGCGGGCAGCCATGCAGCGTGGACTCGGTAATGGAGTTGGAGACGCGCGCCGGGATGGATTCGACAAATGCGGCGTCGACATGCTCAAACTTGTCAAGGTTAGCGAGCGCCCACGTGCGGCACTCGTTCCAAACCTCGGAGCCGCTGGCGTCCTTCATGCCCTCGATGTAGGCGTCGACCTTGGGGCTCTTGATGCCCTCGAGGTCATAGCCCACGGACATGTTAAAGACAAAACCGTCCGGGCTGCCCAGGCCGTACTCGCGAGCGATCAGGTGGCAGGCAAACCATGCCTTCACGTACTCGGCAAAAGCCTGCGGAACCTCGAGCTCGGTCGACCACTCGCAGTTGTAGCACTCGTCCTGCGCCACAATGCAGGGCTTGTTGACGCACTTGGAGAGCTCCTCGCCGTCCATAACCTGAACGGTCTTGAGCTCAAAGAAGCGGGAACCGGCCACGTAGGATGCCACGATGTTCTGGGCAAGCTGCGTGTTGGGACCGGCGGCCGGGCCAAACGGAGTCTCGATGCGCTCGTCAAAAATGGGAAGCGCGCCTTCCTGGTTGGTCGTGACCATCTTGCGCACGCCAAAGACGGCGCCCTGGGTCTTGTGCTCCTCGATGATCCAGTTCATCAGCTGCGAAAACGGGATCGGCCTCATGATGTCGCTCATAATGAGCTCCTCTCTGTAACGCCCGGCGAGACCGCGCGGCGGGCGCAAATACGGTGTAGCGCTAGCACAGCGCCGGCGACCCCGCGGAGGTCGCCTATACGCGCGTCGGATGCGGCGAAACATCCGACGCGCGCGAATCTACTTGTAATTAGTAGGCGCGATCGTTGAGCGTGCTCCAGAGCTTCTTGGACTCGGCCATGGTCCACGCGTTGATCTTGTCCTCATCAATGCCAACGAACTCGCGATCCTTGTACAGGACGCGGCCGTTGATGATGGTGGTGCGGCAGTTTTTGCCCATCATGCCAAAGAGCATGTGGCCGTCGATGTTCTCCTCGCTCAGCGGCGTAAAGGGCTTGTAGTCCATAACGATGACGTCGGCGGCGGCGCCGGGCTCAAGCACACCGAGCTTGCGATCGAAGTACTTGCTCGCCATCTTGGCGTTGTTCTCGAACAGCATGGTCATGGCCTCGCACCAGCCCACGTTGGGCATGGCGGCGTTGTGGCGCTGAATGATCAGGAAGACCTTAAGGCTCTCGAGCATATCGTGGGTGTAGGCGTCGGTGCCCATGCACACGGGGATGCCGCGGCGGAAGAACTCGAGCACGGGGGCGCAGCCCACGGCGTTGCCCATATTGGATTCGGGGTTGTTGACGAGCCAGGTGCCGGACTCCTTGACGATATCCATCTCGGCAGGCGTCACGTGGATGCAGTGGCCCAGCATGGTGTCGGGACCCAGCAGGTTGTGCTGCAGCAGGCGCTCGACGGGGCTGATACCACCGCGGTTGAGGCGGGAATCCCACACGTCGTTCATGCCCTCGCACACGTGGATGTGGAAGCCGGTCAGGCCGTTGTTGGCCTCGGCCATCTTATCCATGGTCTCGTCCGAAAGCGTAAAGGTAGCATGTCCGCCAAACATGGCGGCGATCATGTGGTTGTCGTTATCGCGACGCTCCTTGGCGGCCCACTGGGCAAATTCGGCGTTCTCGGCAATGGCCTGGTCGCACTTTTCCTGGCCGCGGCGATCGGAGACCTCGTAGCACAGGCACGAACGCATGCCCAGCTCCTGAGCTGCATCCTTAATGGTAAAGAGGCTTCCCGGAATCTCGCAGAAGCTCGCATGGTGATCGAAGATCGTGGTGACGCCATCACGGATGGAGTCCAAAATCGTAGCATAGGCGCTGGCCTTGGTGCCGTCGAGCGTCAGGTTGTCGTCGATCTTCCACCACTGCTGCTCAAGATTCTCCAAGAAGTTGGTGGGGTTGCAGCCCTTAATGGCAAGGCCGCGGGCCAGACCCGAGTAGATGTGGGTGTGGCAGTTGATGAGTCCGGGCATGATGAGGTTGCCCTGGGCATCGACGTACTCGGCATCCGGGTACTTGGCCTTGAGCTCGCGCTCGGGGCCCACTTCGACGATCGTATCTCCGTCAATGGCGACCGCACCGTTTGGAATGAACGGGGTCTGAGCGTTGCGGGTAAAGACGGAACCGTTAGCGACCAGAAGCATAAATGCTCCCTTCAACATCAGGGGCGGGGTTTGACACCTCTGACATGGCGGAAGTGCGAAGCGCCGGCCTACACCGGAAACGGGCCCTCTCCCGTCAACGCTTCACCAAAGGGACAAGCCCTTTGAAGTGCGGCTTGGCGCCGCATGGCGTCGGCGGACGAGGCGATGCGTCCGCCGACGAATAGCACCGAATTGGTTACTTCTTGCTCTCGGGCAAGACCAGATCCACGGCAGCGTCCTTGGCAGCATCGATGTGCTGAGCCACGACCGGCGTCTGCGGAAGGATCAGGTTAAGGACAATGGCCATGATGGCGGTGGGGGTTACGGCATTGGAGCCGATGACGGTGGACACCCAGGCGGGCATACCCTCGCCGGCAAGGCAACCGCTGGCCATCCAGATACCCAGGCCAAAGACGACGGAGGTGCCGACGATAGTGGTAGTGCGCTGCGTGAGGCCCTCGCGGGTGAACATGCGCACGCCGTTCATGGTGATGGTGCCAAAGACGCCGACGGTCGCGCCGCCGATGACGGGCTGCGGGATAGCGGAAAGAACGGCAGAGAGCTGCGGGAACAGACCGGCGATGGCAAAGACGGCCGCGATGATCACAAAGACCCACTTGTTGACGACCTTGTTGGAGCAGATGATGCCCACGTTCTGGCCAAGGGCGCTGGTGGGAAGACCGCCCAGCAGGCCGCCGACCATAGAGGTGAGGCCCTGGGACACGATAGCACCGGAGAGCTCGCGCTCGGTGGGCATACGGTCGATGGAGCCCAGGCAGGCGGCGGAGACGTCACCGATAACCTGAATAGCAACCATGGGGAACACGACAGCGAGGGTAATGCAGACCTCGGGATCAAACTCGAGCGCGTAGGGCATGAGCTTGGGAAGGGCGAAGACCTGAGCGGTGGCGACGCTGGAGAAGTCGATCATACCAAAGGGGATGGAGACGATCATGCCAACGATCATGCCAAAGAACACGGAGCCCAGCTTGAGCGTGCCCTTGCCAAAGTTGGCGAGCGCAAAGACCACGGCGAAGGTGATAAGAGCGACGCACCAGGCCTGCGGGGTGCCCCACAGCGGCGTGCCCATGCCACCGGCCATGTACTTGACGGCCGTGGGATAGAGAGAGACGCCAATGGAGAAGATGACCGTACCGGTCACGACGGGCGGGAACAGCCACTTGATCTTGCTGTAGGCCAGACCAAAGAGGACCGCGACGGCGCCGCCGACGATCTCGCCGCCCAACAGCGCGCCAAAGCTAAAGCCCGAGGCGCCCATGGCCTGCAGGGCCGGCAGGAACGCGAACGAAACGCCCATGACGATGGGCAGGCCGCCGCCGATGCGACGGAAGGGAGCGAAGGCCTGAAGGGCCGTGTCGATTGCCGAAAGAATGAGCGCAACCTGAATGATGTCGGTGCTCTGCTGGCTATTAAAGCCGTAGACGCCGGCCATGATGACCGCCGGGGTAATGATGCCGGCAAACGATGCCAGTACGTGTTGAAGGGCACACGGGATCATTTCCTTAACGGGAGGCATGCCTTCGCGAGTGAACAGGGCTTCAGTGCCGTTCGTAACCGTCTCCTGGGTCATTTGACCACCAATCCTCGAAGTAGTTGTTTTCGCATCTAACGCTCTATTGTGACGCAGTGCGGGGTTGAGGTTGTGCCTTCATTGCATATCGTATTAAAGATGACTCTCATTCTCAATAATAATTTTTTGTTATCAGACTATTCTTCAGCTAAAATTACGCATTTCCGCAGGTCAGGAAAGTGTCTGGTCAAAATAACATCTAACATTTCTTTTGGTCAACCGTTTACCGCTAAATTCCTACCGTTCGTCTGCATTACGCAATATACCTGCGGATATACGAGATGATGAGCGGCGTGTTACCATGAGAAAAAATTGTTATGAACATTTCCGATTTCACCCAAAGGAGTTGCCCGTGAACGAGACCGTACGTCGCTTTTTGCCGATGGTCGATTTTCTGGAGCAGATACTCGGCAAAAACAGCGAAATCGTGCTGCACGATTTCTCGGATCCCGACCACGCCATCGTTGATATTCGCAACGGCATCGTGAGCGGCCGCAAGGTCGGCGGTCCCGCCACCGATCTGGCACTCAAGATCATGCACGACGCCAAGTATCGCGACCTGCCGTTTATTACGGGCTACGAGGGGCGCGGTGCCGGTGGCAAGACGTTGGAGTCGGCGACGTACTTTATCCGCGAGAATGACGAGATTGTCGGTATGCTCTGCGTCAACACCGATCTTTCCACGGTCCGTTCCATCAACGCCATGGCGCAGCAGCTCATGGCGTGCTTCGACGCTGCGCCTAGGCAGGCAGAGCCCGCGTCTATCGAGGTCGAAAGCCTTTCGGAGTCTACACAGGAGCTCATCGACCGCAGCATTTCCGAGTTGCTCGAAAGCCGCGGACAGGATGTCGCCTCGCTTGGGCAGGCCGATCGCGTGGACGTTATTCGCCACCTTAACGGCAACGGTGTATTTATGCTCAAGGGCGCTGTTGCTTGCGCTGCCACCGCGCTGGGTATCTCGGAGCCCAGCGTCTACCGCTACCTGCAAAAAGTTCGGAAGGAAGGCTAACCCGCTAATCCCATGGGGGCGGAGGAAAACGGATCATTTTTGTCGCATCGCTTGACAAAAGACCCTGCAGCTCGCACTGCAGGGTCTTTTTGCATGTCATGTTTAGTTGTTGTCAACACCTTAGAGAGCGGCGACGACCTCGATCTCGACCAGACCGCCGGCCGGAAGGGCGGCAACCTGGAAAGCGCTGCGCGCGGGGAACGGAGCCTCGAACTTGGAGGCGTAGATCTCGTTCACGGCAGCGAAGTCGGCGATGTCGGCCAGGTAGACCGTGGTCTTGACGACATCGGCAAAGGTGGCGCCGGCAGCGGTCAGCAGGGCCTCGACGTTAGCAAGGGACTGTTTAGCCTGGGCCTCGACGCCCTCGGGCATCTTGCCGGTTGCGGGGTCGATGCCCAGCTGGCCGGACAGGAACACCATGTTGCCGGTCTGGATGCCGGGGGAATACGGGCCGATGGCTGCAGGTGCGTTATCGGAAGACACGACGGTCTTGCTCATGTTTATCTCCTTACGATCAATTGAGAGAGCGTGAGCGCGGTGTTCACACCGGGAGGCACAATTCGGTCTGAACACCGCGCTTGATTTGGGATAGTACTCAAGGTTTCCGCGCGATGCAAGATTATTATCACGTTGCGAGAATAATTTATCGCCCAACGGCGCCTGTCGGCCGCTGAACGGCATGACCGGACGGTGAAGCTCAAAATGATCCGTTTCCCTCCGTCCCCATCGAATCAGGTAATCCATAGGGGACGGAGGGAAACGGATCATTTTTGCTGCAAGGGCTGCTGAAGACTTTATCCTGCTTGGGCCACAGGGCTCGTCCGCCGCAACAGCACCACTATACTTTTGAGTATCTGAGCATTTTGAAAGGCAGGATATGACCGCAACCGCCAGTCGAACCACCAA
>CATWCP010000059.1 GCA_958349325.1 uncultured Collinsella sp.
ATATCCTCGATGGCATCGCGGTCGCTCTTGTTGATCTTCTCAACGTAATGCGCGTTGGCGACGAGTTCCTCAAACGAGCCAGAGGCCAGCAGCAGCGACAGGATGTTCGTGCCGCCGGACTTGTAGCTGGCGGCCACGCGATCGGAAAGGTCGTTGCGCTTCTTCTTGAGCTCGGCCTTCTTTTCATCGATCTGGGCCTGCGTGTCGTCAATCTTGCCCTGGACATTCTCGATGTCGTTGAGGGTCTGGGCATTCTTGTTGGCCAGCGCCGCATACTCATTTGCGATGCTGTCGAGCTGGGCCTGAACCTCGTCGAGCTGGGCCTGGGCGGCATTCAGTTTCTCGGTTGTTTCTTTGGAAGCCTCTGCCGCATGGGCGCGAGTGGGCAAGCCAAAAAGAACTGCCGCAGAAGCAGCGCCGAACAGGGCCTTGAGGGCAGTGCGACGCGAGAGCTCCTGGGAAAGGATGGAATCGCTGTTTGGTGACATATGTACTCCGTTACATGCTTATTTATATGTCGCTCAACTCATACATATTAGCGTACATATGGCGCGTCCCAACGATTTCCACGAACGGCAGGAAACTGCAAGGTCGGCGGCTCGTAGGCAAATGCCAAAGATCAGGTTATGCGTACGCGAGCTCTGTTATGAGTACGCTAGCATAATCCTCTGCTTTTCCTACAGCGCACGATTTGGGCGTCCCTGCCTGCGCTATACTCCCCTGAAGAAGTGTTCCTGATTCGATAGGAGACTACATGTCCAAAGCACTCGACCCCAAAGACACCTGCGTCCTCGTTACCGGTGGCGCCGGCTTTATCGGCTCGCACACCGTCGTTCAGCTGCTCGAGGGTGGCTACCAGGTCATCATCGTCGATGATCTCTCCAACTCCAGCGCCGTCGCCGTCGACCGCGTCAAGACCATCGTGGGCGACGAGGCCGCCAAGAACCTCACCTTCTACGAGGCCAACGTGCTCGACCACGATGCGATGAACAAGATCTTCTATACCCATCAGATCGACCGCGTCATCCACTTTGCCGGCTTTAAGGCCGTCGGCGAGTCGGTAAGCAAGCCCGTCGAGTACTACCACAACAACATCGAGAACACCCTGGTGCTCATCGACGTCATGCGCAACCATGGCTGTAAGTCCATCATCTTCTCGAGCTCCTCGACCGTCTACGGCGACCCGGACAACCCGCCCGTCACCGAGGAGGATCCTAAGAAGCCCGCGACCAACCCCTATGGTTGGACCAAATGGATGATCGAGCAGATCCTTATGGACGTCCACACTGCCGACCCCGAGTGGGACGTCGTGCTGCTCCGTTACTTCAACCCCATCGGCGCTCATCCGTCGGGCCTGATCGGCGAGGATCCCAAGGGCATCCCCAACAACCTGGTGCCCTATGTCGCCCAGGTCGCCGTGGGCAAGCTCGAGGCCGTTCAGGTCTTTGGCAACGACTACCCCACCCCCGACGGCACCGGCGTGCGCGATTACATCCACGTGTGCGATCTGGCCTCTGGTCACGTGGCCGCCCTTAACTGGATGAACGGCAAGACCGGCGTCGAGATCTTTAACCTGGGCACCGGCACCGGCACCTCGGTACTCGAGGTCGTCGCCGCCTTCTCCAAGGCTTGTGGCAAGGAGCTGCCCTACGTGATCCGCGAGCGCCGCGCCGGCGACATCGCTGCCAACTGGTGCGATGCCTCCAAGGCCGAGCGCATGATGGGCTGGAAGGCCCAGTACGACATCGCGGACATGTGCCGAGATAGCTGGAACTGGCAGAGCCACAACCCCAACGGCTTCGCCGACGCCGAGTAGCAAAAACCTACATACCGCTCTTGCCCCGATCTCACGTTGTGAGGTCGGGGCTTTTTCATGGCATGTAACCATTCGCCGAAAATCGACCAACTTTTTTATCTTGCCTGTACATGTTTAAACAACATGTTTTACAATAGGCGTATCGGATCAGAACATCGGAGGCGGACTGCACATCCATCGGCAGGCCGACCCCACAACAAGAAGGTTGGTGAGCGCATTCATGGAGCGTGCAAGCGGCGTCCTCATGCCCGTCTCATCTCTGCCCGGACCATACGGAATCGGCGGCTTTGGCTGGAATGCCTACGACTTCGTCGATTTTCTCGCCTCGTGCAAACAACATTACTGGCAGATTCTGCCCCTTACGACGACCAGCTATGGCGATTCGCCCTATCAGTCGTTCTCGGCCCGCGCTGGCAACCCCAACTTTATCGACTTTGCCGAGCTTATCGAGGCAGGGTATCTGGAGCAGCGCGATATCGATGGCGTGTATCTGGGATCCGACCCCAGCAATGTCGACTACGGCGCTATCTTTGGCGGCCGCCGTCAGATTCTCGACCGCGCCGCTGAGCGCTTTGCCGCCGACAAGCCGGCCGATTTCGATGACTTTATCCAGGCCAACGAGGACTGGCTCATCCCCTACTGTGAGTTCATGACCGTCAAAGAGGAGTGCGGTCTCAAGGCGTTTTGGGAGTGGCCCGCGGAACTCCGCACCCGCGGCGAAGCTTCCGCCAAGGTCTGTGCCGACCATCCGGCGCGTATGCTCTACCACCAGATGACGCAGTACTTCTTCGATCGCCAGTGGAGCCGCCTCAAGGCCTATGCCAACGAGCGCGACATTCTCATCATCGGCGACCTGCCCATCTATGTCTCGCGTGACTCCGTCGAGATGTGGGCGACGCCTGAGCTCTTTAAGATCGACACCGCCGGCAATCCCGTGAGCGTCGCCGGCACGCCGCCCGACCAGTTCTCGGCCACCGGCCAGTACTGGGGCAACCCCATCTACGACTGGGACGCCATGGAGTCCGACGGCTTCTCCTGGTGGGAGGGCCGCATTCGCGCCGCCCTCGACATGTACGACGTCATCCGCCTGGATCACTTCCGCGGCTTCGAGGCCTATTGGGAGGTGCCGTTCTCCTCGCCCGATTCGTCCTACGGTTCGTGGACGCAGGGTCCCGGCCTCAAGTTCTTCAAGACGCTCGAGGAAAAGCTCGGCACGCTGCCCATCATCGCCGAGGACCTGGGCTTCCTCACCCCCGGCGTCATCGACATGCGCGACAACTCGGGCTTCCCCGGCATGAAGATCCTGCAGTTTGCCTTTGAGGGCACCAACTCGTACTACCTGCCGCATAACTACATCGCCAACACCGTCGCCTATGTGGGCACCCACGATAACGAGACGGCGCGCGGTTGGTTTGAGGGAACGGCCACCCCGCGTCAGCGCGAGCAGGCGGCCCTGTACACCCATCAGCAGGCCGGCGAACCCATGGCAGATGCACTCAATCGCACCATCGCCGCCAGCGTGAGCGACACGTGCATCTACACCATGCAGGACCTGCTCAACTTGGGCAACGAGGCGCGCATCAACACCCCTGCCACGCTGGGCGGCAACTGGACCTGGCGCATGCTCGACGGCGCCATCACCCGCGAGCTCGAGCACAAACTCACCGACTGGACCGAGACCTACTTCCGCATCCCGTCGGAAGCCGAAATCGAGCTTCCTCAATAGGAGCTACCGCGCCCGGCCCCTCCCCACCGTGCGGACGCGCTTGCTTTTCCCGCGCGAGGCCACCCCAATCCCCTCGCGCGGGCTTCTTATGAATTGCAGACATGAAACAACCCATCACAGGAGAAAACATGCCCCAAATTAACCTCATGGAACTCGCAGAGCAGTCTTTTGGCACCTCGCTCGAGCAGCTCGACGACCGTCGCATTTACAAGCTGCTGGTCAAACTCGTGCAGGAGCGCTCCGCTGCCTGTCCGCTCAACAACAGCAAGAAAAAGCTCTATTACATTTCCGCCGAATTTTTGATCGGCAAGCTGCTCATCAACAACATGATCGACCTCGGCATCTACGACGAGGTTAAGGACCAGCTCACCGCCGCAGGCCACGACCTCAACAAGATCGAGGAATTCGAGGTCGAGCCGTCGCTCGGCAACGGTGGCCTGGGTCGCCTGGCCGCGTGCTTCCTGGATTCCATCGCCACGCTGGGCTTGACCGGCGATGGCGTGGGCCTCAACTATCACTACGGTCTGTTCCGTCAGCGCTTTGTCGACAACCAGCAGAAGGCCGTCCCCGACGAGTGGCTCGGTGAGCAGGACATCTTAGTCGACGATGGCCGCTCCTACACCGTCGAGTTCGGCGATTTTGCCGTTACCTCTAAGCTCGTCAACATCGATGTGCCCGGTTACGGCCAGCCCACCAAGAACCGCCTGCGCCTGTTCGACCTGGCGAGCGTCGACGACGGCCTGGTCCCCGGCAGCTCCATCGACTTCGACAAGACCGAGATCGCCAAGAACCTCACCTTGTTCCTCTACCCCGACGATTCCGACGAGCAGGGCCGCCTACTTCGCATCTATCAGGAGTACTTCATGGTGAGCAACGCCGCCCAGCTCCTGATCGACGAGGCCGTCGAGCGCGGCAGCAACCTGCACGATCTGGCCGATTACGCCGTTGTCCAGATCAACGACACGCACCCCACCATGGTCATCCCCGAGCTCATTCGCTTGCTCACCACTGAGCATGGCATCGAGTTTGACGAGGCCGTGACCATCGTACGCTCCATGGTCGCTTACACTAACCACACGATTCTTGCCGAGGCGCTCGAGAAGTGGCCGCTCGCCAGCCTGCGGAAGGTCTCCCCTGCCATCGCCGACATTATCGTCAAGCTCGATGAGATCGCGAAGGCCGAGCACGATGACCCGCGCGTCGCCATCATCGACGAGCACGACACCGTCCACATGGCCCACATGGACATCCACTTTGGCTTCTCCATCAACGGCGTAGCCGCCCTCCACACCAAGATCCTGGAGGACACCGAGCTTCATCCGTTCTACGAAATCTATCCCGAGAAGTTCTCCAACAAGACCAACGGCATCACCTTCCGCCGCTGGATCCATGGGGCCAACCCCGCGCTCGCCAGCCTGCTCGACGATGTGATCGGCACCGACTGGCGCAGCACCGGCGATCTGAGCAAACTCGCTAAGTTCGCCGACGACAAGGACGTTCTTGAGCGCCTGGCCGCCACCAAGGTCGAGGCCAAGGCCATCATGCGCCAGTTCATGGCGCTCGAGCAGGGCGTGACCATTCCCTCCAACGCCATCATCGACGTCCAGGTCAAGCGCATCCACGAGTACAAGCGCCAGCAGATGCTCGCGCTCTACATCATCTGGAAGTACCTCGATATCAAGAACGGCAACAGACCTAAACACCCCGTCACCATCATCTTTGGCGGCAAGGCGGCGCCTGCCTACACTATCGCGCAGGACATCATCCATCTGATCCTGACGCTGTCGCAGTGGATTGCAAACGACCCCGACGTGGCTCCCTACCTGCAGGTCGTCATGATCGAGAACTACAACGTCACCGCCGCCGAGCGCGTGATCCCCGCCGCTGACATCTCCGAGCAGATTAGCCTGGCCTCCAAGGAGGCGAGCGGCACCTCCAACATGAAGTTCATGCTCAACGGCGCCCTAACCCTGTGCACGCTCGACGGCGCCAACGTGGAGATTGCCGAGCTCGTGGGCGATGAGAACATCTATACCTTTGGTGCCTCGTCCAAACAGGTCGAGCAGCTCTATGCCGACGGCACCTATGACGCCGGTGTGCTCTACCGCAAGCCCGGCATTAAACTGCTGGTGGACTTCATCACCAACCCGGCCTTTATGGCGACCGGCAATGCCGAGCGCCTGCAGCGCCTGCACGACGACATTAAGGGCAAGGACTGGTTTATGGCCCTGCTCGACATTGAGGAGTACATCCAAACCAAGGAGCGCGTGCTGGCCGACTACGAGGACCAGGACGCCTGGATGCGCAAGGCGCTCATCAATATCGCCAACGCCGGCACTTTCTCGTCCGACCGCACCATCTCCCAGTACAACGACGAGATCTGGCACCTGAACTAATTTCGCCTCCCTTACCCATCCTCTTGAGATACGGAGTCGTGGCAACACGACTCCGTTTTTTGTGCCCGCACGTTACTCTGTGACCCGACTCGACCAAACAATCTCGATCTGTAACAACTACTCAACCAAAACGGTCCCAGCTGTTACAGATTGAGACATACCGGCCCCTCCCCTTGGGTTTATCTCAATCTGTAACATCTAGCAGCTGAAATTCACCTTTGGTGTTACAGATTTAGATGAAATGGTTAGCTCAGCGAAACCGTCTCGATCTGTAACATCTAACGTCCGAAATCGGCCCTACCTGTTACAGATCGAGACAAACGACCGGCCAGACAACCCCAACACAAAGAAAGGCTCCCCTCTCGCCCAGTGGACGGGAGGGGAGCCTTATATGTGACCGCGGCAAAAGGATGGCAATACCGCAGTCGCCCAAAGAGAGGGCCTGGATGCACCGGGTCTAGATAAGGTTCTTGCCAGATACCTTATCGAAGAGGTGGGTCGCGTTCTTCTCGAACTTGAACCAGATGGGGTCGCCCGCCTTGAGCGCACCCTTGACCTCAAGGTCGACAACGGGAATGATCAGGACGAACTGGCCATCGGGAGCGGTCACGTGGACATGCTCGGTCGAACCCATGAGCTCGGTCACCTCGACGGTACCCTGGAGCGCGCCCTCCTCGCCCTTGTCGGCAAGCAGGATCTGCTCGGGACGCACGCCGGCCGTAATCTCCTTCACGTCGCCACCGTCCCAGTTGAGGGCAAGCTGAGCGCAAGTCTCGGGGGCGAGCGCCACGTTCATATCCTTGGTCTTGACGGTAAAGCCGTTGCCCAAGCGCACCAGCTGGGCATCGAAGAAGTTCATCTGCGGCACGCCGATGAAGCCGGCGACGAAGATGTTCGCGGGATGGTTGAAGACCTCCTGCGGCGTGGCGATCTGCTGGAC
>CATWCP010000060.1 GCA_958349325.1 uncultured Collinsella sp.
CTTTGCGTGACGGAGACGTGTATCTGAGCAAAAGTTCACAGCTGGTGCTGGGGATTCAGCCGGGCGATACGGCTCACGTCCAGGATTCGTCGCTCAACGTCGCCAAGGTCAAGGTTAGCGACATTTCGCTCAACTATCTGGGCAACACGCTCTATATGACGCAGGGCACCTATGAGCACGCATTCGGTCGAAGCGCACGCCTCAACGGCGTCTTTGTGCTGCTTAAGGGTTCGTCGGCCGACCAGATTGCGTTTAGCAAGAATCTTAAGAGTGACGGTTGGCTTACGATTTCGAGTACGGCCGAGCATTGGGAAAACTATGAGGCGAACTTTACGATTATCAATTCGGTCGTGGTACTTGTGACCTTTATGGCGGCGTGCCTGTCGTTTGTGGTGGTGTTTACGCTGTCCAACACGAATATCTCCGAGCGCGAGCGCGAGCTGGCGACCATCAAGGTGCTGGGCTTCCGCCGTGGCGAGGTGCACCACTACGTCAACAAGGAGACGTTGATCCTCACGGCGATTGGCACCGCACTGGGCGTGCCGCTGGGTGGCCTGCTTGCCGAGAGCTTTACGTACATCCTGCAGATGCCGTCGCTGTACTTTGACGTTGAGGTCGAGCCGCTAAGCTACGTGCTCGCCGTAGTGCTTTCCTTCGGCTTTACGTTTATCGTCAACCTCGCCACCAACCGAACGCTCAACAAGATCGACATGGTCGGCGCCCTCAAAAGCGCCGAGTAACCTGTCCTGGGATTCAAGTTCTAGCGAGCTGCCGACGCACCCGCAGCAGTATTTTTGCATAAACCGCCCCGCCAAATGCATACTTTGACGGGGCGGTTGCTTTTTGCCCACAGGTACCCCAGGGGGCGCCGTGCAAATTCCGGAGTATTCAGCATCCCGGGGTCCGCGGGCGCGGGGGCGGGGGTGCAAAACTGCGCTGAAAGCCCCGATTCTGAGCCCCAACGCCTCTAGAGCCGCTCGTTTTTTTACAGGATGCGGCCCATGGTGCCTGCCTTTCGTCCAAAATCCAGTATGCAGGCACCCTCGGCTGCTGAATACTCCCAAAAATGCACGCCGCATCCTACCCTAGGCACCCGTAGCTACTCTGCGGGTGCGTGGCCTGATAGTAAGTTGCGGTGGAATAGTTCCTGTTTGGCATAGCAGAGCCATGAAACAGGAACTATTCCACCGCAACGTATTGAGAGGGCTCTTGGCTGTTATGCGTACTAACATTTGTCATGAAATGGCAGGCCATTAGGGGGTTGCTACTCGTAGTTGCGGTAGGGTTGGGGCAGATTCTAACTAGAAATGGTGGTCGCTACCGGTTATTCTCGGCATACTCGGCTCATTCGATTACGGTCGCCACATGAAAGGAACCACTATGGATCTTGCGATGGCACAGCGCCTCGTCGATCGCCGCAAAGCTGCCGGTCTTTCCCAGGAGGCTCTTGCTGCCCAGTTGGGCGTAAGCCGCCAAGCTGTCAGCAAATGGGAACGCAGCGAATCCTCGCCCGATACCGATAACCTTATTGCACTCGCCGCGCTGTATGGCGTGTCACTGGATGAGTTGCTATATGGGGAAGCGGCTAGCGATGTCGACACCTCGGCCGACGATGACGTTGACGCAAATAATTACGACGAGACTGAAGGCACCGAGTCTTCTACCGAGCACGTGGATCCTGACGGCAAGCCACTTGTCGACATTTCCCTTGCACGCGGCATTCACGTTGTCGACCCCAACAAAGGTGAAGAGGTTCATGTTGGTTGGAGCGGCATCCACGTGGCTAACGAGCGCAAGGGTGAAGAGGTCCATGTGGGGCCGGGCGGATTGCATATCGATACGCTAGAGGACGATGGACACAGCGTACATACCAATGCCGACGGCACCGTCGCCATCGACGGCGAGACGTTTTCCAGCTGGAAAGAGGCACACGACAAGCTCGACCATCATGGCAAGCATTTCCACACCAAGATCGGTCGCGCATGGAACGAGTTTCCCTTTCCTGCACTTGTCGTCCTCGCCTATCTCGCGCTCGGCATCATCTGCGGCACGTGGGGTATGGGGCTCTTTCTGGTCTTTCTGATTCCCGTCTACGAGGCGATGGGCGACTTTATCGACCGACATCATCTCTCCAAGCTGATCGGCGTCGTCTGTGCAACAGCCGCCATTGCCTGGTTCCTCTATATGTGGCTTTGTTTGGCACAGCCCCATCCCGCATGGGTCATCCTCATCACGATTCCCTTCATAGAGGCACTCATGTGCTGGTGCCGAAAGCAATGGAAGCGCCGCAAACAAGCCTAAGCCGTTCCAACCCGTCAACAATGCTTGGCCAACGCCGCTCGCCCCTTCCAAGTTGCGGTGAAATACGGACCGTTGAGGACCTTGGAGCGTCTAACAGTCCCGATTTCACCGCAACTCACGAATGGACAGGGCAATTCCAACACGGGAACTGGCATTTAACTCGCCGCATGCCAAGAAAAAGGCCGATTTACTACGATGAACTCGATGAGGCCGACCACACCCATCTTTTTCAAAAATCGGCAAGCTTTCTACCTGCGGTTTTACTTTCACCCTTTTCGGCATGGTCGAAGGCATTCGAATCATCGTAGTAATTAGGCGCATTTTGTAGCAAACGGTTCATTCAAGCTCGAACTCGAAGACCGATGGTCCCCTCATCCACGGCTGTGAGCGAAAATACCAAATAGAATAAAAATCGAATGGCTAAGTCTGTTTGGTGAACGGAGGCAATATGGGCGAGGTAACTGAAAGCGACTGGAAGCTGTTTAAAGAGCTGCTCCCAAAATGGCAAGAAAGCTATATGGAAATGCTCATCGGCCAGTACATCGAGATACTGAACGGTGGCAGTGAAGCGTCCAGTAGATTTTGGGCGTTAGAAGAGCGTATCAATAGGGACAAGCTGTCCTCAGGAGTGCTTGTGAACGATATTCGCCGCAGCACCATGCGTTATGAGATAGCCAACTTGCTTTCCGATAACGTTATCACGCTCGACGACCTTGACGGTTTCAC
Source organism: uncultured Collinsella sp. (assembly GCA_958349325.1). Classification (GTDB taxonomy): domain Bacteria; phylum Actinomycetota; class Coriobacteriia; order Coriobacteriales; family Coriobacteriaceae; genus Collinsella. Next base: position 3,028 of record CATWCP010000060.1, read on the forward strand.
CGAAGACATTAATGGCTACGCACGACGTTGCATCGGTCGGCAAGAACGCTGAGCGACATGCGCATCCAACGCCGCTGTACTGCATAAACCGCCCCGCCGGATGCATATTTCGGCTGGGTGGTTGCTTTTTGCCCACAGGTACCCCAGGGGGCGCCGTGCAAATTCCGGAGTATTCAGCATCCCGGGGTCCGCGGGCGCGGGGGCGGGGGTGCAAAACTGCGCTGAAAGCCCCGATTCTGAGCCCCAACGCCTCTAGAGCCGCTCGTTTTTTTACAGGATGCGGCCCATGGTGCCTGCCTTTCGTCCAAAATCCAGTATGCAGGCACCCTCGGCTGCTGAATACTCCCAAAAATGCACGCCGCATCCTACCCCAGGCACTTGCAGCAAGAAGACGAATAGCCTCGGCCTCCCCAGTCACCGTAGGAGGCCCCAGGGCTTACCTCCCAAATCTTTCCGCAGGACGGAAGGATCCCGCCGCGCGAAGCGCACGGCGGGATCCTGACATGTCCGAGGACGATTTGGGAGGTAAGCCCTGGGGTCTCCGATGAGAGCAGTTTCGGCCGAGGCTATTCGTCGCCGAAGCTGATGCCCAACGCCTTGGCCTCGCGTACCAGGTCGCTCTGGGGATCGACATACTTGAGCTTGCCGGCGACATCCTCGAGCGGCATGTGGCACATCTTGCCATCGCGCAGGGCAATCATGTAGCCAAACTCGCCGCGCAGGCAGCCGAGCGCCGCCTCGACGCCGCACTGGGTCGCAAAGATGCGGTCCTGGGCGTCGGGCTGGCCGCCGCGCTGCGTGTGGCCGGGGATGGCGACGCGGGTCTCGCGACCGGTCTTGGCCTCGATCTCCTTGGCGATGTCGTAGACGATCGACGGGCTCGTGCGCTCGGCGAGTTTCTTCTTGTACTCCTTCTTGGACAGCGCCGCGTCTTCCTTGGAGATGGCGCCCTCGGCGACGGCCACGATAGTAAAGCGGCTGCCGGTCTCCATGCGATGCTCGATGGTCTTGATGACGTTATCCATGTCGTAGGGGATCTCGGGAATCAAGATGACATCCGCGCCGCCCGCGACGCCGGCATACAGCGGGATCCAGCCAACCTTGTGGCCCATGATCTCGATAACGAACACGCGCCCATGGCTCGAAGCGGTGGTGTGGATGTCGTCGATGCACTTGGTAGCGACGTCGATGGCGCTCGTAAAACCAAACGTCAGCTCGGTGCCCCAGGTGTCGTTATCGATGGTCTTGGGCAGGGCGATAACGTTGAGGCCTTCTTCGCGCAGACGGTTGGCGGTCTTGGTGGAGCCGTTGCCGCCCAGCATAAACAGGCAGTCGAGCTGCAGCTTATGATAGGTGTGGACCATCGCCGGCACCTTCTCGACGCCATCGGCCTCGGGAGTATCCAGGCGCTTGAACGGCGTGCGGCTCGTGCCCAAAATGGTGCCGCCGCGGGTGAGGATGCCGCTAAAATCGGCGGGCGTCATGACGCGGAACCTGCTGTAGATAAGGCCCTGGTAGCCGTCCTCAAAACCGTAGATCTCGATAGGCTCTTCGCTATTGGTCATAAGCGTTTTGACGATGCCGCGCATGGTGGCGTTGAGCGCCTGGCAGTCGCCGCCACTGGTAAGAAGACCAATCCTAAGCATGATGAATCCTTCCGGGCAAGTTATAACATGCGCATAAGTTTACCCCCGCACACTGTTGATACGGGGGTAAAACGTGTTAGCTCAAGCGTATAGAAATGTAAACAACGTCAGGCGAGCGTAAGGTCGACGAGCCTGGGTCCTTACAGTGCGAAGGCGTCGACGTCGCCCCAGTGGCGGCGCAGCGTAATGGCGGCGGCGGGTTCGGTATTGTCAAAGACGACCGACCATTGCGTATTGCTGGTGATGTCTTCCGGATTGGGTTCTTGCGCTGCGGCACGCAGGGCTTTCCAGACAATCGTTTCGTCCTGGGCACCGACATGGGCGTCAAGGACATCGGCGATTGCGACGGCGCGCTCTTTACCATGGCCCAGCTCGTCATTCTTTTGGTTGGGCAGCACTTCGTCGCCATAGCAGGCGTAGAAGTTCGTAACCTGGCGTACAGGAGTCGCTTTGAAAGCGCGGTCCGGATCGCGCGGATCCCACTCTACTACGCGCGCGTCACCGGCGGCGTCGTTGATAAAGAAGTGGTAATCGCGTCCTGCCATGGCGTGCATGTCGTAGGCGGAAAGCAGGTCGACAGCTTCTTGCGTGGTGGCGGCACGGTCGAGCACCAGGCGGATGGCGAGCGAGGTATTGATGACGGGGCGCTGCGTGTCCTGGTCACAGGGCTTGGAGTCCAGAGTGAGTACGGCAATGGACACGCCGCATTCGTTAACACCGTCGAGCTGGGCAAACGGGCCCATGAGTGCGGCGGCGCGTCCGCCGACGGAGTCAAGCGGAGTGTTATCGCCCAGGTTGTTAAGGGCGGCAAACCCGATGGAGGCATAGCCGTCGCGTGGGTGATTGCGCACCAGCAGCGCCGAGGTGTCGTCCTTAAAGTCGTAATTGCGACCGGTGCGCACACGGCCTTCGGCATCTACGGCGACAAAAGCGCTGCAGGCAAACTGGGGCGCCTGGACATGCGCCGGCACACCGGGCAGCACCTGCGCCACCACGGCATCGATGTAGGCCTGGTCGTCGCGCACGCCAGCGGCGATGATGCGATTAAGATCGTAGTCGTAGGCGATGTCGATTGCGTACAGGTCATAGCCATTCGCGTAGCCGGTCAAGCGTTTGAGCGACGCGGCGGACTTGATTTGCTTGCGGTAAACGATGCCGGTGGCAGCGGCAAGGCCGACGGCGACTCCCGCGACACCGCAGGCGATGGCAATGTTACGTGGCTTCATGACGACTCCTCTCGTCCTGTTAGCGTAATTGTCGCAAAAGGTGCACGGGCATGATGGCTCAACTTGGTGAGTGGCGCGGAATTAAGCACGGAATGAAGAGTGCGGCACTGGCGTGGCGGGGTATGCTGGAGGGGACCATCAACCCAGCGAAAGGGGAGAGCATGACGGATCAGGAAACGCTCGAGCGCGCACATGTGACGGCCGACGATATCGAGGCCGCCAACGACCTTATCGACTTTATCGAGGCATGCCCCAGCATGTTCCATACGGCGGCGACCATTATGGCCGAGCTCGACGAGGCGGGCTTTACCTACCTGCCCGAGAACGCGGCGTGGGACATCGAGCCGGGCGGGCGTTATTACACGCAGCGCAACACCTCGAGCGTTGTTGCCTTTAAGGTGGGCGAGGACCTGGCCGCGACGTGGGGCGAGGACGGCGTTGCCGGTGACTATCATTTTCAGCTCACGGCGTCGCACAGCGATTCTCCGACGTTTAAGGTCAAGGCCGTGCCCGAGCTCGACGGCGCAGGCGAGACGCTGCGCCTGAACACCGAGGCCTACGGCGGCATGATTGACTACACCTGGTTCGACCGTCCGCTGGCGCTCGCGGGTCGCGTGCTGGTGCGCGAAGGCGACCGTATTGAGAGCCGTCTGCTTGCCACCGAGCGCGAGGTCGCTATCATTCCGAGCCTTGCCATCCACATGAACCGCGGCGTTAACGAGGGCTTTGCTCCCAACCGAGCTGTTGACCTGTGCCCGCTCATCAGCGCCGGCGAGCTTAAGCAGGGTGACTTCGATGCCCTGATCGCCGACGAGCTGGACGTTGAGCCCGAGCAGATTCTGGGCCGCGATCTGTTCCTGGTCAATCGTCAGGATGCGCGCATTTGGGGCTGGGCCGATGAGTTTATCTCGACGCCCAAGCTCGACGACCTGGCCTG
>CATWCP010000061.1 GCA_958349325.1 uncultured Collinsella sp.
GATGTCCGAGAGCATGCAGCGCGGCTTGCTGCAGCTTCTGGTGTCGATCGGTACCATGGTGGGCGCCGTGAGCGTGATGTTCGTGTTCAGCGTGCAGCTTACGCTCGTCTTTCTGTTCTTTACGGCACTGTCGCTGCTGGTGACGAAGGTCGTCTCGCGCCGCACGCACGATGTGACGGGTGAGCGCCAGGAGTGGGTGTCCAAGATTACGAGTGCGGTCGAGGAAGGCTATTCGGGCCGTCTGGTGATCCGCGCGTTTAACCGCGAACGTCAGAGCTCCGCTGAGGTGCACGAGGCTTCGAAGGAACTGGCTCGTGTGAGCACCAAGGCCGACTTTATGATCAATGCTGTCGGCCCCGCGGTGCGCTTTATCGGCCGTTTGGCGCAGATCGTTATTGCGCTTGTGGGCTGCAGCATGCTGGTTGCCGGTCACATGACCGTCGGCGTGTTCCAGGCGTTCTTCCAGTTTATCTACGAGGCGTCCGAGCCCATGACGCAGCTGTCGTTTACCTTCAACTCGCTGCAGAGTGCGCTGGCGAGTGCAGAGCGCGTGTTCGACCTGCTCGATGAGCCCGAGATGGAGGCCGATCCGCTGCCGGACAAGGCCGCCAAGCTGCCGGGTCGCGTGGAGGGCCGCGTCTCCTTTGAGCATGTGCGCTTTGGTTATTCGCCCGACAAGCCGCTTATGCGCGACGTGTCGTTTACCGCCGAGCCGGGCCAGAAGATTGCCGTGGTGGGAACCACGGGCGCAGGCAAGACGACGCTCATCAACCTGCTCATGCGCTTCTACGAGATTGACGGCGGGCGTATTACGCTCGACGGCGTGGATACGAGCCGCATGGACCGCGGCGAGCTACGGCAGCAGTTTGGCATGGTGCTGCAGGACGCCTGGCTGTTCGATGGCACGATTGCCGAAAACATCGCCTACGGCTGCCCCGAGGCGACGCGCGACGAGATCGTGGCTGCCGCTCGTGCCGCGCAGGTCGACTTCTTTGTGCGCACCATGCCGCAGGGCTACGACACGCGCGTGGCCAACGATGCCGAAAGCATCAGCCAGGGCCAGCGTCAGCTGCTGACCATCGCACGCGTGCTGCTCAACAACCCGGCGATTCTCATCCTGGACGAGGCGACCTCAAGCGTGGACACGCGTACCGAGCTTGCCATCGGCCGTGCCATGGATGCGCTTATGCGCGGGCGCACGAGCTTTGTGATCGCACACCGCCTGTCGACGATTGTGGATGCCGACCTGATCTTGGTCATGGATCACGGCAACATTATCGAGCAGGGCACGCATAAGGAGCTGCTGGCTGCCGAGGGTGCCTACGCCGACCTCTATCTGAGCCAGTTCGCATAATGTGACAAAGGGACAGTCCCACATGTCGCATCAACGCAAAGGCGCGCCGGGGATGAATTCCCTGGCGCGCCTTCTTGTGTTGATGCGGGCTTGTGCCGTTCGCAGCCCTAGCGTTCGTCCGCGAGCTTGGCGACGAGGGCCTTGAGCTCGGCCACCTCTCGCTCGAGCTCCTTGACGCGGCGGGCATTCTCGGTGATGCCTTGACGGTTGAGCGCGGATTGCTCGGCGGCATCGTCGGGCATGTACTCGCGATGCTGCTTGGCATCGAAGCTCTCCTCGAACACGCGGCAGCCGTTGCGCTTGATGATGCGTCCCGGCACGCCAACAACGGTGCAGTTGTCGGGCACGTCCTTAACGACGACCGAGTTGCCGCCGATCTTGACGTTGTTGCCGATGCGGATGTTGCCGAGCACCTTGGCGCCCGTGCCCACGGTGACGTTATCGCCGAGCGTTGGGTGGCGTTTGCCGGTCTCGTTGCCGGTGCCGCCGAGCGTAACGCCCTGATAGAGCACGCAGTTGTCGCCCACAATGGTGGTCTCGCCGATGACGACGCCCATGGCGTGGTCGATAAAGAAGTGCTTACCGATCTGTGCGGCGGGATGAATCTCGACGCCGGTGATATGACGGGTGATTTGCGAGAGCACGCGGGCGAGCGAGCGATGTCCATGCTCCCACAGCCAGTGCTCGGGCACGTGGTTCCACTTGGCGTGCAGGCCAGGATAGGAAAGGAAGATGACCAGACCGTTTTGCGCGGCGGGGTCCTGCGCTTGGACGGTCTTGATGTCCTCGCGAATGGTATTGATAAAGCTCACCGGCCGCCCTCCCTTAGCGCCATGGCAATGCGATTCAATAAAGTATAGCGATTCGCTAGGGATTAGGAAGGACAATCTTGGCGGCATTGCGCGACAGGTGTCAGTTATGCAAACTTGCTGGTAATGGAGTCATGCTTTTGTGGGGTTGCGCACGAGGGGACGCCGCAACCGTATACTGGTCAACTTGGACGTATCCGCGCCCACAACTGAGAGGTTTTACTTCATGGGTTTCATCAATTTTATCGCCGAGCTGCTTAAGGATCCGCGCACCGCGATCGCCAGCTGGATCGCCGCCGGCCCGCTTATGGCCTACGGCTGCGTGTTCCTGATCATCTTTATCGAGACGGGCGTGGTGTTCTTCCCGTTCCTTCCCGGTGATTCGCTGCTGTTTGCTTCGGGCTTCTTTGCCCACAACGGCGGCTTTAACATCGTGGCCCTGCTGGCCGTCGCATGGTCGGCTGCCATTTTGGGTGATCAGTGCAACTTTATGATCGGTCACTTCTTTGGCAAAAAGATCATCGCTTCGGGCAAGGTCAAGGCCATGACGCCCGAGCGCATCAAAAAGTCCGAGGACTTCTTGGACAAGTGGGGTCACCTGGCCATCTTCCTGGGTCGCTTCTTCCCGTTTATCCGCACCTTTGTGCCCTTTATCGCCGGCATGGGCGGCATGCACTGGCGCAACTTTGTCGTCTTTAACGTGCTGGGTGGCATTACCTGGTCAACGCTCTTTACGCTGCTGGGCTACTTCTTTGGCGGCATCCCCTTTGTGCAGGAGCACTTTGAGCTGCTGATCGTCGGCATCGTTGCCGTGTCGATCATCCCGACCGTGGTCGGTCTGGTCAAGGCTAAGCTGGGCAAATAGAACGCCTAGCTCGAGCCAGCGCGCAGACCGTACAGTTGAGGCCCGTCACTGCTTACGGTGGCGGGCCTCTTTAGCTTCGGTCAAATGAAAATACTTTAGTTAGTTAAAGAAAAACGTTTTATCAGATGCGTGCGGGGAGTACAATCTCGTGCATGCGAATCGACGTGCCATCGGCTTTGATGCTGCTCGCGTGTCCCGTCCGGCTCTACGCTCCGGGCGTGCGACGTTGCGACGCGGTCGGCCTCGGTCCTTGCGTGCGGGTTCGCGAGTATGCAACTGTGTATGTAAGGAGCGACATATGACTGTCGAGAAGAAGGATATCGATTGGGGTAGCCTCGGCTTTGGCTACATGAAGACCGATTACAGCTACGAGGCCCATTGGAAGGACGGCGAGTGGGACGAGGGCGGCCTGACCACCGACCACACCCTGCACGTCTCCGAGTGCGGCGGCATCTTCCATTACTGCCAGGAGGTCTTTGAGGGCCTGAAGGCTTACACCGCCGAGGACGGCAGCATCGTCTGCTTCCGCCCCGACATGAACGCCGAGCGCATGTACAACTCTGCGCAGCGCCTCGAGATGCCCCCGTTCCCCAAGGACAAGTTCGTCGAGGCTGTCAAGCAGGTCGTTTCTGCCAACGCCGCCTGGGTTCCGCCCTTCGGTTCCGGCGCGACCCTGTACGTGCGTCCGTTTATGATCGGCTCCGGTGACGTGATCGGCGTGGCTCCCGCTCCTGAGTACACGTTCCGCATTCTCGTGACCCCGGTCGGTCCGTACTTTAAGGGTGGCCTCAAGCCCGTCAAGCTGCGCGTTTCCGAGTATGACCGCGCGGCACCGCACGGCACCGGCAATATCAAGGCCGGCCTGAACTACGCCATGTCCCTCAAGCCCACGATGGAGGCCCATCGCGAGGGCTATGCCGAGAACCTGTATCTCGACTCCGAGTCCCGCACCTATGTCGAGGAGACCGGCGGCGCCAACGTCCTGTTCGTGAAGGAGGACGGCACGCTCGTCGTTCCGCAGTCGCACACCGACTCCATCCTGCCCTCCATCACCCGTCGTTCGCTTGTTCAGGTTGCTCAGGACCTGGGCATGACCGTTGACCAGCGCCCCGTCGAGTGGGCCGAGGTCAAGGCCGGTACCTTTGTCGAGTGCGGCCTGTGCGGCACCGCTGCCGTCATCTCTCCGGTTGGCGAAATCGACAACAAGGTTTACGGCGCCGACGAGACCGTGACCTTCCCGGCTGGCTACACCGAGATCGGGCCTGTGATGAAGAAGCTCCGCGAGACCCTGACTGGTATCCAGTCTGGTGCTGTCGAGGATAAGCACAACTGGGTTTACACCGTCGCGTAATTTGTCTTACCTATCCGGGCAGAGAGCAAGTTCCCTCCCGGCGCGTCCTCGGACATGCAAGAAGCCCTCGCTGCGCACTTCGTGCGGCGAGGGCTTCTTGCATCCTGCGGAGTGCGCCGGAAAGGAGGGTCGCCCTTTTGTTTTGGTTCGCGCCGTGTGGGGGTGGTGGCGACGTGCATTTTTGCGAGTATTCTGCAATCGAAGGCCCCTGCATACCGACCTCGGGCAAAAAATCGGGATTTCTCGATGTTTTCTACGGATGATGGGCGGGGTTATGGGCTGACAGCGGTTGATTTGCAGGGATATTCGCGGTCTTTGGCATTTATCGTGGCGCCCGAAGCTCTTGGTTATGTTGAATACTCCTAAAAATGCACGGCGCTTAGAGGGGGACCTTCGCGAAAAGGGAAACCGCCCCGTCGAAGTATGCATTCGACGGGGCGGTTTATGCATTTGGCTGATTAAGGATGCGCTGTCAAACTACTAGAACTTGACGGTCGGGGCCTGGCGGGCTGCTTCGGCGGCCTCGAAGCCCTGGCGCTCCTTAAACTGGAAGATGCCGGCAAAGATGACAGCCGGGAACGTCTGAATGGCGTTGTTGTAGCTGAGCACGCAATCGTTGTAGCTCTGGCGTGCATAGCTAATCTTGTTCTCGGTATCCTCGAGCGATGCCTGCAGCTGCGTAAAGTTGGTGTTTGCCTTAAGATCGGGATAGGCCTCGGCCACAGCGAAGAGCTGGCGCAGTGCGCCGGTCAGCACGTTGTCGGCTTCCATCTTGGCCTCGGGCGTGGTGGCCTTGACGGCGGTGTTGCGCGCGCTGATCACGGCGGAGAGCGTCTCCTGCTCGTGCTTGGCGTAGCCCTTGACGGTCTCGACCAGGTTGGGGATCAGGTCGTTGCGGCGCTGCAGCTGCGTATCGATGTTCTGCCAGGCGTTATCGATGCGGTTACGCTTGGTGACCATGTTGTTGTAGATGCCGGCGATGGCGCAGACAATCACAATGACAACAACGATGCCGATGATGACGGTAATCATGATGTCTCCGTTTCGAATGGCCGCGGCGGCATGCGCCAGCTGCCGTTGGTATAACGCTACTAGTATACCCGCAACGTTTTGCCGTGCCGAACTTTCCGGTAAGCGTTGTGTTTTCGTCGGGGTCGGCACCGGGGCAAAGCGCGCGAGGTACAGGTGTAAGATATGCGACAGATTGACGAGTGTTGTCTTTGCCCTGAGGATGGCGATACCAGTGGACCTTCGCATCAAGAAAACCTACCGCGCCCTGTTCGATGCCTTTACCGAGCTTCTCGAGGAGCATCGTTTTGAGGACCTGACGGTTGCCATGCTGTGCGACCGGGCCATGATTCGCCGCACGACGTTCTACAAGCACTTTCGCGACAAGAACGATTACTTTGCCTTTTATATCGATGAGCTCATGTCGGGCTTGCCGCAAAAACAGCCCGATGAGGCCGGCGCAGTGTCTGCCGAGGACGTGCGCGCGCTTCGGCACGCGATTTTGGACGATGCCATGGATTTGATTCTGGCGCACGAGCAGCTCATGGATAACATTTTGGCAAGCAGCATGTCGGGCATGTTGACCAACGTTATTTGCGACCGCATTGCCCGTTCCATCCGCGAGCGTGTGATGAACGTGCTTGCCGAGGATGCCCTGGCCCCCGTGTCACTCGAGACGACGTCTGAGTTTGTCGCCGGCGGTATTATTCGACTTTTCACGATATGGTGGGAATCGGGCCACGATCTTGAGCGTCGACCTGAGATAGCCGACGTGGTCGATGCGCTGTTCGAGCGAACCATGACGCCGGTGCATCACTAGAAGTGGCGGAGAGAGGGGGATTCGAACCCCCGGAACGCTCTCGCGCTCAACGGTTTTCAAGACCGCCGCATTCAACCGCTCTGCCATCTCTCCGTGAGTCGTAATGATAGCATCGTTTTGAATTTGCAACAGGGAAGGCGAACGATGACGATCACCGAAATCGACGAGAAGTTCATGCGCGAGGCGTTGGCGGAGGCGCGAGCCGCCGCGGCGGTGGGCGAGGTGCCCATCGGGGCCGTAGTGGTGCGCGACGGCGAGATCGTCGCGAGGGCGCACAATCGGCGCGAGCTCGATCAGGATCCTTCGGCTCATGCAGAGTTTGCGGCCGTGCGCGCCGCTGCCCAGGCGCTTGGCCGCTGGCGCCTTTTCGACTGTACGGTTTATGTGACGTTGGAACCCTGCTGCATGTGCGCGGGCCTTATGGTCAACGCGCGCGTGGGGCGCTGCGTGTATGGCGCGAGTGATGCCAAGGCGGGCGCGCTGGGTTCGCTGTATGACCTGAATGCCGATTCGCGC
>CATWCP010000062.1 GCA_958349325.1 uncultured Collinsella sp.
GCCGGCAAAAACGTAAACCGCGGCGGGTCCAAAATCGTATCCGTGATGGTAAACACATCGGGATCAAAGGCATCCTGCGGGTTTTTCTTCTTGAACAGCCCCATATCAGCCTCCCGTACTAGCATTAAACAACTCAAGCCGAATATAGCACCAATTTCAAGCCGTCACTTTACCGCATCGGTGCGCGGCGCCTATGGCTCGCCCAGCGGAAGAACATACGGACGAGGGCCGGGGTGGAGTGCTTGGCTGACCATAGTTAGATGCACAGTTTCCAAGGCAGCGTAAGCAAAATCCCCATTACATAAAAAAGAATCAGCCCCCGCATATCGAAACGGTCGAGAGGGCCGCCTCCGGGCGGGTTGCCTTGGTCTGAGAAGTTCGCGAAGCCCACTTCTCAGACCAAGGCAACCCGCCTGGAGGCGGCCCCAGCGCGAGACCGTCCCGGATGCCTACCTACTCGTTGTCGCCTGCGGTCATCTGCGTTGCGGAGAGCGCGCCGTCGGCAGCAGTTGCGGCTGCGGCGTCGGGCCAGACCCAGTCGGTGAAGGCCGGGTGATCGTAGCCCTCATCGCACGCGAACTCAAAGGCCTCGGTGCGGAATGCCTCCCACTCGTCAATCTGCTCGGCAAACTTATCGGCGTCAACCATGCGCAGCACGTCGGCGGCCAGTGCCCAACGGTCCATGTTGTTCAGGCGCAGCATGTCGAACGGCGTTGTCGTGGAGCCTTTCTCCTCGTAGCCGTGGACGCGGAAGGCGTCGTGGCCGGGTCGGTTCCAAATCAGACGGCGAATCGTGCCAGCATAGGCGTGGAATGCAAAGAGCACGGGCTTATCGCCGCAGCCAAACAGCTCAGTCCAGCGCTCATCGCTGATGGCTTGGTCGTTCTCGCAGACGTTCTGGATCTTGAGCAGATCGACCACGTTGACGAACCGCACCTTAATGCCCAGCTCACGCAGCATGTCGGTTGCAGCCAGAGCCTCGAGCGTCGACACGTCGCCGCACGTGGCAACCACGACGTCAGCCTCGGCGAGCGAGTCGGCGGTCGATGCCCACTCCCAAGTCGCAACGCCCTCGGCGAGCTCGGCGCGGGCCTCGTCGACCGTCTGGAAAGTGGGGGCGGGCTGCTTGCCGCAGAAGATGGCGTTGACGCAGTCGGTGGACAGGTAAACACGCTCGGCCACAGCAAGCGCCATGTTGGCGTCAGCCGGATAGTAAGCATTCACGATATGCGTGTCGTTGGCCTTGTTGAGCAGCAGGTCGATAAAGCCGGGATCCTGGTGAGAGAAACCGTTGTGGTCCTGGCGCCAGACATGGCTCGACAGCAAAATGTTGAGGCCGCTGATGGGGGCACGCCACGGAATCTCGCGCTTGGTGGCCTCGAGCCACTTGCAGTGCTGGTTGACCATGGAATCGACCACGTGGACAAAGCTCTCGTAGGAGCTCCACACGCCGGAGCGGCCGGTGAGCACGTAGGCCTCGAGGAAGCCCTCGCACTGGTGCTCGGACAGCTGCTCGACAACCTTACCGGAACCTGCCAGCAGCTCGTCGTTGGCCTCGTCCTCGTAGAAGCCGGCGTCCCACTGCTTCTTAGTCACCTTGTAGGCATCCTGCAGGCGGTTGGAAGCGGTCTCGTCGGGACCAAAGATGCGGAAGTCGTCCATGTTATTTGCCAGGACGTCAGCGGTGTACTCACCAAAGACGCGGGCGGCCTCGGTGGAGCCCCAGCCATGACCATTAGTTGCGACGGGGACCTCGTGGGCATGAATATCGGGCAGCTCGAGCTCACGGCGCACCTTGCCGCCGTTCGCGTTGGGGTTGGCGCCGATGCGCAGCTCGCCGGTCGGCATAAAGGCCGTCACCTCGGGGCGCACCTGACCCTCGGGCGTAAAGAGCTCCTCGGGCTTGTAGGAGCGCAGCCACTCGCGCAGCACGCGGAAGTGCTCGTGGGTGTCTTTGGCGCTCGCGAGCGGCACCTGATGGGCGCGCCAGGAGTCCTCGGTCTTCTTGCCGTCAATCTGCTTGGGGCAGGTCCAACCTTTGGGCGTACGGAACACGATCATGGGATAGGCCGGGCGGACCACGGTCTCGCCCGCGGCAGCTTGGGCCTGTGCGGCGGCCTTGATGTCGCAGATCTCGTCAAAGACCTGCTCGAACAGGGCGGCGAAACGCTCGTGAATGCTCGCATGGCTCTCGTCGTCAAAGCCGGCGACAAAGAAATGCGGTTTATAGCCCATGCCCTCAAAGAACTTGGTGAGCTCTTCGTCGGACACGCGGGCGAGGATGGTGGGGTTGGCGATCTTGTAGCCGTTGAGGTGCAGGATCGGCAGAACGATACCGTCGGTTGCCGGATTCACGAGCTTGTTGGACTGCCAAGAGGTCGCGAGCGGACCGGTCTCGGACTCGCCGTCGCCCACCACGGCCACGGCCAGCAGGCTCGGGTTGTCCATGACGGCGCCGTAGGCGTGGCTGAGCGTGTAGCCGAGCTCGCCGCCCTCGTGGATGGAACCGGGCGTCTCGGGCGCAAAGTGACTCGGGATGCCGCCGGGATAGGAGAACTGGCGGAAGAACTTCTGTAGGCCGGCCTCGTCATTGGTGATGTCGGGGCGAATCTCGCGGTAAGTACCGTCGAGCAGCGACTGAGCAGTACCGGCGGGACCACCGTGACCAGGGCCCATCAAGAAGATAGCATTCTGGTTGTGATCGGCGATGAGGCGGTTGACATGACCGAACAGGAAGTTGATGCCGGGCGTGGTGCCCCAGTGACCGACCAGGCGGTGCTTAACGTCCGGGCGACCAAAGTCGCGCACCTCACCGGTTTTCTCGTCGACAAAGTCGGTGCGCATCAGCGGGTTGGAGCGAAGGTAGATCTGGCCGACGGACAGGTAGTTCGATGCGCGCCAATACAGATCGACACCCTCGAGCTCGGAAGCCGGCACCTCGTGTCTCAGCTTTTGCCATGGCGTTCCCAGAGTTTTAGCCATTGTTTATGTCCCTTCGCTGCATGGTCACCCTCCGATATGGCGACCTTTCGTTGGGACAAGTATATTTGCTAAAACGTTTTATCAGTATGAAAAAACGTTTTATCATTCCGGTTCGCCATTAACCTGACAAAACCAGACATTGGCCTGCGACATTATTTGTCACAAGTTCTTCATATTCCTGATATGCAAATCGACAAACGCGTTTAGTTGTGTTTTGTAACCTTGAGCACGCTGTCCTTCACGATGAGCACAGGCTCCAGGACGACTTCATCGGCACGCTTGCCGCCCTTACCGGCCAAGCGTTTTGCCATACAGCTAAAGGCATGCTCGGCCAGCACGCTCGGATCTTGCTCGATCGCGGTCAGCGCCGGCTCAAAGAGAACGTCGGCCGCCGAGTTGTCATAGCTTACGACCGAAATATCGCCCGGAATGCTCTTCCCCATTTCGTGCAGGCGCTTGAGCAGGCCGAGAGCAATGTTATCCGAGCTTGCGAACACGGCGGTGGCATCAGTTGCGAGCACCGCCTCCGAGGCCTCGTATGCACTCGGAATGTAGTACTCGCTCTCAAACTCCAAACGTGCGTCGATAGGCAGGCCAACCTCGCGCAGCGCGCGCTCATAGCCGGCAAGTCGCTTGCGACCCGTATTGGAACGGCGCGCGTTAACCAGGCAGGCAATACGACAGTGACCCTGCTCAATCAAATAGCGGGTAGCCATGTAGCCGCCCATCTCGTGGTCGAACATCACCTTGTCGCACTCGAGTCCCTCAATGGCACGGTCAACCATTACCGCCGGGATGGGCAGATGGCTGACTTCTTCGCGCAAAGCGCGGTCGTCCGAGAATTCGTCGCCCACGACCAAAAACACGCCATCGACGCCGCGCGTCACCAGCTGGCGCAGGAGCTCTAGATCGTCCTCGGCGCTTCCACCCGAGCTGGTAATAAAAAGCGCGTAGCCGTCCTCGCGGCAGCGCTTTTCCAGGCTGCCAGCGAGCGAGGCAAAAAAACGGCTCTCGATGTTGGGAACGATAAGGCCCAGCGTGCGCGACTCGCGCATGACCAGGCTGCGCGCAATCTGGTTGGGAACATAGTGGTTGCGCGCCGCGACCTCTTTGATGCGCTTGCGGTTTTCTTCCGAGATGCGACAAGGCCGATTGTTGAGAACAAGCGAGACCGACGAGGGGGAAAGCCCCACCTCCTGGGCAATCTGCTTGAGAGTAGCTTTGTTTCCCATCTCGCTCCTTCCGACTATTCGCGCAATCTCTTGAAAGTATAGCGACCGTCCCTCCACCTCGATGATAAACACTTTACCAATCCGGTAGACGGCTGTTTTATCGCCGCGATTGGTGCAAAGTAACCTGGCCCCTTTGCACCATGTGGTGCGTTGGGGCCAGGTTACTTTGCACCAAATCCATCTGGGTGGGGTATATTGCATTCGATTGATGAAAACGACCACCATAAGGCGGATATTCGTATGCACGAAAATGACTTTTTTAACGAGGACCTGCTCTGCGCGCTTGCCGGTGTTGCCGGTGAGGACAACGTGCTCATGAGCGAGCCCATGCGCGAGCACACCACGTTTAAGATCGGCGGCCCGGCCGATGTCTTTGTCACGCCCGATACCGAGCAGGGACTCGTCGCCACGCTTGACACCTGCTATCGCTGCGATCTGCCGCTCACCATCGTGGGCAACGGCTCCGATCTGCTCGTCGGCGACAAGGGTATCCGCGGCGTCGTCGTGGCGCTGGGCGAGGGCCTCTCCGACATCACCGTCGATGGCACGCACGTTACGGCAGCCGCCGGTGCGCTGCTTTCCGATGTCGCTGCCGCGGCAGCCGAGGCCGGCCTTACCGGCATGGAGCCCATCTCGGGCATTCCCGGATCGGTCGGCGGCGCCTGCTACATGAACGCCGGTGCCTACGGTGCCTGCATGGCCGATGTGCTAGAGTCCGTGCGCGTCTACAAACCCGCTCGCCAGCTCGACGACGGCACCCGTGGCAGCGGCAACATCATCGAGTTCGATGTCGACGAGCTTAACCTGGGCTATCGCAAGAGCCGCATCGCCGACGACGGCTTCATCGTACTTTCGGCCACTTTCAATCTCGCCCCGGGCAACGCCGCGATGATCAAGGCCGATATGGACGACTACCGCCAGCGCCGCGAGGACAAGCAGCCGCTCGACATGCCGAGCGCCGGCTCCACCTTCAAGCGCCCCGAGGGCCACTTTGCCGGCAAACTCATCATGGATGCCGGACTGCGCGGCCATGCTGTCGGCGGCGCGCAGGTAAGCGAAAAGCACTGCGGCTTCATCGTCAACGCCGACCACGCCACCGCCGCCGATGTCGACGAACTCATCCGCGGCATCCAAGCCAAAGTCAAAGAGCAGTTCGACGTAGACCTAGAACCCGAAGTCCACCGAGTAGGCGAATTCCTTTAACAAAGAAGACCCCGAAAGGGGCCTTCACCATATTTATTCAGACAACCCAGTCCGGTATGTCACGCCTTGGACCCGGAAGGTCCGAGGCTGGGGGCGAGGCATAAGGTTGGTCGCGAGTTCCGCACGCAAAGAAGGCCACTTAATGTGGCCTTCGTCTTGCGCAGGACTGTAGAGCAGGCAACCTTATGCCTCGCCCCCAGTCCCGGACCAACTTGCTTCAAACCGCAGCTACGACAGCGCAATACCGCCGAGCCAGCCCCAACGCACGCCAGAGCCAGTGCCATAGAAGCTAATAAACGAATCAAGCGACTTAGACGTAATGGCACCCTCGTTGCTCATAACGATGCCGCCGCCAACGTAGATACCCACATGACCGTAGATAAGGCCCGGAGCACCCGTGCCACTGTGCGAGGAATCGGCCACGATCATGCCCACCTGTAGCGCCGAGCGGTCGGAGCTATAGCACCAGGCGTTGAACATGTCACACGCGTTGCCGCCAAAATAGCCCACGCCGGCGTTACGGAAGACATTGGTAACCCACGCCGCGCACCAGTTCTGACCCGGCGAAGGCGTGGAGTAGCACGCGTTGACGACAGCCTGCTGCTTGCCCGAGCCGGCATTCTGTTGCGGGGTTCCGGGCGCATACGATCCGCCACCCGAGCTTGAACCACCCGAGTAGGAATTGTTCTTGTTCGCGGCGGCAGCGGCAGCGGCGGCCTTCCTGGCAGCCTCCTCAGCCTGGGCGGCAGCGAGGATCTCGGAATCACGCTGAGCCATGAGCTCCTTGACGTCGTCGGATAGACCATTCAGCACGGTCTGGACCTCTTGCTGCTTGGCCTGCATATCCTGCATCTGAGCCGTCTGCTGGTCCTTGAGTTTCTCCAGGTCGGCCTTTTGTGCTTCGAGCTCGGTCTTCTGTGCGTCGAGCTCAGCCTGAATCGTCTGGATATCCTCGATGGCATCGCGGTCGCTCTTGTTGATCTTCTCAACGTAATGCGCGT
>CATWCP010000063.1 GCA_958349325.1 uncultured Collinsella sp.
CCGCCAACGTTGTAGACCAGCGTCAGCCACAGCGGCTGATCGAGCGGAATGGTGCCGCAGATAAGCACGAAGCAGAAGACCACAAGCAGGAATGCGGCAACGACCAGGCCAAAGCTGCGCGAACCCATGCGGAAGCCACGGGGAGCGGCGTCAAAGTTCTTGCGCAGCATAAAGTAGGCAAGCAAAATCAGCAGCGGTGGGAGCAGAGCGGTGGCAGCAGTCATGTTGGTAACGATCATGAGCAGGTCGTCGAGGTTACCGGAGCCCAGGGCCGGAATGATCAGGATGGGGACGACGATGGCGAACTGCAGCCAAGCAGCGCGGGCAGGAATGCCATGCTCGTTGAGCTCGACGATCTTGCTACCAAAGACGCCCTTGGGGATCTCGGTGAAGAAAACCTTGATGGGAGCAGAGGTCCACATCATGAGGGAGCCCAGCGTGGCGGCGAGAAGGATCAAGCCGATGGCGCGCGTAGACACTTCCATGGGAATGCCAAAGTGGGCAAAGACAGCGCCGAATACGTCGAAGATACCGGTGGGGATGGCAACGCCGCCCTCGGGGATGAATAGGTTGACCAGCAGCGAAGCGCCTGCATACAGAAGGCCGATGGTCAGGCCGGCGATAACGACGGTGCGCACGAAGGCCTTGACGCCACCCTTAAGGTCGTTAAGGAACACGCCGACAGACTCAGCGCCGCCAACGCCCTGGATGATCCAGGCAAGCGTACCGAAGAAGCCCCACGCAGTTGCGAAGTTGCTCATGTCGGGAGCCATGTTAGCGGGAGTAGGAGCCGTAGCGAACTCAACGCCGCCAAAGGCAGCAGCCAGGGACAGCAGGATGAACACGGCGGTCAGGCCGAGAGCCGCGGTCGAACCGAAGGAGGAAATGGAGCCGATCCACTTAGCGCCCTTGGTCGAAACCCACGTGGCGATAGCAAAGACGACGATCTCGATAATGGTGATCCACAGCTGCGAAAGCTCGGCGTTGGCACCAAAGAACACGTAGCTCGCGTAGATGATGACGTTGGGCAGGACGGACACAAAGAAGAACAGGTTAACGAACCAGTAGCTAAATGCCGTCAGGAACGCCCAGCGACCACCCATCGAGGTCTTAACCCATGCGTACACGCCAGACTCTGAGTCCTTGTTGAGGCCGACGAACTCGGCGGTAACCAGGGTATAGGGGACAAAGTACAAAAGCGTGGCGAAGAAGAACGACGGCGCAGCTGCCAAGCCGATGGCCGCGTTGTTGTTGATGATGTTCTTGATACCGAACACGGCGGCGACCGTCATGCCCAGCAGAGCGAACGAACCAATCGTTCCTCGTTTTTCAGAGCTCATAAGCCCTCCCAATCATCTGTTAAATGTCATCTAAAACCGTCCGAGCTGCAAGTGCAAACACGGATGGCGCACCTGCTAAGGGGAATGGGGAAAAGGGAGTCAACAAAGCCATCCCCCTTAACGGCGCGAAGCAAACGTCCAGGCGGACGAATACTACTTGTTGGGGAAGGAATAACCTTCGACTGTCACGTGCAGTACCACGACGCGGGGATCCGCAGTGTCGGCGAGGACGCGATACGCCTCGTCGATCTCAATGACGGCAACGCCGCCGGCAGGGATCACCACCTTCTCCCCCGCGCCCTCAAAGCGCTCGCGATCATCGATATCGCTGTAGGCGCGGGTGCAGGTGAGGCCTGCCTTGGGGGCAACCTCGACAGTCAGGTCGCCGTCGAGCGGGGCGAGCACGGCATGATAGCGACGGTGACCGACCAGATCGGCGGTAGCCGCCTCGTGGGCGTTCACCCACCAATACACCAGCGAGTCGCCGATGGAGTACGCCACATCGTGCTGCAGTTCAGAAACGCCGTCGAGCGCCTGTCCGGTACGCATCCACTTCTTGACGGACTTCATCTGAGCGTCGAAATCGGCGCGCGAGTTAAAGACATGCATGGCTTATGCCTCCTTAATGGGTGCCAGCGCCTGAGCCAAATCGGCAGACGTCAGCGGTCGCAGGGACACCTCAAAGCTGAAGCTCTCAAAACGGGTGCGATAGGAATCGAGCACCTCGGAACCCCAAGAGTTCGAGCCAAGGCCGAGCAGCTGGTCGTTGATGTTAACCGTGACCGTGTCGCCCGGAACAAGATCGTAGACATGCTTGGCGCTATCGATAGCCTCGCAGCTATAGGGCCATGCGGAGAACGAGAACGGATTGGAAGCGGCGTCGCTCGGACGCGTCACGACCAGACCGTCACCGTGGCTGGAGCGCAGGGCAACCCAGCGGGTACCCTCGCGGTTGGCACAGTCCTGAGGCATAACGTAGGGCGTGAACATGTCGTCGACCGTAGTGCGGTAATGACCGACCGGGTTGGCACGCAGCGAGTCCGGATAGTTCTCGCCCGGGCCGTGGCCATACCACTCGACGGCACGATCGCAACCGGGAACCTCAAAGGAGATGCCGATGCGCGGGATAATGTCCGAATAGTCGCCGTAGGGCTCGCCGGAAACCTTGAGGTCGACGCGACCGCTCGGAAGCACGGTGTAGACAAGCTCGACGCGCATGCCGAACGCGCGGACGGGAGGAGCAATACGTTGGCTCACGGTAACGACGACCGCATTGCCGTCCTGCTTCCAAAAAACCTTGCGGGTGGACGTCTGCATTACATCAATGAAGTTGTCCTTCCACAGGGAGTCGTACTCCTGGGCGTGGTTGTCGACGAGCGGATGCCAAAAACCAACCTGGGGACCAGAGGCCATGACGTCACGCCCGGATGCCTTCCACTTGCTCACGGTGCCGTTGACCTTGCTGAAGGTCAGCTCGCCGTTGAGGGAGTGAATGCGAATCTCCTGCTCGGTCTCCTCGACCGTAAGCTCAGAACGAGCTGGGGCGGCGATGGCCGGCGCCGGATGGTTTGCGATGGCAAACTGGCTTGCACCCAGCTGGAACATCGGCTCGCACCAGACGTGAGCGGCCATGGTGTAGGCGCGCACGGTCAGCAGGGTCTCGCCTACCGCGGCCTCGCGAATCACCAGCGGAAGCTGGACGGACTCGCCGGGGGCAACCGCACCGGGCATGAGCGTCTTGCGGCAAACCACGTCGCCGTCCACCAGGGTCTCCGCCGACAGGCAAACATCCTCGAGGGTGGTAAACCAACGCTTGTTGGTGACGGTCAGCTCGCCCGCCTCGGCATCGTAGGCCATGCGAACCGGGCAGATGACCTGACCATACTCAGTGAGGCCCGGGCTCGGCTGCTGCCAAGGGAACACCATGCCGTCGATGCAGAAGTTGCTGTTATTGGGGTAATCGCCGTTGTCGCCACCATACATATCGTAGGCAACGCCGTCCTCGGTCACAGCAGCCAAACCGTGGTCGCACCATTCCCAGATAAACTGGCCTTGGATGCAATCCCAGCGATCGAAGACCTCCTGGTACTCGGACAGACCTCCGGGGCCATTACCCATGGAGTGGCCATACTCGCAGTTGATGCGCGGCTTGGGGAACGGATGCTCACCAAAGTCGTTCATCTGCGACACACGGGAGTACATCGTGGAAATGACGTCGACGGTATCGGCGTTGCGGTCCTCCTCGTAGTGGACCGGACGACCATCGAGCTCGTGAGCCTTGGCGTACATCGCGCGGATGTTGCAGCCATAGCCGCTCTCGTTGCCCAGCGACCACATGATGATGCACGCGTGGTTGCGCTCCTGCATCACCAGGCGCTCAATACGGTCGACGTAGGCCGGCTCCCATGCCGGGTCGTCGGTAACCAGGGCGATGTTGCCGATATTCTCGAAGCCGTGGCTCTCCATATCGGTCTCGGCGACCAGCATGATGCCATACTCATCACACAGCTCGTAGAAGCGCGGGTCATTGGCATAGTGAGAGGTGCGCACTGCGTTGATGTTGTGCTGCTTCATGAGCTCCAGGTCGCGGCGCATGCGATCGAGGCCCACGGCGCGGCCCTTGTGATCGTCGTGATCGTGGCGGTTGACGCCATGCATTTTAAAGTAAGTGCCGTTGAGGTAGATATGATTGCCCTCGACCGTCACCTCGGCAAGACCCTGGCGATGCGGGACGTACTCGCTCACCTTGTCGTCGTCGTAGACCTCAAACGTAAGATCGTAGAGGAAGGGGTCCTCGGGATTCCAGAAGTGGGCATCGGTCACGCTGCACTCGGCATGGCTGTCGACGCACTCACCCGTAGCCACCACGTTCTCGCCATCGCTGAGCGTAAACACAACGCGGGAAGCGCCCTCGGCAACCGTATCGAGCGTGATCAGAGCGGCATCGCCCTCGCGGTGCGTGCGGAACCTAAAGTCGACCAGGTGCGCGGCGAGACGCTGCATAAGGTACACATCGCGGAAGATGCCCGAGGCCCACCACATGTCCTGATCCTCGATGTAGCTGCCATCGCTGTACTGCAGGACCTTGACCGCAAACAGGTTGTCGCCCTCGACGAGCGCGTCGGTCACGTCGAACTCGGCAGACAGGCGCGAACCCTTGGTCATGCCGATATACTGACCGTTGACGTACAGCTCGCCATAGCTCTCGATGCCGTCGAAGCGAATGATCTCGCGAGCGCCGGCAGGAACGGCAGGAAGGTTGACGATGCGCTGGTAGACGCCCGTGGGGTCGTCGGAGGGAACGAACGGCTGATCAACCGGGAACGGGAAACCCTCGTCGGTGTAGGCAAGGTTGCCATAGCCGTCCACCTGCCACAGGTGCGGAACCTCCACGTGATCCCACTCGGGCTTGTACGTGGAGAGTTCCTCGTTGGAGACGGCAGCGGGGCCCTCAAAGAGGCGGAACTGCCACGAGCCGGACAGCTGGACAAACCCGCGCGACAGCTCGCGGCTGTACGTTGCAGCGAGATCGGCGGTCTCGTAACCCATAAAGTACGCATGGGGTGCCAGGCGGTTCCTGTGGGTGAGCGCTTGGTTTTCCCAATCGTTAATGGCGTCCATGGTGATGCTCCTTCATCATCGTAGTGATTCTTGTGCAACCGGTTGTCCTTATCTTACGGGCGATGCAAAATACTGTGCAACCGGTTGTCCGCTGAACGGTCGATTTGGCCGGGTTAACGGTGCAACCGGTTGTACAATCGCAACACTTATGTCACCCTGAGTATCGAAACTCAGCACAAGACATCGTTCTTAAGCTCGTAGGCAACCTCCACGCCCGCTGATATCTCACCCACACGAGACGTATTCGATTTCGGCTTGGTTGCAAAACGACACCGGTCACCGGATATCATGAACGCTGTTCAGGCGCACTATAGTAAGCTGTATCCGCACTAGCCCGTATCAGTGACAACATCGACCGCATTTTCCAGGAGACGCCATGACACAACCAGTTCGCACCGCACCTACGCTTGCCGAGGTTGCCGCAGCTGCCGGCGTGTCGCGCTCCACGGCATCGCGCGCCCTCAACGATTCGCCCCGCATTAGCGAGGAAACCAAAAAGCGCGTCCGCGCGGCGGCCAAGGAAGTCAATTTTGTCCCCAACGCTCGTGGCCGAGCGCTCGCTGTCGGGCGCACGGAAATCATCGCCGTGCTCGTGACCGAGCCTCTGAGTGAACTCTTCAGCGACCCCACCTATAGCGAGTTTTTGAGCGGCATTACCGAGGAACTGTCGGAGTCGTCCTATCTGCCCGTTATCTTGCAGGCGTCTTCTACGCATGAGCGCAACCGCGCACGCGAGCACTTTGAGCGCCGCTCGTTCGACGCCGTGATCGACGTCTCTCCCTACAAAGGCAGCGAGCTGCTCGAGGTGCTGCGCGAGCTGGGCGTACCCACCGTGTTGTGCGGCCAGCTCGAGGGCCACCCCTATCGCGATGTGTTCTCGACGGTCTACTCTGACGACGAAGAGGGCGGACGCTTTGCGGCACTCGCCATGAAGGGGCGCGGCCGCAAAGATATCGTCGCCGTGTTGGGACCGCAAGACAACCCCGCTGTTGTCGACCGCCTGCGCGGCTACCGCGCCGTCTTGGGCGAAGACCTCCCAGACGCAAACGTTATCTATACCGGCTGGAACAGCGGAGACGGCTATCAGGCCATGCACCTGATTCTCGCGCGCAAGATTGCTTTCGATGGCGTGCTCTGCGGATCGGACCGTATCGCGGCTGGCGTCATCACCGCACTCAACGAGGCAGGCCTATCCGTTCCTGCGGACGTTTCTGTCGTCGGCTTCGACGATCACGAGATTGCGACGCGCTGCGTCCCCGCGCTCACGACCGTCCGCCAGCCCCTGCGCGAAGAAGGCCACATGGCCGCCAACATTGCGCTCGACATGATCAAGGGTGCCGAGCC
>CATWCP010000064.1 GCA_958349325.1 uncultured Collinsella sp.
CCGACCATGGGATCGCGACCGAGCGATTGTGGTGTGGTGGATGCAAGATCGGTCATCATAGGGCAAGCGCCGCCACGTTATTGTTGAAGTTACCGAGCGCGACGTCATCATCGCCGTAATGGCCGACCCATTGACATAGGTTGGTGTAACAGCCCCACAGATTGGCATACTGCTGATACCACTTTGACCGGGGCGAGAATGTCTGACGACCGAACTCAGCTCGAATAACAAACATCTCCCCGACCAGGTTGTCGCACGGTCTGGGATCTCCCGTAGAGTTATAGGTCGAGACCACGTCATTGGCACGAGAAACATAGCCGTCGAGCATGTTGTACTTGGTCACAAGCCAACTGTGAATGCTCTCTTCTTCAGCAGCGGAAAGGCCACCGGAGTTTGCATCGTTGTCAGTGTTGCCGCCCGTCGAGCCGCCGTTTCCAGACCCTCCGGTAGAGGAACCCGACCCAGAGCCGCCGCCCGAACTCGATGAATCCGAGCTACCGGGCTTGCCTGTCTGCTGGGCGTCCTGCCCCTTCTGCTGCTCGACCTTATTCACCGTTGCCGCCACGCTATTGTTGGACAACCGATCGATGATCTTGGTGTTGGTGAGCACGATGGTTTTGCCATTGGCAAGCGTGACTTCGTTGTCCGGGACCTCGGCGCCGTCCGCATCGTCGGTGCCAAACACAATATGCCCGACCACACTTGCCCAAGCATATCCAGTCGTGGTGCCCAGATCACTTTTGACCTCATGCCCCACGCGCGGTTCGCGTGCGGCATGCGCCTGCATCATGGACGGCACGGTCATGCCATAGGCAGAAACGCCAGCTATGACCAGCACCAACGAGCACGATAGCAGTGCGTACGCCCGCGGAGCCAAGCCCAGTCGGCATCGCATGCGCACCGCGGCGCCGCGCTTTGTCTGAGTGCCACCGGGCCGCATGCGTTCTCCTCCAACAAAAACACGCCGCTCGGGAGCGGCGCATTCATTCGAATCCATATTTGAGTGTATCAGCGAACCCAAAAGGTTGCGCAACGAATGAGCAAATTAAGGATGCGAGTGGAAGCATCCATGCGATAAGCGGATACAAAGCATCTTTGTTGCACAACAAACTTACAGTCGCACAGGGAAATTATGACTACCCCGTGCGTCGCGAGGAAAACATACGGCAGGAGCAGGCTCGCCACCTAAATCGCGCGACGGGCCTCGATGGCGCGGCCAAGCGTAAGCTCGTCGGCATACTCCAGGTCGCCGCCCACGGGAAGGCCGCTTGCCAGACGCGACACCTCGACGCCCAACGGCTTGATGGTACGGGCCAGGTAGCTCGCCGTGGTCTCGCCCTCGATGTTGGGGTTGGTGGCAATGATGACCTCATGGATATCCTCGTGGCCCAGACGCGCCAGCAGCTCGCGGATGTGCAACTGCTCGGGACCAATCTTGTCCATGGGACTGATCACGCCGCCCAATACGTGGTAGAGACCGTGGTAGCTGCCCGTGCGCTCGATCGCCTGGACGTCGCGCGGCTCGCCCACAACGCAAATGCGAGTGGTATCGCGCATCGGGTCCTGGCAGATGGAGCACTCGTCGGCCGTGGCGTAGTTAAAGCAGCGGCTGCAAAAGTGGACCTCCTGCTTGACCTCCAGGATGGCCTCGGCCAGGCGGCGGGCCTCCTCGGCATCGGCCTCGAGCAGGTAATAGGCGATGCGCTGGGCCGACTTGGGACCAATGCCCGGCAGACGGCCCAGCTCATCGAGCAGTTTTTGCAGACTGTGATTTGCACTCATATATATGCGTGTCTTAGAACGGCATGCCCGGGATGTTGAGGCCGCCGGTGATGGCGCCCATCTGCTTGTTGGCGAGCTCGTTGACGCCGCGGACGGCCTCGTTAACGGCAGCCATGATCATATCCTGCAGCATATCGACGTCCTCGGGATCGAGGGCATCGGGATCGATGGTGAGGTTGACGAGCTCCATCTCGCCGTTAACGGTCACCTTGACCATGCCGCCGCCGGCAGAGGCGTCGACGGTCTGGGACTTGAGGTTCTCCTGCGCGGCGGCAAGCTGCTCCTGCATCTTGCGAGCCTGCTTCATCATCTGCTGCATGTTCATACCGGCCATGATGGCTCCTTTACGTGCGGCCGCGCGACAAGCTGCAAGGGCAGCCGGAGCACGGCGGGACTTTCAAACTCAAAAATCGTACCACGGCGCGAGGCCAGCGAGCGGGGCGGACGTGTTACCTCAGTCGATATACATGTCCTTGAGCGCAAGCCGCACCCAAAGATTATGCAAAGTTGAATAATTCGCATCTGCATAATATTGAAAGCTAAATCTTGTAGAGCCGGAATCCGACATTTAGTGCGTACCACTAAATGGCTAAATGCCGAGCCACTACTCGAGGCGGCGCACATGGCGGCAGGGTATAATTTGATTGCCATGGATAGCAATTTGGAGGTGCCCCATGAATGCCCCCGACGTGCTCCAAAACATCCGCTCAAAACACCCCGCTGCATATGTGGTTCTCTATCTCTTTGTCGGCTGGGCATTGCTGGTTATCATCACCCATGCTATAGCCTTTGGAGCAGAGCTGCTGATAGCCAGCTCGGACCAGCCCGTCGTCAAATGGGAAGCGACCGATGAGTGCACCGACGGAACTCGAACCATTTACTACAACAGCCCGTCCCTCTACCAAGAGTTCAAGGTCAAGATAAAGGACTCCAAGATTGTCGATGCCGAACTAGGCTCTTTATCGACAATCGGAGCAACCGTCAACGCCGAGCAAGTCGAGTACACGGACAGCCATGCGACGTATCGTATCGACCTCAGCATCCTAGGCCGACCGTCACGCACCTGTCTGCTCGAATGCGATGTACACGGCACCACACTACACATGTCCGAAATACAGATGCGCCCGGGCAAAGAGATCTCTTCTTGAGCAGTATACCCGCCCGTACAGCTACTCCACCGGCTTGAAGATGGTGGACTGGCCGAAGACGCTGCGGATGAGGGCTTTGGCCTCGTCCTCGGTCTGCGGGATGCTCGGGGCTGCACCCTGATGGCCGAAGGGGCTGCCCGCACCGGGGTTGGACTCCCAAGGAGCTGCAGGAGCGTCCTCCTCTTTGGGGGCAGTTGCAGCGGACTTGGGCGCGGGCGCCGCACCCGGCACGTCGAACGGAGGCAGATCGTCCCCACCAGCATCGGCAGCAAAACCGCCGACCATGGCATCGTCGTAGGGAACCTGCTCGGATTCCCACGGCGCAGACTGCGCAGACGGTTGTGCCTTGGGGGCAGCCGAGCGCTCGGGCGCGCGGGGTGCGGGCTCGGTCGGGAGCTTACCCGTGGCAGGAGCGCCAGCGGGGTTGTCGGAGCGTAGCCAGGGGGCTTTGCCCAGGTCAGACGACTTGGGCGCGGGCGAGACGGGCTTGGGCGCGGGCGTCGGAGCAGCCGGTTTGGACGCCGCGGGCTTAGGCGCCGACGGGGTCGATGCCGCTACCGGCGCCGCTTGCTGCTGCGGCGCGCTGGCGCTCGAGGATACAGGGGCCGCCGAGGACACGGGTTGCGGGTCCGCAGATGCCGCAGCCCGTGCAGATGGAGAATGCTCCTCATGTTGAGGAGCCGGCGTGCCACCCCCATCCAGGATATAGTCGACGGTACGACGACCGAAGACCGCGCAGACCGTCGGCAGGACCACCGACTGCGTATCGGCGCGACCGAGCATCTTAATGGCAAAAGTCGAACCCGCGGGGAACGAGACCGTGAGCTTGGAGCCGTCGTCGGCCGTGGCACGGGCGTTGAGCAAAAGCCCTGCGTAGGAAGCCTGACGTGCCTTGACACGCTCGACAACCTCGGCCCATTTGCGCTGCAGCTCTCCGGCATCCTCGACCGCGGGCGTCTCGGCAGCACCGGCGGCGGCAACCTGGGCGGCATTGTTGGGCTTGGACACCGGCACGGTCGATGCAGCAGGCGCGGGAGCCGGAGCCGCAACGGGCTGAGGTGCAGGCGTTACAGGTTTAGGCGCCGGCGCAGGAGCCGCGGACTTGGGCGCAGGCTGGGCAGCCGGAACAGCAGCGCCGCGGTCCCAAGGCATGTCGCCCTGATGCGCGGACGTAGCAGCGGGGGCGGCGGTCGCCGCAGGAGTAGCAGCTCGGGCACCCGAGATCAGCGTCGGCTGCTGGGCAGCAGCGGGTACGGATGCTGCAGGCGCGGCGGCCTGAGCAGCCGCCACGCTCGCCGGCACGGCGGCATTGGCAACCATGGCCTCCAGGCGTGCCACGCGCTCGGCCAATGCCTCAATCGTTAAATCAGCCTCGGGACGTGCCAGGCGCGTGCAGGCGATCTCGAGCACCAGGCGCACGTCGCTCGCGCCCCTCATCTCCAGTGCGGCATCATCGAGCACCGTCAGCACACGGGCCAGGCGGTCGGCAGGATGCTCGCCAAAGGCAGCGGCCTCGGCAGCAAGCGCCTCGGCCTGCTCCGCACCGCCCTCAAACAACTCGGCACGGGCACCGGCAACGCAGGCAACGTACACGTCACGCACATGCGCCACCAGGTCGCGCGTCAGCTCCAGCAGGTCGTTTCCTTCCTCGACCTGCGCACGGATCAGTCCATAGAGCTCGGCAACATCGCGATCGGCGATGGCGCGGGCAAACTCGCCCAGGATCTGGTCCGAAACCTCGCCCAAAAGCGAGCGGGCGTCGTCCGCATGCACAGAACCGTTGCCAAAGACGCTCAGCTGCTCCAGCGTGGACAACGCGTCGCGCATGCCGCCCTTGGCATGGCGCGCCACGATAGCCAGCGCCTCATCGTCGTAATCGAAGCCCTCCTGCTCGCACACGTATGCCAGGCGATGCTCGATATCCTCGTTGCCGATGCGATGGAAATCGAAACGCTGGCAGCGCGAGAGGATGGTCTCCAGAATCTTTTGCGGGTCGGTGGTGCACAGCACAAAGATCACGTGTGCCGGCGGCTCCTCAAGAGTCTTGAGCAGCGCGTTGAACGCCGCCGTCGTGAGCATGTGGACCTCGTCGATGATATAGATCTTGTACTTGCCGCGCACCGGGGCAAAGTTGACGGAGTTGATGATCTCCTCGCGCACGTTGTCCACGCCGGTACGGCTTGCGGCATCGAGCTCGTAGACATCCGGGTGGTTGCCCTCGGCGATGAGCTCGCACTCCTCGCAAGTACCGTCGGGCATGCAGCCGCTTGCACCCTCGGCACGCGCCGCCTCGGCATTGCGGCACAGCAGCGCCTTGGCCAGAATGCGCGCCATGGTGGTCTTGCCCGTGCCGCGCGGTCCGCAGAACAGGTAGGCGTGGGACAGGCGCCCCTCGGTGATGGCGTGCTCGAGCGTCGAGACGATATGCTGCTGGCCCACCACGGAGTCAAAGGTGAGCGGGCGATACTTTCGGTACAACGATTCCATGGGTGCTCCCCCGGGTATACTGAGTCTTGTTGCCGCGGCGGCCATGCGGTCGCACGGCATACTGCATTCCATAATAACCCGTACGGCGAGCCCGCCGCGATAGGAGTCCAAAGAGCATGGCAGACGCAGAGAGCAACCTCGTTCCCTCCGAAGCAGCCGACCAGGTCGAGGTCGCGCTCGAGGAGCAGGCCGCAGCCGACGACGGCATCCTGTACCTCAACGAGTACCAGTACGAAAACGACCTGGTCACCGACTTCGCCCGCCTGGTCGCCTCGCCCAGGCGTCGCGGCTCGCTGTATGTCGCCGCGGCAATTGCCGCGCTCATCGGCATCGGCATGTTGGTGGCCGGCGGCAACTGGATCAAGTTTGGCGTCGTCCTGATCGTATTCGGCGCTTTTTTGGCCTGGTGGAGCAAAAACCTGCACCACACCCTCGCCCGCGACTTTATCGACGCCGTCGAGGCCGACGAGTCCATGGGTGGCCGCTATCGCCGCGTCGCCGCCAACGAGGACGGCCTGATGGTTTGGGGCAAGAGCGGCAAGTCGCAGTTCTTCCCGTTTGAAAAGCTCGACCACGTGCTCGACGGCGAGCGCATCTTTGTGGCCATGTTCGCCGACCAGGGCGTGACGATTCCCAAGGACACCTTCGTCCGTGGCGATGCCGAGCAGTTCGGTCCCTTCCTCAAGGCCCGCATCAACAAAAAACTCCGCATCGAGACCAAGAAGAAGAAAATGAAGGCCGAGAAGGCCGCCGCCGAGGCCAAGCAGGGCGACAAGCCCCAGGAGACCAAGGGCAAGCAGCGCAAGCAGAAGAAGAACAAGAAGAAGCGCTA
>CATWCP010000065.1 GCA_958349325.1 uncultured Collinsella sp.
GCTCCCAACGGCTCGGGGAAAACCACCCTTCTTGAAGCGCTGTCGGGCCAATTTCCCACCCGCATCCGCTCGGGAAGCCTGGCGGCAGACGGAATCTGCCAACGTCGATCAGCCGAATTCGCAGAACTCGTCTACCTGAGCTCTTCGGGCGGCGCGGATCTCTATCCCACGCTATCGGCCCTCGAGCACCTCTCTTTCGTTAGGGAGGCGTGGAAATCGGCCGCCGACATCGACTCGCTCTGCAGCTCCCTCGGAATCTCCCCATATCTCGACAAGCCGACCCGTAAACTCTCGACAGGAATGAAGCAGCAGGTAAAGCTTGCCATGGCGATAGCGACCGATTGCCCGTACCTCATCCTCGATGAACCGCTGAACGGCCTCGATCCGGGAAAGCGGAAAACCTCCTGCGACGCGATGCGCAGCGAGGTGGCGCGGGGACGAAGCGTGCTCATTTCAAGCCATCTGCTCGACGACCTGGCAGACCTCACCGACTCGTTCTACTTCATCGAGGCCGGCACGCTCGTGGAAAAGACCGAGTCGTCCTCGCAGACGCTCAAGCAGGAATACCTCGATACATACGAGGGAGGTGAATGACATGAAACTATTTGAACAGCTGAAGTCCAATGCGTCGCGCATGGCTGTCTACGCCATCCTCGTGGCAACGGCTTTATGCGGAATCGCGGCACCCGTCTATGCGCTCAACGGAGAGAAAGGCGATGTCGAACCCGCGTACATGGCTTCGACGGTTAAAGACCGGTACAAAGCCTTCTCTGGAGACACGTTTTACGTAGCAGAGTACGACACGACCTACCGTCAGCTTCGCTACAACAAGAGATACGAATATCTAGGCCCAGAAGTAATCAGCTATACATCGGGTTGGTACCGCTCCAGCTATGGACACATAACCCAGTTCAAGTGTAACTACCGTGTGTACAACTAAAGCAACCCGGCCGGGACGAGGGGTGACGCAAAAGCGTCGCCCCTCGTTTTTAACCATGTCAACTGAACCTAGTTTAGTTTGGTTGATTTCCGATCTCAGCCGAACACATTGAGCGGAAAGGCCGTTCCCGCAGTCAGTCGAACGTCCCCGGGGCCCTTCTCAGGCCCCGGGGACGGCATTTTCCCAGTTGATGGAACGGTGGAGATGTGTTTCGATGGGTCAGATTCGTGTCGTTCCGAAAAGACCGTGAACCTTTTGTGGGACACGCGGCGCCGTGGTACCATAGCCGAGTTTGTTGTCTTGGTCGGAAACCAAGACGCCTTATGCGCTGATCGGTAACCAGCGCCTGACCAATAAGGAGTCCTACCATGAAGCAGGGTATCCATCCCCAGTATGTCGAGTGCACGGTGACGTGCTCCTGCGGCAACACCTTCAAGACGCACGCTACCGTGTCCGAGATGAAGGTCGAGCTTTGCAACGAGTGCCACCCGTTCTACACCGGCCAGCAGAAGTTCGTCGACACCGGTGGACGCGTCCAGCGCTTCGCCGACAAGTTCGGTGGCGCCGCTGCCGCCCAGCTCAAGAAGGCCGAGGAGGCCAAGGCTGCCAAGGCCGCCAAGGCTGCTGAGGCCGAGGCCGCTCGCAAGGCCGCCGCTGAGGCCAAGGCTGCCGAGAAGGCTAAGCGTGCTGCTAAGTTTGCCGAGGAGGCTGCCAAGCAGGCCGCCGAGGCTCCCGCAGAGGCTCCCGTCGAGGAGGCCGCTGCCGAGGCCGAGACCACCGAGGCTGCTGAGTAAATAGCTCGCCGCGGAATCGCTCGCATTCATGGCATGAGGGCCGTGCATCCATTTGGGTGCGCGGCCCTTTTTCTTTTTAAATTAGTGCAAACTAACCTGTCCCCATGGCACCACATGGCAGAGAGGCGGCGTTTGCCCAGATAGACCTGCCAAAATTAACCTGTCCCATTGTGGCAGGTTGGTCGTAGTTATTACGTGGCGGTCGAGCTCGACCGTATAGGCCGCGCCTTGTTTGGCTAAAGTAAAATCATCTGTGTTTAACTCGTCCGCAGCTGCACGGCGTGGGCGATGGCCAAAAAGGAAAACCACATGGGATTCATGTCAAAGCTGCTGTCCTTTGGATCCGATAAGGACCTTAAGCGCTACTACAAGATCGTCGACCAGATCAACGGTCTTGAGCCCCAGTTTGAGAAGATGACCGAGGAGGAACTCCGCGCCCAGACCGATAAGTTCCGCGAGCGTTACGCCAACGGCGAGTCGCTCGACGACATGCTTCCCGAGGCCTTTGCCACCGTGCGCGAGGCTTCCAAGCGCATCACGGGCATGCGCCACTTTGACGTACAGCTCATCGGCGCCATGGCGCTTCATGAGGGTCATATTGCCGAGATGAAGACCGGCGAGGGCAAGACGCTCGTCTCCACCTTGGCCGGCTACCTCAACGCTATCGCCGGCAAGGGCGTGCATGTCGTTACCGTCAACGATTACCTGGCAAAGCGCGACTCCGAGTGGATGGGCCGCATCTACAAGTACCTGGGCATGACCGTCGGTCTGCTCCAGAACAACATGCCGCTCGAGCTCAAGCGCCCGGCCTACCAGGCAGACGTCACTTACGGCACCAACTCCGAGTTCGGTTTCGACTACCTGCGCGACAACATGGTCACCCGCCCCGAGCAGCGCGTGCAGCGCGGCCACCATTACGCCATCGTCGACGAGGTCGACTCCATCCTGATCGATGAGGCCAGAACGCCGCTCATCATCTCGGGTGCCGGCACCAAGTCCGCCAGCACCTACAAGGACTTCGCGCGTGCCGTGCGCGGCCTTGAGCGCGGCGAGGACGTGTCGCACGACATGCTCACCGCCACCGAGGACGTGGAGCCCACGGGCGACTATGTCATGGACGAGGCCAAGCACACCATTGCCGCCACCGAGCGCGGCCTTAAGAAGATCGAGCGCCGCTTGGGTATCGATGACATCTATGCCGATCTCTCCGGCCAGCTGGTCAACCACCTGCAGCAGGCGCTGAAGGCCCAGTACATGTTCCACCGCGACAAGCAGTACGTGGTTACCAACGGCGAGGTTAAGATCGTCGATGAGTTCACCGGTCGTATCATGGAAGGCCGCCGCTACTCCGAGGGCTTGCACCAGGCCATCGAGGCCAAAGAGGGCGTGCTCGTACGCGAGGAGAACCAGACACTCGCCACCATCACCCTGCAGAACTACTTCCGTCTGTATGACAAGCTCTCTGGCATGACCGGCACGGCACTTACCGAGGATGCCGAGTTCCGCGAGATCTACAAGCTGCCCGTCGAGGTCATCCCCTCCAACAAGCCCGTGCAGCGCGTGGATCACGAGGACCTGGTGTACCGCACCATTCAGGCCAAGTACAACGCCGTCGCCGACGATGTCGAGCGACGTCACGCCAAGGGCCAGCCGGTCCTGGTGGGCACCGTCTCCATCGAGAGCTCCGAGAAGCTGTCCGCCGCCCTTACCAAGCGCGGCATCGCACACGAGGTCCTCAACGCCAAGCACCACGAGCGCGAGGCCCACATCGTGGCCCAGGCCGGACGTTACGGCGCCGTGACCATCGCCACCAACATGGCCGGTCGTGGTACCGACATCTTGCTGGGCGGCAACCCCGACGAGCTGGTGCGCGAGCGCCTTGAGTACGAGGGCCTGACCATGGAGGACGTGACGCCCGAGCAGCTCGAGCAGTTTAACGCCGAGGCCAAGGAGACTTGCAAGGCCGAGCGCGAGCGCGTGCTTGCCGCCGGCGGCCTGACCGTTATCGGTACCGAGCGCCATGAGTCCCGCCGTATCGACAACCAGCTGCGTGGCCGTTCCGGCCGTCAGGGCGATCCGGGCGAGACCCAGTTCTACTTGTCGCTCGAGGACGACCTTATGCGCCTGTTCGGTGGCGACAAGATGGACCGCGTCTCCAAGATGATGGTCACGGCCGACATGGGCGACGACATGCCCATCCAGCATAAGATCATCTCCAAGGCCGTCGAGAGCGCCCAGCACAAGGTCGAGAGCATCAACTTCTCCATGCGTAAGAGCGTTCTTGAGTACGACGACGTCATGAACAAGCAGCGCCAGGTCATCTACGCCGAGCGCAACAAGATTCTGGACGGCAAGGACCTGACCGACCACATCACCGAGGTCATGCACGATACCGTCTACCGTTGCGTGCAGGAGTTCTGCACCAAGGACAGCCACGAGGGCGAGCGCGACCTGGAGGGCCTGCGCAAGTGGGTTGTGGAGCTCACCGGCCACATCGATACGCCGAAGTTCCCCGACGAGGACTTTGAAGCCCTGGCTGCCGATGTCTTGGCCTATGTTGAGAAGTGCTACAACATGAAGGCCGAGCGTCTGGGCGAGGACCTGATGCGCGAGCTCAATACCCAGGTCATGCTGCGCGTCATCGATACCCGCTGGATGAACTACCTGCAGGAGATGGACTATCTCAAGACCGGCATTGGCCTGCGCGGCTTTGGCCAGCGCGACCCGCTGGTTGAGTACAAGACCGAGGCCTACGGCGCGTTCCAGATACTCGTCGATACCATGTACGAGGATTACCTGCGCACGGTTTTGCGCATCGAGATCAAGGCAGCCCCGCGTGCCGTGGAGCACAAGGAGGAGCCCTCGCTCGAGGGTGCGCGCTTCTCCGGTCCTGCCGAGGTCGATGGTGACAACGGCGACTCGGTGCTGCGCAAGCAGGCGCAGGTGCAGGCCCGCACGGCTGTCCAGGGTGGTCCGGCTGCCGTCAACAACGGTGGCAAGGTGACCACCTATCGCAAGTCCGAGAGCGACGATCCGTACGTCAACGTGGGCCGCAACGACCCGTGCCCCTGCGGTAGCGGCAAGAAGTTTAAGTACTGCCACGGCAGGAATCGTTAATGGCTGAGGCTTTAGAGGTAACGCCCGCCGAGCTGGACGCGTTTGCGGACCGGCTCGGAGAGGTCGAGTCGTATCTCCATTTGGACGAAAAGCGCACGCGCGTGACCGAGCTCGAGGCCAAAAGTGTTGCCCCTGGCTTTTGGGATGACGCCGACGCCGCCCGTGCCACCATGGAGGAGATTGCGCGCACCAAGGAAGATATCGCTGCCGTGGACACCGCGCGCGGCGAGCTTTCCGATGCCCGCGCCGCGCTGGAGCTTGCCGAGGAGATGGGGGATGACCCCGACGCCGCCACCCTTCGCGAGGAGGCTGCAGCCACGGCTGAGCGCCTGGCCCGTGCCATCGATGAGCTTGAGCTTTCGAGCTGGTTTACCGGTGAGTTCGATCACGGCGATGCCATTGTGACCATCAAGCCCGGACAGGGTGGTCTGGAGGCCCAGGACTGGACCTTCATGCTCTTTAAGATGTACATGAAGTACTGCCAGCGTCGCGGCTGGAAGGTCACCATTAACGACTGCCCCGCGGCTGAGGTTATCGGCATCGATCGCGCGACCTTTACCGTCGAGGGCAAGGACGCGTTTGGCATGCTGCGCGCCGAGGCCGGCGTCCACCGTCTGGTGCGCATTAGCCCCACCGACGACAAGAAGCGCCGCCAGACTACGTTTGCCGGCGTCGAGGTCATTCCGGTGCTGCCCAATGATATCGACATCGAGATCAGTCCCGACGATATCCGCGTGGACGTGTATCACGCGAGCGGCCCGGGCGGCCAGGGCGTCAACACCACCGACTCCGCCGTACGCGTGACGCATTTTCCCAGCGGCATCGTGGTCACGTGTCAAAACGAGCGCAGTCAGATTCAAAACAAGGCCGCGTGCATGCAGATTCTCAAGGCCCGTCTGTACGAGATCGAGCTCGAGAAGCGCGCCGAGGCACTCGACGAGATTCGTGGACCCAAGACCACGATCGGTTTTGGTAACCAGATTCGCAGCTACGTGCTCTACCCGTATCAGATGGTGAAGGACCTGCGCTCGGGTGTGGAGACCAGCAACGTCGAGGCCGTTCTCGACGATGGCGATCTGGATCCGTTTGTGATCGGTTACCATCGCTGGGCAACCGGCAACGCCGATGCGGAAGGCTCGGACGCCTAGGCACATGGTTGGCTCCGGGTCGATGCAAACACTTCGCAGGGGTGGTATTTGCTCGATGAATCGGTAGAATCGAATACAGCAAGAAGTTCAAAGCGCACTCGTTTGGGTGCGCTTTTTTGAGGGAGGCAGCATGGCATATCGTCTGGACATCAAGCGCATTCTTTCG
>CATWCP010000066.1 GCA_958349325.1 uncultured Collinsella sp.
CCGAGTGGGCGCTCACCAACCCCACCCATGTGTACCAGAACAGCTGGTTCCACTATGCCAAGGTATACGCGGCACTGGCCGGTTGCTGGGGCTTCATTGCCATTAAGTACCAGTGGGGCAAAATCGGCAAGGCGCATTGGTTCCGCGCATGGCCGTTTGTGATCGTCGCCATCAACATCATGATTGCCGTCGTGTCCGACTTCGAGAGTGCCTATCACTTCTTTGTCCTGGGCCAGTCCACTTGGGTCACCTCCGAAGGTGCTACGCAGCTGGCCGGCTGGAACAACGTGTTCAACGGCATCGCCGGTCTCATCAACATCTTCTGCATGACCGGTTGGTGGAGCGTCTACGCCTCCGAGGATCAGACCGACATGCTGTGGCCCGACATGACCTGGGTCTACATCATCGCCTACGATATCTGGAACTTCTGCTACACCTACAACTGCCTGCCCACCCACTCCTGGTTCTGCGGCTTTGCGCTGCTGCTGGCGCCCACCGTCGCCGCCTTTATCTGGAACAAGGGTGGATGGATCCAGAACCGCGCCTTTACGCTGGCCATTTGGTGCATGTTTGCCCAGGTGTTCCCGTATTTCCAGGAGGAGTCCATCTTTGTGACCCACTCCACGCTGGACCCCGGTGCCGCCACCGCAGTCTCGATCGCCGCACTGGTCGCCAACGTCGCCGCGATCATCTACATCACCTACCGCGCCAAGAAGCTCGGCCGCAATCCCTACAAGCAGGATGTCTTTGAGGGCACCAACGATTGGGAGAAGGCTACCGCTCGCCGCGCCAAGGTGGATTACGCACACGCCGAGTAACATGTTGGCCGCTGTTGGCACTTGGTCATAGGCCCGCTCACCAGGCCTTTCAATCCAATGTCTCGAAGAGCCCCCGAAAAGCGTTTCGCTCGCTTTCCGGGGGCTCTTTGTCGTTGCGCCTCTATTCATCTATTCAAAAACACGCGCATATATAAAATCGGATTTCAAATCATGCGGCGGCTCTATGGAGCCCCGTTTTTGGGTACATTGTTGTCCCGATATTGAGCTTGGGGGATATATGAAAGATGAGACGATGGGCCAAGAGGATGCGGCCCAGGATGCAGAAGCATGCGCCGAGGCCCTAGAGAGCCTAGACCAGATCGCACTGGCCGAGATTGCGTTTGACGATTCGAGCGTTGATGTGCGGGATGAGCCGGAAATCGAGGCGCAGCCTGATGATCAAGATGCAAAAGACGATGGCGCCGCGCCCACCGAAGACGAGGCGGGGCACGAGGAATCCGAATGCGAGGCCGACGACCAGCCCGAATCCGACACGAGCGAGGAAACCATCTTGCTCGACAGCTTGCCGGCCGAAGATTCGCTGACCCGCGAGCTTCCCGGCCTGGGCTCCGCGCCCGCCGTGGACGAGACCATCGCCATGGGCGATATTCCCCTACCGTCCGTTCCTTCGGCACGCGAAGCCGAGGTTCGTCATCGCAAGATGTCGCCCAAGCGCCGCAATCTGATGGTCGCCGGTGTCGTGGCCGTCGCGCTCGTCGCCGGCGGTGCAGGCTATGCTGCCTGGAACGGATACCGGCAAGAGCAGGCCGCCGTGCTTGCCGCAAATGCCCATACCATGATGTCGGTGCAAATTGGCGTACATGCCGCGGGGCTCGACTGCTCCACCGGTTCAAAGATCCCCGTGCAGGTGAGTGGCCAGGACTCCGACGGCTCTTCTGTGAGCGAAACGCTCTACGTTGACGAGCACGGTCGCGGCATCAAGCTGCTGCCTGGTGACTATACGCTCTCCATCGTTGGGTCCCCCATCGCAGCCGACGGCACCATCTACACCGTCCCGACCACCAAGGCGCAGGTCGCCATTAAGAGCGATGGGCAGGATTTGAGTGCCCAGGCCACCTTTAAGCTCGAGGTGCCTTCGGCCGACACGGTGACCGACGACCAGATCGATGCCGCCGCCAAGTATGCCGAGGAGGGCGGGGTGAATTCCGCCGCGGTCGCAAAGGTACTCCAGCAGGCGGCAACCGCGCGACGCGACGCCGCGACCAACGCCGTGAGCTCCCGCAAGGCTCAGGCGGCCCGCGACGCCGATGCTCGACATAAGGCAACAGACCTGTATCAGCTCGATATTCCCGTTGAGTGGTACGGCAAAGTCGCGACTTGGCAAAATGGCAGCACGCTGTGCATATATCTTGCCGGCGACACGAACACGCCGCTTGTGACGCTTGTCACGGTGCGCGACGGCGAGAGCTTTACGCCCGATGAGGGCGACGCGGTTTTGGGTGCGGCAAACCTCGGCAACGGCTACACCGTCTACGCCAGCGGCCCCGTTTATCCGTATGTGGTGCCCCAGACCATCAACGGACGCACGCAAGACCCCGTGTCGACCTACCCCATGGACACTGCAGTTGAGCTTGTCGAACTTACGACCGGCAACCGCTATACCTATAGCCAGATCAAAAACGTGCTGGTCGGCAAAGACGGCAAAGCCGACGCCGCGACCAAACTAGAGACCGACTACCTCGCCCAGATTCTCCTGCCGAGCATCAAAGCCCAGGACTAGCCGGCCCGAAGACAGCCGCCCAACACCCACATCCCCCTACGCAGTTGCGGTGAAATAGGGATTGTTTTTGCTGGCCAAACCGCAAAACAGTCCCTATTTCACCGCAACTTATTGGTAGCTTTTTGAGATGGCACTCAGCGCCACGGATCGGCCTCGAACAGCGGCTCGCGCTCGGGGCGGCGATCGCTGTAGGGATCGTAGCCGTCGTCGTCCTCGTTCTCGGCACGGATGTAGGGGTCGCGCGGCTTGGGTGCCGGCTTAGGCACAGGCTTGGGTGCGGCGGGTGCGGCATCGGTCGCCGGCGCACTTGTCTTGATCTCTTCTTTCATCTGCATAGCTCCTTGCATCGCATCCGTTCAACACCATCGATTGTCGCATGAAAAAGGGCGGCGGACCCAATTGGATCCGCCGCCCTTGGCGTTTAGAGGCGGCTGGTAGATTTTAAGGCATGCCCCAAAATCTACTCGGCGCCGGGGACCTCGTAGGTGGCCGCCGGCGTGTTATCGCACACGACGGTAAAGCCGCCGTCCTTGTCGACATCGACCGTCACCTGATCGCCCTCGCGCACCGCGCCGTCGATGATGGCGGCGGCAATGGCGTCCACGACCTCGCGCTGAACCAGACGCTTGAGCGGACGGGCGCCAAAGACCGGGTCCAGGCCGCCCACGGCGAGCATCTGCTTGGCCGCCGGGGTGATGGCAAGCGTCATGCGCTCCTTGGCCAGGCGTGCGCGGACGTCGGCGAGCTGGATGTCGACGATCTTCTCGATCTGCGCCATGCCGAGCGGATGGAACACCACGATATCGTCGATACGGTTGAGGAACTCGGGGCGGAAGGTCTGAGCCATGGCCGCGTCGACCTGATGGCGCATCTCCTCCTCGTCCTTGCCGGAAAGCTCGGCGATAGCCTTGGAGCCCACGTTGGACGTCATGATGATAATCGTGTTCTTGAAAGACACCTGGCGACCCTGACCGTCGGTCAAACGGCCGTCGTCGAGCACCTGCAGCAGCACGTTGAAGACATCCGGATGGGCCTTCTCCATCTCGTCGAGCAAAATCACGGAGTACGGACGACGGCGCACGGCCTCAGTGAGCTGGCCGCCCTCGTCGTAACCCACGTATCCCGGGGGCGCACCGATCAGACGCTGGACGCTGAACTTCTCCATGTACTCGGACATGTCGATACGCACGAGCGCGCGCTCGTCATCGAACAGGCACTCGGCAAGCGCCTTGGCGAGCTCTGTCTTGCCCACGCCGGTGGGGCCCAGGAAGAAGAAGCTGCCGATGGGCTTGTCCGGATCGGAGAGGCCCGCACGGCTGCGGCGCACAGCTGCGGCGACGGCTGAGACGGCCTCGTCCTGGCCGATGACGCGCTTATGCAGCTCGCCCTCCAAGCCCTTCAGCTTGTCGAGCTCGCCCTGCATCATCTTGGAGACGGGCACGCCGGTCCAAGCGCTCACGACCTCGGCGATCTCATCGGAGGTCACCTGTTCGTTGAGGCCCTCGCCGTCCTGCTGCTTTTGCGCCTCGAGCGCAGCCTCGGAATCCTGAATCTGCTGTTGCAGGCCCGGAATCACGGAGTAGCGCAGCTCGGACGCACGGCCCAGATCGCCGTTGCGCGTCGCGCGCTCCTCTTCGCTCTTGGCCTCGTCGAGTTGCCCCTTGAGCTCCTGCACGTGGTCGATGGCGTTCTTTTGGTTGAGCCAGCCGGCCTTTTGCACGTTGAGCTTTTCTTGGACCTCGGCAATCTCTTGGCGCAGAGCCTCCAAACGCTCCTTGGAGGCGTCATCGGTCTCCTTCATGAGCGCCTGTTCCTCGATCTGCAGCTGGGTGAGCTGACGCGTGGTGGCGTCGATCTCGACCGGCATGCTGTCGAGCTCCATGCGCAGGCGGCTTGCGGCCTCATCGACCAAGTCGATGGCCTTGTCGGGCAGGAAGCGGTCGGCGATGTAGCGATCGGAGAGGTCGGCAGCTGCCACGAGCGCGCTATCGGTGATATGCACGCCGTGGAAGATCTCGTACTTCTCCTTGAGGCCACGCAGAATCGAGATGGTGTCCTCGACGGTGGGCTCGGAGACCATCACGGTCTGGAAACGACGCGCGAGCGCCGCATCCTTCTCGATGTACTTGCGATACTCGTCGAGCGTGGTCGCGCCAATCGCGTGCAGGTCGCCACGGGCGAGCGCCGGCTTGAGGATGTTGCCGGCGTCCATGGAGCCCTCGGTGGCACCCGCGCCCACGATGGTGTGGAGCTCATCGATGAACAGGATGACCTTGCCTTCGGACTTTTGCACTTCCTTGAGCACGGCCTTCAAGCGGTCCTCGAACTCGCCGCGGTACTTGGCGCCGGCGACCAGCGCGCTCATGTCGAGCTCGATGAGGTCGCGGTCGCGCAGGGTGCTCGGCACGTCGCCGGCCACGATACGCTGGGCGATGCCCTCGACGATAGCCGTCTTGCCGACGCCCGGCTCGCCGATGAGCACCGGGTTGTTCTTGGTGCGACGGGACAGGACCTGGATGGTACGACGGATCTCGTCGGTACGGCCGATGACCGGGTCGAGCTTGCCGGCGCGGGCAAGGTCGCAGATATTGCGTCCGTACTGTTCCAGCGCCTCAAACTGGGTCTTGTCCTCGGCAGACGTCACGCGGTCATCGCCGCGCAGCTCCTCGTAGACCTGCTCGATGCGCTCCTTGGTAACGCCGGCATCGCGCAGCACGCGGCCCGCGTCGCCCTTGTCCTCGGCAAGCGCCATCAGCAGATGCTCGGTCACCACAAAGCTGTCGCCCATCTTGGTGGCCTTCTTCTCGGCCTTCTCGATAACGCGGACAAGCTCATTGGACAGGCCCATCTGCTGACCCTCGCCCGAAACCTTGGGGGCGTGATCGATGGCATCCTGCGTGGAGCGTGCGAGCTGAGCCGGGTCGGCGCCGATGCGCTCGATGATCACGGAGATATTGCGCTCGCCGGCACCGAGCAGGGCGGACAGCAGGTGAATCGGCTCCACCGCGCCGGCCTGCGCATCGGCAGCCGTGCTCATGGCGGTCTGCAACGCCTCGCGCGACGTCATTGCTAGCTTATCGATTCTCATGGAATCACCTCTCTTGGGGCGGCCGCCCTACGGGGCGGCTTCACGTTGTTCGAGAAGTATTGTTGCCAGCTTTACGCGATCTTATACACAAATCTAAGTCTCTATATATAAGATTTTCTGAGTGATTGATGGATAGGGAGCAGGTGCGCTCACCCGCTACGGCCTCGTCCCCTTACTATCTCAATCTGTAACATCTAGCGGCTGTTTATGGCTCTAGATGTTACAGATCGAGATGAAATGACCAGCGGCACCCGTTTATCTAAATCTGTAACATCTAGTCAGCAAATAGAGCTCTATCTGTTACAAATCGAGACGAACAGAAAACACCCGGATCAAAAATCTAAATCTGTAACACCAGGCCCACTTTTAGCGGCCAAGATGTTACAGATCGAGACAGACCGAAAACCACCACAAAGAGGACGGGCACCTTTGTGGTGGTCGCGGTCTCTACTCCTTCGCCGAACCCGTACTTCCCGA
>CATWCP010000067.1 GCA_958349325.1 uncultured Collinsella sp.
GGCATCGACCTGCGCCGATGCCCCCAACGTGGACACACATTTTGTCCTATAAGCCAAATCTGCCAAAACGGCCCATAACAAAAAAGCTCCCATTGCTGGGAGCTCTTTCAATCAATGGTGCGGGCGAAAGGACTTGAACCTTCATGGGGTTGCCCCCATACGGACCTGAACCGTACGCGTCTGCCAATTCCGCCACGCCCGCGTGCAGGAATTAGAATAACGGAGCGCCACCACGAACGCAAGAACTATTTTTGAAAAAGTTTGCAGGCATTCTCCCAAGCGGCTTGCGCGATTGTTTCGGCGTCCTCACCAGTGCGATCGACACGGTCGTTAACCAGCGCGTTTGCCGTAATGGAGATCATTGCGGGCTCGCATTCAAGACCGCGGATGAGCTCCGGAGCCATATACGGGCAATCCGTCTCGAACAAAATTCGATCGAGTGGGGTTGCCGCAAATGCCTCGCGCACGTCGTCGTTGCGCTTGAAGGTGGCCGCACCACCATAGGCGATATAGCAGCCCAAATCCACAAAGCGCTCCATCGTGGCGCGGTCCTCGCCAAAACAGTGCAGCACACAACCAGCCTGGGGCACACCCACCTCGCGCAGTACGTTGTACGCATCAACGTGCGAGGTGCGCTCCCCATCCGAGTCCTCGTGACGCAGGTGCAGCTCCACCGGCACATTGCGGCGCACGGCAAGCTCGAGCTGGCGCGCCATGCAGTCAATCTGCACGTTATGGGGTGCCGGCGCGATATCGTCGTCATAGTCCATGTGGTAGTCCAGGCCGATTTCGCCAATACCGGCGCATAAGGGGTCATCGAGTGCGGCAACGACCTGCGCGTGAACGTCGTCGGTATAGTCCGGCGCACCATACGGATGCACGCCGGCAAGATACTTGATCTGAGGGATATCCTGCATCGGCAGAATTTCGCGCACGAGCCAGTCGCTATAGTCCGCCACGCTGCGCTTGTCGGCAATGGGGTCGAACATCGTCACCAACAGGTCGACGCCCGCGGCTTTGGCGCGCACGAGCGTCTCGGGCACATCCTTGCCCCAAAACGAAAGCAGATGTGCATGCGTGTCGGCAAGCGGCGCCAAGGGCACGGGACAAGCAACCGTCTTCTTTTTCTTGGTAAACGTCACGCGTCCGGCATTAGGCGTCATGGATTAGCTCCCGGGCCAGACGGACAAAGTCGGCAACATCGAGCGTCTCGGCGCGCGTGGTGGGTGCGATACCGCAAACCTCAAAAGCGGCATCGAGCACGTCCTTGGCAAAACCGTTGGCGCTCATGGAATTGCGGATGGTCTTGCGACGCTGAGCAAATGCAGCATCAATCACGCGGGCCACAAATTCGCGATCGAGTCCTTCGGGCACCACGCCGTCAACACGGTCGATACGCACGACGGCCGAGTCCACGTGCGGCGCCGGCATAAAGCAACGCGGCGGCACCTCAAAGCGACCCGTCACCTGCGCATACAGGCCGAGCTTTGCCGTATAGCCGCCATAGGTCTTGTTGCCCGGCACTGCGGCAATGCGATCGGCAACCTCCTTTTGCACCATGACGACGGCGCGCTTGAGCGCGGGCATCGTCTGGAAGAACTGCAGGATGATTGTCGCCGCCACGTTATAGGGCAAGTTCGCGACAAATACCGTGGGCTCGCCGCCGGCGGCCTGCTCAATCTGCTCCGGGCCCACCTTAAGCGCGTCGCCCATGATAAAGCGGAAGTTGGCGTAGTCGGCGGCGTGAGCATCGAGCACCGGCTCGAGCTCGGGATCTGCCTCAATCGACGTAACGCACGCCGCCTCCTGCAGCAGGGCCAACGTCAGCGTGCCGCAACCCGGGCCGACCTCGAGCACGCGCTCATCGCCCGCAAGCTCAGCGAGCTCACAGATACGTTCGATCACATGGTTGTCGATCAGGAAGTTCTGGCCCAGGCGATGCTTGGTCGCAAGGCCAAACTCCTCTAGCAGCTCCCTAGTTGCCGTGGGGTTTGCCAAAGGCGAAGTTGTCATGGTTGCCTCCTTAACATGGTGGCTGCATCGTAAAGCAAAAGGGCATGGACCGTTGCGGCCATGCCCTTACAGCTAAACAGCAAATTGCCGATATGGCGCGCAGCGGCTTAGCCCAGACGCGGGAACAGCGGCTCGCCCTTCTCGACGGGCTGACCACCGGCAAGCAGGCCCCAAGCGCAAATGCCCTTGAGGTCGTCGCTCGCGGCCTCGTCCTCGCAGGACAGGCGGCGCAGGGCCTCGGCAGAAGTCTGGGGCATGAGCGGCATCAGCAGGTGAGCGGCAATGCGGATGGCCTCGAGCAGGTTGTAGATCACAAACGCCAGCTCGTCAGCCTTGGCCTCGTCCTTGGCAAGCGCCCAGGGCTCGGAGTCCTCGATGTAGTGGTTGGCGGCATGGATGAGCTCCATGACCTCGTCCTTAGCTCCACCATAATCGAGCACGTCCATCTTGGCCATGTAGCGCTCGACCAGACCATCGGCGATCTTTGCCAGCGGGTTGTCGAACGCATCGAACGATGCGGGCTTGGCGGGCGCGCAACCATCAAAGTACTTGCCGCTCATGTTGAGCGAACGCGAGATAAGGTTGCCCCAGCTGTTGGCCAGGTCGGCGTTGTAGACCTGCTCC
Organism: uncultured Collinsella sp.; assembly: GCA_958349325.1. Classification (GTDB taxonomy): domain Bacteria; phylum Actinomycetota; class Coriobacteriia; order Coriobacteriales; family Coriobacteriaceae; genus Collinsella. The sequence goes on from CATWCP010000067.1 coordinate 2,638, forward strand.
ATGCGATCGAAGCTGATGGCACCGTCGGTGCCGGGGACGACGTCGGTCATAAAGTAGTAGCGATAGCCCTCGACGCCCAACATGTCGATAACGTCCTGCGGAGCGATGGCGTTGCCGCGGCTCTTGGACATCTTCTCGGCCTTGCCGGTCTCGGCATTGCGCACGGTCAGGAAGCCGTGGGCAAAGACGTGCTCGGGCAGGGCCTCGCCGATGGCCATGAGCATGGCGGGCCAAATGACGCAGTGGAAGCGGATGATGTCCTTGCCCACGATGTGGAACTGCGCGGGCCAGCGATAGGCCAGCTCGGCACGCGCCTCGTCGGTGTCGACACCGTAGCCGACGGCCGTCATATAGTTGAGCAGCGCATCGAACCACACGTAGGTCACGTGACCCTCGTCAAACGGGACCTGAATGCCCCAGTCAAAGCTCGTACGGCTCACGGAAAGGTCATTAAGGCCGCCCTCGACAAAGCTACGTACCTCGTTCATGCGGAACGCAGGCTCGACAAAGTCGGGGTGCTCGTCGTAAAGCTTGAGCAGCTTGTCCTGGAAAGCGGAAAGCTTAAAGAAGTAGGACTCCTCCTGCACGCGCTCAAGCGGACGGTGGCAGTCGGGGCACAGGTGCTGGCCGACGCTGCCGTACTCCTCGTCGCCCTTCTGGACCTGCGTATCGGTGAAGTAGGTCTCGTCAGGCACGCAATACCAACCGTCGTAGCTGCCCTTATACAGGTAGCCGGACTCCTTCATGCGCTCCCACAGGTACTGCACGGCATGATGCTGGCGCGGCTCGGTGGTGCGGATGAAGTCGTCGTTGGAGATCTCGAGCTTGCTCCAAAGCTCCTTGAAGTGCGGAGCCTGGCTGTCGGTCCACTCCTGCGGCGTCATGTTGTGCTTGGCTGCGGCCTCGGCGACCTTCTCGCCGTGCTCGTCCATGCCGGTCAGGAACTTGACGTTATAGCCGGCGGAGCGACGATAACGGGCCTGAACGTCGGCGATGATGGTGGAATAAGCCGTGCCCAGGTGCGGATCGGCATTGACGTAGTAGATGGGCGTCGTGATAAAGAACGAAGGCTTACTTTGATCCATGGGGTTTGTCCTCCAGAAAAACGTTGCATACAGGGGATGATTCTAGCGCAAGGGCTGGATATCCTCCATCTATTGCATATCGAGCACCATGGCATAGACATCGCGCTTACGGCGCGAGTACTTCTGCGACAGGCGCTTGGCCACCGCAGAGGCGGGCTCTCCCTCCTCGAGCGCGGCGCGGATATCCTCGCGCAGAGCCTCGTCGGGATCCGCTGCCGCGGCGCCAACCGGCACGATACCGGCCTCCTCATCTTCGCTCGGCGGCGCGATGACCAGCGCAATCTCGCCCTTTACCTCGCCGCGAGCACGCAGCTCCTCGGCGAGCTGGGCGGCGGGCCCGCGCAAGACCTCCTCGTGCAGCTTGGTGAGTTCGCGGCAGACGGCAACCTCACGTTGGGGAAAGACCTCCGCCACGGCCTCGAGCGTCGCCACGATGCGATGTGGAGACTCGTAGAAGATGAGTGCGCCGGGCACCACGGCAAGACGCTGCAGTCGGCGCACGCGGTCGCCGTGCTTGCGACCCAAAAAGCCTTCGAAGAAGAAATGCTCGCAGGGAATGCCGGACGAAACGAGCGCCGTGACGCAAGCAGAAGGCCCGGGAATAACTTCGACGGGCACATCGGCCTCACGCGCCGCCTCGACCAGCGCCTGGCCGGGATCGGACACGCTCGGCATGCCGGCGTCCGAGGCAAAGGCGAGGGTCTCCCCCGCCAGCAGGCGGTCGACCAGGCCGGCGGCGCGGCTGGCGATCACATTCTCGTCGCAACGGACAAGCGGCTTGGAAATGCCCAGGTGCATCAGCAGCTTTGACGTCACACGCGTGTCTTCGCAGCAGATGACATCGGCAGCGGCAAAGGCTTCGCCAACGCGCGGGGACAGGTCGCCCAGGTTGCCGATGGGCGTGCCGACCACATAGAGTTTGCCCGTATGGGCGCTGTTTTGCGTCATATCAACCTATTCAATCATGCCGCGCTCGAGCGTGCCGAGCGCCGCGCGGGCGTCCCATGCTGCAATGCGCTTCTCGGTCTTCCACGTTTGGAAGAACCAACCGGCAGCCGGCGCAAACGAAGCCAGCTGATTGGCGATAAACACGCGCTCGTAGGCATTGCGGCCCTCGGGCGTAACCGACGAGTTGGCAAAGATCGCCGCGCCCGACCATTCGCCCACCAGCACGGGGAACCCAGTTGAAATCGCTTCTTTAAGCTCGCGCTTGTTACGCGAAATCGCCGTCGTCAGCCCGCGGGGGCTCGTGATGTCGAGCGCATGCTCGTCGCGGTAATGGTACAGGTGAAGGTCCATGTAGACGTTCTTGTACTTGGCGCCGCGCATAAAATGCTTCCACTCGCTGGGATGCCCCGACGACGAGAAAACGACGATCTTATCCTCGGGCATATACGAACGGACGAGCTCGTAAGCATCGCGATAGAAATTGCGCAGGTAGTGAGCAGGAATGCCATCCGTCATGGTGAAGAGGCTCTTGCGGACACTCATCTGCGGCGTATCCAGCAGCTCAATACCCAGCAGGCTCTCGGCCTCGCCGTAGCGATCGGCCAAGCGCTCGAGCACGTCGAGTGCGACATGACGACCGTTGGTGGACGAATGCCACTCGGCAACAGCCTCCGGCGTGGCGGGCGAATCGTTGGAATCGCCCTGGCCACCGGGCACCGTCGCCAGATCGAGCAGCACGCGGATGTCGTACTTGGCAGCCCACTCAATCGCGCGGTCGATGTAATCGACAACCGAGATGTAGGAGGCATCGGACTCCTGTGAGCCAAAGGCATACCAAGGCACCGGCAGGCGCACGGCGTTGAGGCCGATCTGCGCCATGCGACGGAAATCATCCTCGCTCACAAACGTCTCGTAATGACGGCGCATGCGCTCGTTATAGGCGGCGGTGCCCATGGCCTCCTGCAGCTCGGCCGCATTGGATGCACCGGTCGCCGCGTATAGCGACGGGGTCACCCAAGGCTCGGGAATAAACCAGCCAGAGAGATTAACGCCGAGTATCCTCTCCATCACTGCCCCCTTCGGATCGTGCAGGCCGAGCCTGCATCGTATTGCATAGGAAAAGTATCGTTTTGAGTATACCCGCGCATGCGGACAGACGACCGAACGGTCTGTAAAGTGGCGCAAAAGCGGGAGGAATGTCTGAGCGGGCGGGCCCGAGATGTGCACGCACGTCGGAAGTAAGCGCCGGAAAGCGCATCCCACTCTGAAGCCAAATTCCGGGACGCAATTTCCGCAGAGCCCTCAATAAAAGAAAAGGACCCCTTTGCAGAGGTCCTAGTCAATTCAAGGTGGCGGGGAA
>CATWCP010000068.1 GCA_958349325.1 uncultured Collinsella sp.
TGTTTACCATCACGGATACGATTTTGGACCCGCCGCGGTTTACGTTTTTGCCGGCTATCTACCAGGATGCCACGCATCGCAAGTGGGCCGTACATCAGCGCGGCGGCGAGCCGAAGATTTTTGACTATGCGGACGTGTTGCAGTGCGAAGTAGCCGAGGTGGGCAATCCGGAGGCCGAGGAAGTGGCTTCAAAACAGGAATTTGCCCAGCGTATCCTGGCAAATCCTGCCAAGGCGGCGAAAATAAACGCTGCCAAGCGTAATATGTGTCTTGGTATGGGCGTTGTTGTGGCGGTTCAGACGGGAAAAGACGAGGTTTCCAAATTAGAGATTCCCGTTATGACCGACGAAGTCAAACGCGATTCAAGCCTATATAAGTCGTATCGGAATGTCGCCGAGAAGATCAAGGCCGAATTTGATGCCATGGGAGGGCTGGCCTAATTTTGGCGGCATACGTGTCTGAATGAGGAGTCTGTGCAATGGCAGGCGAATCTTATGCAATTCCCCCCAAAGATTGTGCTGTTGAGGGAATTCTTTGGTATATCCAGCACCATCAGCTTGCCGGCGGCGATCGCCTGCCGGCCGAGCGCGTGCTGTGCGAAGAGATTGGCGTTTCGCGTACGGCGTTGCGTGCCGGTATCACGCGGCTTATCTCGTGTGGAACGCTCGAGAGCCGTCGCGGATCGGGCACGTATGTTTGTCCTCCCAAGCCGCTGAACATCTTCCAGGAAACGTATAACTTTTCCGATGCTGTGCGGACTGCCGGCCTGCACCCCTCTTCTCGTCTGGTTTCCACCGGGACCATCGAGGCGGATGAGGCGCTTGCCGACAAGCTTGGGGTGGCTGTAGGCGCTCCCTTGCTCCGCATGCAGCGCGTTCGACTTATCGAGGGCGAGCCGGCGTCAATCGAGACCGCTCACGTTAACCTGTCCCTGTGCCCATCGCTTCCCGAGCACGATTTTGAGTGTGAGAGCCTTTACGATGTTTTGCTCAAAGAAGGTGGCGTGCGCGTTGAGCATGGACGTGAGCATATCTCCATCTCGCGCTTGAACGCCGAAGAGGCCGAGCTGCTCCAGCAAGAAGAGGGAACGCCGGTGTTCTATGAGAGCACGATCGAATTTGATAAGGACATGCGTTTTGTGGAGCATTGTAAATCGGTGATTTTGCCCACAAAGTTCCGCTTTGCCGATAACGGCGAAAAGAACGGCATGAGGAGCGTGGCAGGTGAACAATGGCTGAAACAGTAGATGCCACCCCGGCTTATATGCGCATTCGACGCCGCGTCGAGGAGCGTATCGAGCGCGGAATATACCCCACGGGTTCGATGATTCCGTCCGAAAATGAGCTTGCCGAGGAGTTTGGCACGACACGCCTGACTATCCGGAGCGCCGTGGACGAGCTAGTTCGTCGCGGCCAGATTCGCCGTGTCCGCGGAAAGGGTGCCTTCGTGGCACAGAAGGTGCCCGTTGCGTTTGAGCGTACGAGCGGCTTCCGTGAATCGGTTCGCGCCTCGGGCGGCGAACCGTCCGTCCGCATTCTGGCGCGCTCCAAGCGTTATGCGGGGCCATACTACGCTGACCTATTTGGCATTGCCGAGGACGACCTGCTCTATTCCATTCGACGTCTGAACTGCATTAACGGCGATCCCGTATCGATTGAGATGGCGCTGATCCCCTGTCTGCTGTTCCCGACCATCGAAGAAATCGACGTGTCGGTGTTCAGTCTGTACGAGACCTATGAGATGTTGGGTCGAAAGCCGGTCATGGCACAGGAAAAGCTCGATATCGAAGCGCTGGGCGCACGAGACGCCGGTCTGCTTGGGTTGGAGCAAGGTGACCTTGCCCTGCTGCTGGAGTGCGTGAGTTACGACGCGAGTGGCCAAGCAATTGAGTACGTCAAGTCATTTAACCGCGGCGATGCGGGTGGATACACCTATACGTACTAGCTGGTGTTTTTGTATAACGGCTGGGAAAACTAAACGATCCTGACCGTTGAGCCAGCTGTATATACAACCTTACAGGGCTCAAAATCGACCGTTCACCGAAGGGAATAAATTAATCGACAAAGAGGTATCAAAAAGCCGTAACCTGTAATCGTGATTGGTATCAAATACTAATGATTTGTTGGGAGGTGAGACGATGAAGATGCTCGATTACGTTCAACTCGCCCATGTGCGCATGGGAGAGAACCTCGAGTGTTCGTCTGAGTTGGTAGCGCAGCTCGTTGATATTTTCCAGTCTGGTTCTTTTAACGCACTGCGCATCGTTGCTTCGGGTTCGTCGCGCCATGCCGCCGATTGCGCCCGCGATTACCTGCAAGACGCGCTGCAGATGCAGGTATCCGTTGTGACGCCCGAGGCCTTCGTCGATTTTGAGCACATCTATCCGCAGCATGCGCTCAACATCGCCGTCTCTCAGAGCGGCTATTCGACCAATACGATTGCGGCGCTCGATTACATGCGCGCGCACGATATGCCTGCGGTTGCGCTCACGGCAAATGTCGAGGCTCCCATCAAGGAGCACACTGACATCGTTCTTGACTACGGCGTGGGCGTCGAGTCGGTGGACTTTGTGACCTTGGGCGTCGAGGTCCTCGTCGAGTACCTGGTGCTCTTTGGCATCTACGGCGGTCAAGCGCGCGGAACGATTGATGTCGAGGGCGTTGCCCAACGTCTTGACGACCTGCGCGAGGCCATTCGAGCCAACGCCACCATGTGCGAGACAGCCGAGGCATATGTTCAAGACCACATGCTCGAGCTTTCTGAGCACACGCCCGCCATGGTCGTCGGCAACGGCCCCAACTATGGCGTTGCCGAAGAGGCGGCCCTCAAGCTGAGCGAGACCATCAAGATTCCTGCCATGCATCACGAAGGCGAGGAGTTCGTCCACGGTCCCGAGATGCAGATCGTTCCGGGCTATCTGGTGTTTATCGTCGACGATCCGCAGGGGTCGGAGCGTCTTGCGAATATCGCCGATGCGCTATCGAACGTTACGACAAAAACGGTGCTGCTCACGGCCCATCCCAAGGGTAGGGCTCACGAGGTTGCGGTGCCTCAGGTGGCTCCGCTGCTCAGCGCAATTCCCAATCTTGTGTTCTTCCAGACGATTGCGGCCATGATAGCCGAGCGTCTGAAGTCATGGGACGTGCACCCGTATCTTGATGCCGTCTCCAAGCAAATGGAGGTCAAGGCAGAGGGCTACGAAGAGTCAGTCAATGCGCTTAAGGCCAAAGCGGCCGAGTGTTACGGAATGTAAGCGGGTTTGATGCCCGTTGGCATGGGGGATGTGGAAACAACCCCAGAAAGGAGAGACAAATGAAGGAAACCGAGAAGATCGAGATCATGCATTTCGACCAGGAGGGCTATCTCGAGGACGGTAAGGCGCTCTACGAGACCGGCAAGAAGATGACCGCGCTCGCCGACAAGGTCGCCGACGAGGGCTACGACGCCGTGTTCCTGATGGGCGTCGGCGGCACCTGGGACGAGCTCATGCAGCTCGAGTACCTCATGAACAAGTTCGGCGACCGCGACCTCGAGGTCTACCTGATCCACGCCGCCGAGTGGAACGTCATGGGCCACAAGCGCATGACCGAGCGCTCCGTCGTGCTGACCGCCTCCGAGTCCGGCACCACCCCCGAGGTGCTCGAGGCCATCGGCAAGATGAAGGAGATGGGCGTGCGCGTCTTCGCCATGACCAACCCCGAGGGCAAGATCGGCCGCGCCGTGGGCGCCGAGAACTGCGTCATGATGGCCTCCGACCACGGCGCCGGCGGCTGCGAGAAGGGCTACTACCTCGCCGACTGCTTCGGCCTGCGCCTGCTCAACCGCCGCGGCTGCTTCCCCAAGTTCGACCTGTTCATCGAGCAGACGAGGGACGTCTGGAAGGACATGCTCGACATCCGCAAGCGCTTCGAGCCGCGCGCCGAGGAGCTCGCCAAGAAGTACGCCCTGGCCCCCTACACCATGTTCATCGGCTCCGGCGCCCTGTGGGGCGAGACCATCCTGTTCTCGATGTGCATCCTCGAGGAGATGCAGTGGAAGCGCACCCGCTACATCACCTCGGCCGACTTCTTCCACGGCACCCTCGAGCTCGTGGAGCCCGGCGTCCCGGTCTTCCTGTTCATGGGCGAGGACGAGAACCGCAAGCTCGACGAGCGCGTCCGCGCCTTCCTCAACCGCGGCGTGACCGGCGACACCGACATCAACATCATCGACACCGCCGAGTTCGCGATCCCCGGCCTTGACGACGAGTTCCGCGTCATCGTCTCCCCGTGGATTCTGACGGTGCTCGTGACCGACCGCCTGGCTCGCTACTACGAGACGGTCACCAAGCACAACCTCAAGTATCGTCGCTACTATCACCAGTTCGACTACTAAAAAACGGGTGTGGGACCGTGCCGGGCTATTGAGAGGAACACAGAATGAGACAGTACATCATCGCCAGCCATGCGCACTTCGCTACCGGCATCAAGGAGAGCGTCGAGCTGCTCTCGGGCGCTCGCGACAACGTCCACGATCTTTCGATGTTCGTCGATGGCCGCATGGACGTGGCCGAGGAGGCCCAAAAACTGCTGGCAGGCATGTCTGCTGACGATGATGTCGTTGTCTGCACCGACCTCTTTGGCGGCAGCGTCAACAACGAGTTCACCAAGATCGTCCAGACGCGTCCCCGCACGTACCTCGTTACCAACATGAACCTTCCTCTCCTCATCCAGCTGCTGTTCTCTGACGAGTCGGCGCCGGTTGAGGAGACGATTCGCGCCATCGTCGCTGCGGACGATACGCGCGTGAAGTTTGTCAACGATCTTTTGGTCGATGGCGACGAGGAAGAAGAGTTCTAATCCGCAGCACCTACTGACACGCCGTAAGACGGCACAAGACCTTTGGGGGGTCACATTATGATTCAGCTACTTCGCGTTGACCATCGCCTGCTTCATGGCCAGGTCGCAGTTTCCTGGGTTCAGGGCCTTGGCTCCAACTGCATCTTCTGCGTGGGCGATAAGGTCGCTAACGACCCGGTGTGGAAGACGACGCTCAAGATGGGCAAGCCTGCCGGCTGCAAGCTCGTCATCAAAGATATGGAGCATGCAATCGAAGCTATCAACTCGGGCGTGACCGACAAGTACAAGATGATCATCTGTGTCGCCACTATTGCTGAGGCAAAGCAGCTTGTTGAGGGCTGCCCGCAGATCAAGTCGGTCAACCTGGGCAACACCAAGCCCAAGGACGAGAAGCGTCCCGATGCTCGTCAGGTCTCTCGTCAGATCTTCCTGACCGCGGCCGAGGAAGCCGATGTGCGCGAGATGCTGGATCGTGGCGTTGAGGTCGAGATTCGACCCCTGGCCGATGACCCCAAGGTCGACTGCGCCAGCGTGCTCTAGGCGTTCAATTTCGAAGAGTCTGAGCTCTTCGTAGTGTCCTATTAGGAAAGGGGGATATATGCTTACCCAAGCAATCCTCATCGGACTTATCGCCGCATTTGGTAAGTTCGACTGCCAGCTCGGTACGCTCTATGCGTTCCGCCCCATCGCCCTGTGCCCGCTCGTGGGCCTGGTGCTGGGGGACCTGCAGTCCGGCCTCGCGATCGGTGCGAGTCTGGAGCTGCTGTTCATGGGCTCGATCTCCATCGGCGCCTACGTGCCGCCTGATGAGACGATCGGCGGCGTGCTCGCCTGCGCCTTCGCTATCCAGCTGGGCCAGAGCACCGAGGCAGCCATCGCGCTTGCCATGCCCATCGCCACGCTGTGCCTTGCCATCAAGAACATCCTTAACGCCGCCCTGCCGATCCTGGTCGACCGCGCCGATGTTTTCTCTGCCCAGGGCAACCTTAAGGGCGTCTATGCGATGCACTTCCTGATTGGTTTGACCGGTATCATCATGGCGTTCCTGCTGTGCTCGCTGTCGTTCTATCTGGGTGCTGACGCCATCCAGGGCCTGCTCGACTTCATCCCGCCCTTTGTCCTTGCTGGCTTTGGCGTTGCCGCCAACATCCTGCCGGCCATGGGCTTCGCCATGCTCGGC
>CATWCP010000069.1 GCA_958349325.1 uncultured Collinsella sp.
ATGACCGACACCATGGGCCGTATGCACTCCGACGCCCAGTTCGCCGGTTCTTCCTCCGTGCCTGCGCACGTCGACATGATGGGTCTCATCGGTATGGGCAACAACCCCATGGTTGGTGCCACCGTCGCCTGCGCTGTCGCCGTCGAGGAGGCCCTCAAGGCCTAATCGCGCCCGCGCGATGCTCATATAGTTGAGCTTTGGAGCCGCTACCTTTCGAGGTAGCGGCTCTTTTTGTTTGCCCCGTCTCAAATTGGTTACTCTTATTAAAGGGTCCGATGTATCAGTTGTGGTGAAATACGGACTGAATTGCATCCATACAGGCCAAAACAGTCCGTATTCCACCGCAACTTATCAAATGGGCCGACCGAAGTGGCCGAGTCCACCTGACGCCCACCTGCCATATTTGCCCTTTACCGATTTGCCGGGTCTTTGCGGCCCCATTGCCGATCACCCGTGCGACAATGCGCCGGACGAGAAAGGAATCCGATGGAATCGACTGATGTACTGGTAATTGGATCTGGCATTGCGGGCCTTTGTGCCGCCATCGAAGCGGCACGCACGGGCGCAACCGTCGCTGTGGCAAGCGCCGGCAAGACCATGAGTGGATCGAGCTTCTTCCCTGGAACCTGGGGCCTAGGGCTTATCGGACCCGTTAACGAAGACGACGAACAAGACCTCATCGACACCATCCAGACCGTCGGCGGCGGTGTCGCCGACCCCGAGCTTGTCCAGACGTTTGTCCACGGCATTCCCCAGGCAATTGAATGGCTCGAGCAAGACCTGGGCGTTGAGCTCAAGCGTCCGCAAAACGCTGAGAGCGCTCAGCAAAAGCAGTTTATCCCCTGCTTTGACCACAAGACGCGCATGTGGCGCGGCCTCACCCGCAAGCCCCTTGAGGACGCTCTGACAGCCCGGATCGAGTCGCTCGGCATTCGCCTGCTCCCCCGCCATGAGCTTATCGACCTTATTGAGGACACGAACGGCAGAATCACCGGAACCGTGCTCTACAACCTCACCGAAGATCGAATCGTGCCCTTTGCTACCAAAGCCACGATCATCGCAGCCGGTGGCACGGGTGGCCTGTTCGAGCGAAGCCTCACTTCCGCCGACGTGCTCAGCTCATCACAGGCCATCGCGCTGGCGCACGGCGCATCGCTTACTAATATAGAGTTCATGCAGATGATGCCCGGCTTCATCGAGCCCAAGCGCAACCTTGTCTTTAACGAGAAGACCTGGCGCTACGTACATGTAGACCAGCCGGCAGATATTGCCGACGACAAGCTGGACGACCTGCTCGAGCAGCGCTCTGGATATGGTCCCTTCACGTCACGCTTGGCCTCCCGCGCTATCGATCTCGTCATCGATCAGGCAGGTGTCGAAGGCCTGGCACTCCACTACGACTTCCCCCGCGAGGATGTCCCAGAGTTTGTGCAGACCTTTGCCACCTGGCTGCAAGACGAGCACGGCATCGCCCCGACTGACGAGATGCGCGTTGCGATGTATGCCCACGCCGCTAACGGCGGCATCAAGATCGATAAGACCGCGTACACGGGCGTTGAGGGTCTCTACGCTTGCGGCGAGGCGACAGGCGGCATGCACGGAGCCGACCGCATTGGTGGCTTGTCAAGCGCCAACGGCATCGTGTTCGGGCGCATCGCAGGCGCATCGGCAGCCCTTGCAGCGCAGAAAGAGCCTAAGACAGCCCTGAAGGCGGATATCGCCCTCCCCCAGCACGGCATTGCCACAACAGATGCCGAGCGCCTGACCCGCAGCCTTAAGCACACGATGAGTACCTATTGCATGATCAACCGCACCGAAACAGGCCTATCCGAAGCACTACACGAGCTTGAGGGCTTGAAGACGGAGGCAACGACCTTGAGCACACAGAAAGCCCAGGACAGCGAAATCGCTGCCCTCGCCCGCCTTCAGTCGCAGATTCAACTAGCACAGGAAATGGTCAAAGCCATGCGCAAGCGAACCGAAAGCCTCGGATCGCACTATCGAACGGACTAAACTGGACACCCATCTAAAGCAGAACACACCTAATCGATATCTATGGGCCCCGTGAGCTCGAGGTGGCACGGGGCCTATTCGTGTCCGCACGGCAGCGTATCCTAATTCTGAATACAGAGCGGGCAAAGCCCGCACAGACAATAGACCAGCGAGGAGGAGATATGGACAGTAGTGATATCGAGAAGTGGCGTGTCAAACTTGATAGCTACGCCAATGTGGAAGACGGCGTTGAGTATTGGCTCGCACGCGATTTAATGGAACCCATGGGGTACACTCGATGGGAGAACTTCGCCGAAGTTGTTAAGAGGGCAACAGTCTCATGCGAAACAAACAAAACTCCAGTTGATTCCCATTTTCGTGACACCACGAAAATGGTAACTGCCGGTGTCGCCGCTCGCGCGGTTAAAGACTACAAACTTACGCGCTATGCATGCTATTTAATCGCACAGAACGGAGATTCAAACAAGCCAGAGATCGCGCGCTCGCCCAGGCATACTTTGCCGTGCAGACGCGCCGCCAAGAGCTCATAGAGCAGCGCTTCGCAGAGATTCAGCGCTTGCAGGCGCGCCACTCGCTATCCGATTCAGAGAAACAGCTCTCGGGTATTGCGTTCAAACGCGGCGTGGACTCCAAAGGATTCGCGATCATCAAGTCGAAGGGCGATGAGGCGTTATTCGGCGGCAGAAGCACGGCGGAAATGAAGCAGCAGCTCGGCGTACCCAAGAGCGCGGCATTGGCGGACAGGTTAGCCGATGTCCTCATCAAAGCAAAGGACCTTACGAACTCGATGACGGCCTTCAACGCCGAGGAACACGACCTGTACGGCCTGGACCAGATCAAGCAAGAGCACGTCGAGAACAACACAAGCGTGCGTGGCAGCCTCATCGACCGCGGAATTGTCCCCGAGAACCTACCGCCTGCCGAGGATACAAAAAAGCTCGAGCGTCGCGTGAAGGCAGACGAGAAGAAACTCAAGGAGGGTACTGACGGTTTTACCGATCCCCAGGGTAGGCTCGATCTGTGAAAGCGGCTGTGCCCTTTCGGGTTCGACCCCATGCGAGGTCAACAAAAAAGCGACCAGCCGAAGCCAGTCTCTTTAACATGCTTTGGTGGGCCGTCAGGGGGTCAGCCTGCTGCGCAGGCGGCCGCTGCGGCGCCAAGGCGCCTTGCGCGCTACGCTGGTAAATGCTTACGTATTTCCTCAGCTCCGCGCCCTTACGGGTTCGACCCCATACGAGGTCAACAAAAAAGCGACCAGCCTGAGCCAGTCGCTTTAACAATCTTTGGGTGGGCCGTCAGGGGGTCGAACCCTGGACCTTGGGATTAAGAGTCCCCTGCTCTACCAACTGAGCTAACGACCCAAAGCTAAAGTCCGTTATGGCGGACTTTAGAGGAGATATCGTGTGGTGGGCCGTCAGGGGGTCGAACCCTGGACCTTGGGATTAAGAGTCCCCTGCTCTACCAACTGAGCTAACGACCCGATATCAACACGAAGCAAGAACTGGGGTGGGTAAAGGGACTCGAACCCTCGACCTACGGGACCACAACCCGTCGCTCTAGCCAACTGAGCTACACCCACCGTGTCCTGTGCGCTTCGCGCTCGACTATTATTGCAAGGAACGCCACGCGATGCAAGCCCCAATTTTCAAGAATTTTGAAAAGAGTTTTTCGAGACCATTTCGAGCAAATCCCACCGGTTTCATAGGAGTAAACTTGCCCCACTGCAAATGCTCGAAAGGACCGGCATGAAAGAACTCTCCAACCGCACGGCAACGTTTACCGATTCCGTCATCCGCCGCATGACGCGCATCTCCAACAAGTATGGCGCCGTCAACCTGTCGCAGGGCTTCCCCGACTTCGATCCCCCGGCGCAGCTGCTCGATAGCCTGAGTACCATCGCCAGCGACCCCAAGCCGCTCTATCACCAGTACTCCATCACCTGGGGCTCCCAGGCCATGCGCGAGGCGCTCGCCGCCAAACAGGAGCACTTTATGGGCATGCCGGTGAACCCCAACGAGAATATCGTAGTCACCTGCGGCTCCACCGAGGCCATGATGGCCGCCATGATGACGGTCACGAACCCCGGCGACAAGGTCGTCATCTTCTCGCCGTTCTACGAGAACTACGGCGCCGACACGATCCTTTCGGGTGCCGAGCCCATCTACGTGCCGCTCAACCCACCCACATTCGACTTTGACCGCAAGACACTCGAGGCGGCCTTCCGCGACAACGACCCCAAAGCCATCGTCCTGTGCAACCCTTCCAACCCCTGCGGCAAGGTCTTTACGCGCGAGGAGCTCACCTTTATCGCCGACCTCTGCAAAAAGTACGACGCCTACTGCATCACCGACGAGGTATACGAGCACATCGTCTACGCACCCCATGAGCACGTCTACATGGCCACGCTGCCTGGCATGTTTGAGCGCACCATCAGCTGCAGCTCGCTGTCCAAGACCTACTCCATCACCGGCTGGCGCCTGGGCTACACTATCGCCCCTGCCGAAATCACCGAGCGTATCAAAAAGGTCCACGACTTCCTCACCGTGGGCGCCGCCGCTCCCCTGCAGGAAGCCGTCGTCACCGCCCTCAATTTCGACGACAGCTATTACGATGAGGTCCTCGACCTCTATACCGCCAAACGCGACCTGTTCTGCCAGGGACTCGACAGCATCGGTCTTGAGCATAACGTGCCGCAGGGCGCCTACTACGTCATGATGGACATCTCTGAGTTTGGCTATGACAGCGACCTCGAATTCTGCGAGGACCTCGCGTCTAAGGTGGGCGTGGGCGCCGTGCCCGGCTCGAGCTTCTTCCGCGAGCCCGTCAACCACCTGATTCGTTTCCACTTTGCCAAGCGAGACGAGACGCTTAACGCGGCACTGGAGAACCTCAAGTCCCTGCGTGATAAAATCAAACCGCGCGGGTAAGGACGGCCCGGCAACTAAAGTAACTAAAGAAGCCCCGCACCGCCTGCCGCGTTGCGAGGCTTCTTTTTATGGCGCTTTCTTAAATGGTTTAGAGCTCTATACTTTAGTCATGGAGCAACTCGTCCCAGTGAGAGGAATATTATGGAAGAGCAGCAACTTATCGGAGCGCTCGAGGCCGGCGGCACCAAGATGGTCTGCGCCACGGGCTATGCAGACGGCACGGTCCTGGAGCGTGAGCAGATCGTGACCACGACTCCGCAGGAGACCGTCGAGGCCGTCAACGCATGGTTTGCCGACAAGGGCATCGCCGCGCTGGGCATCGGCGCCTTTGGCCCCACCGCAGTCAACCCTGCCTCGCCCCAATACGGCAAGATCCTGGAGACGCCCAAAACGGCATGGCGCTACTTTGACCTGCTGGGCACCATCCAAAACGAGCTCAATATTCCCTGCGGCTACGACACCGACGTCAACGTCGCCTGCCTGGGCGAGGTCACCTTTGGTTGCGCCCAGGGCCTCACTGACGTTGTGTATCTGACCATCGGTACCGGCGTGGGCGCCGGCGTGCTCTCGGGCGGCCAGCTCGTGCACGGCATGATGCATCCCGAGGCCGGCCACATCCTGGTCACGCGCGACCCGCGCGACACCATTGGCGAGCACAGCGCCTGCCCCTTCCACGACAACTGTCTCGAGGGCCTCATCGCCGGCCCCGGCGTTAAAAAGCGCTGGGATGGCAAGAGCGCCGGAGACATGGCCGATGACTCGGAGGCCATGGACCTGCTCGCCGGCTATCTGGCACAGGCACTCATGACCTACACGCTGTGCTACGCGCCGCAAAAGATCATCATCGGCGGCGGCGTGGCCGACCACACTCCCATCGTGCCGCTCGCACGCAAAAAGTGCGCCGAGATGCTCAACGGCTATATCGTCACGCCCGAGGTCAACGACATCGATA